>NZ_JAVTJB010000008.1:0-193699 GCF_031843805.1 Arthrobacter sp. WCS2018Hpa-7
GACGTCCTCGACCTTGCCGGCAAAGTCAGCCGCGTCTTCGAACCCAAACAGGGAACTCTCGCGGGGAGCGGACAGGCGGGCAGTGTCCAGAAGTGCCGCGCTGTGGGTAAGAAGCGCCGTCAGATCCCGCCCGCCAGCCGCGCTGGGGTCCGGACGCTGGGTGTCGGAACGTTGGACTCCGGGGATCCCGCCGTGGCTCAGGGATCGATCCTGTACTTTGTGCCGGAACGTCCGCCGGGGCCGGGCCGGTGAGCGATGAAGCCCGGGCCGACATGGACTTGCCGTTGAGCAGCCCAGCGCCGTGAAATGGGATGGTGATGGTGATGGGCACCGTCGAATCCTTGAACCCGGCCCTCAGCAAGTCCGGCATGCTCAAGAAGCGTCGTGACCGGACGGCGGACAGGGCAGCGACAGCAGGGGACAATTCCCCCATCGGTGCTGTCAACTGCCCTTGATCTTCCATAAAAACATCATGTCAGGGGGGCCTGACATTTTTAGCCCGTCGATGTACCACGTGCTTTCGGGGTCACGTGAGAGCGTTCGAAGGACATCAGCCGACGTGGTGATGCATCAAAAGGCTACAGACCAGGCAGCAACCATGTGGGTTCGGGCCGGTGGACGCCGCGGGGCCTGTATCCCAGTGCCTCGGCGCTGCCCAAGAGGTCGGCGAGGTACCAAATGATGGCAAGCCACATCTCCGTTCCCTGGAGTGTTGGGACATGGTGGGCTCCGCTCTCCTCAGCAACGCTGAAGGCCATTCCTTGGGCCGGATGCCACTGGCCCAAGGCCTGCTTCAGCTGGCTCGCGGCCCAGTTGCTGATCTCCGCCCGGCGATGAGAGGTCTGTTTGGACGCCAGCCACAAGGGGTGCGCGACGTCCAGGACATTGCAGGCGTTCTGCCGCCCGGGTGAGAAGAAGCGTGGATCCGAGGCGTGCTCAAGGACAGTGTCCACGAGGCGTTCAACGTGGGGGACCGGCACCCCGAACTGCGCAAAAGTGCCACGCGTCAGACGGTAGTACCCGTTGACTAACTTCAGTCGGGTGTCTGATGTGGGTGTACCCCACGTTCCGGCCGTTGGGTTGGCGTGCGTCAGCAGCCAACCGAACAGCGCCTCCAGCGACCCCAAGGAATTGGGATGATTCTGTGAAAGGTTCCAGTAAGCGGCAGTGCCCCACGCGTCCACCCAAGCACCCGATCCCCAGGCTTCCTTTCGCCACGGCAGGGCATCCAAGGAAGAAATCAGCGTCGCCGGATCCATGTCGGCGATGGAGTGCACCGGATGGCGGAACCGGCTCCCCAGGAGGTCCAGGGCATAGCCCACCGCGAGGACGTGATAGGTGGCTGGTCCCTCGCCAAAGGCGAGCGGATCACTGATGTCGGAGCCAAACTCCGGCACCAGCCCGGTTGTCGGATCCTGGAGTGTCTGCAGCCGTTCGATGTGATCCTCCCGTGTGAACTGCGGTGGGACGGAGCCCAGCAGGAGGTCGGCGATTTCAATGGCATCGCAGTGCGCCCTGACGGACGGCGAAGTCTCAGGACGGTCCACATAATGGCCGCCGTCGGCAGAGGTCCAACACCTTGAAAGAATCATCGGAGCATCGGTGCGTGCCGCATCGGCGAACGCCCCCAACTCTGCCAACAAGCCGCTGTCGGCCGCGGTCCCTTCCGCAAACGTTTCGGTCTGGCCGCCGGACGTCGCAGTCCGGTCCCCAGACCTTGCGCCATCCCTCCTGTCGCGGATCCTGCGGGCGGGGTTTCCGCCCACGATGGACCATTCGGGCACGTCCTTGGTGACCACCGAGCCTGCGGCCAGAACTGCATGCGGGCCGACGGTGACTCCGTCAAGGACCACCACGTTGGACCCGATCCAGACGTCGTCTCCGATGCGGATGCCTTTGCTGGTCAACGGCTGCTTGAAGACGGGTTCGGCGGGATCCATGGAGTGGTTGAATCCGAGGATGGACGTGTGGGCGCCGATCCTCACGCCGTCGCCCATGGTGATGTTGCCCCGGACCACAGTGAAAGCGTTGACAGAGCAGTCGTCGCCGATGGTGACGGTACCCGTGACGTAGGCGTGGGCGGCAATGAAGGAGTCGGCCCCAATGGACAGCGCATCGGGGTCGATACTGGCCAAGGGAGACAGGAAAGCCCGCTCACCTATGGTGACGCCCTCCCGTTCGGCGAAGCCTTTCTGGTATTCGTGCTGCGCCTCGCGCTCCGCCTCGGCGGCAGCACTCCAAAACGTCCAAGGGGAGTAGTCAAAGTTCAGGTGGTGCTGGGGATTCACGTCGTAGACTCCGCGGTAACAGAAGAGGGAAAGCGCTTCCCCCTCATTATTCGTGTCCGACTCACCCCGGTCAATGCGTCAAACGCAATCAATCAAGGTCGTTCACTCCGGGTAGCCATACTCCTCATCGCTGACCAACTCGCCCCACGTTGTCTCCGAGCCATCGGTGGCGCCCGCGGTTTCCCACATGGCCAAATGACTCATGAAGTGATCCGGGGCCGCGCCGTGCCAGTGCCACTCGCCGGGCGGTGTGTAGATGGTCTGGCCCTGCTTGACCACCTGAACCCCACCTCCACGTGCCTGCACCAGGCAGACGCCGTCCGTGACATGCAGTGTTTGCCCCGCAGCGTGATTGTGCCACGCAGTCCGCGAACACGGCGCGAACCGGACGATGTTCACCCGTAATTGCGATGGCGCTTCGCCCTTGGCGATGACGTCAAAGTAGACGTCGCCCGTGAAGAGCTCTGCCGGCCCTTTGGTGCTGGTGGACTTGGGAGAAATATCCATGATTCCTTTGCGTAGGTGTTACTGGTGGTGACGGAGAGGCTCTGGGTCCGAGGCCGGCACAGGAGTCGTCGCAGCCCAGCTTGCGAGCAATTGAAGGGCGTCCGCAGTGCCCGTCCCGGGCTCGGCGTTGTAGACGGTCAAGGTAAGACCGGCATCAGCGGACAAGTCCAAGGCCTCGTAGATCAGGTGCAAGTCACCGACTATCCGGTGCCGGAAGTGTTTCTTGCCGGTGAAATGCTGGCGGACGTTGTGGGATGCCCAACGGACCCGGAATTCCTCGCTGCGGGTGGACAGTTCACCCACCAGGTCGCTGAGCCCACGGTCGTAGGGATCACGGCCGGCCTCCGTGCGCATGATGGCCACGGTGTCGTTGGCGGCACGCTCCCAGTCCGTATAGAAATCGTGGCTGCGGGCATCAAGGAAGAGGAAGCGCGCATGGTTGGGCGGTCCGGATGGGCTGTCGTAAATGTCCGAGTACAGAGCCCGACCCAGGGCGTTCGTGGCCAGAAGGTCCAACCTGCCGTTGCGGATGAAAGCCGGCGAGCCGGTGATCGCATCCAGCGTGAGTTGTACTCCCGGCCGGATGGCCTGCTTCCGGACAGGTCGACGCCGGGACTTGCCGCCGTCGCTTGCAGCGCGGGCGAGGTCATACAGATGGGCGCGTTCGGCGTCGTCCAATTGCAGGGCGTTGGCGAGCGACTCCAGTACGCTCTCGGAGACTCCTGCGAGGTTTCCGCGTTCCAGGCGGGTGTAATACTCAACACTCACGCCGGCCAGCATGGCCACTTCGCCGCGTCGAAGTCCCGGGACCCGGCGGTTGCCGCCATAGGCTGCCAATCCCGCTTGTTCCGGGGTGATTTTCGCCCTCCGGGTGGAAAGAAAGTCACGCGTCTCAGTCCGGTTGTCCATGCTTTCAACGGTATGGCTTTTGTCCGGCTAAGGGAGTCCCTGTCATTACCCCTAACAGCAGTAACTCCTTACGCCCAGGGAAACAGGGTTAGATGGAAATATCCACCAACGTTCACAACGCAGGAGAAACATGCCTACCGCTAACGCTTACGCTGCCCCCTCGGCTACGGGCGACCTGACCCTGACCACCATCGAACGTCGCGAGGTCGGTCCGAACGACGTCCACATTGACATCAAGTTCGCCGGCATCTGCCATTCCGATATCCACACTGTCCGCGGTGATTGGGGACCGCAGCAGTATCCATTGGCCCCCGGACATGAAATCGCCGGCATCGTCACCGAGGTTGGCTCCGATGTGACCAAGCACAAGGTGGGAGACCGCGTTGGCGTCGGCTGCATGGTCAACTCGTGCAAGGAGTGCAGGAACTGCCTGGCCGGAGAAGAACAGTACTGCCTCAAGGGAAACGTGGGCACCTACGGTGCCGTTGACCGCGACGGCACCATCACCCAGGGCGGATACTCCAGCCATGTGGTGGTGAACGAGGACTTCGTCGTCACCATTCCGGAGGGTCTGGAACTCGACGTCGCTGCTCCGCTGCTCTGCGCAGGCATCACCACCTACTCGCCCCTGCACCACTGGGGCGCCGGTCCCGGCAAGAAGGTCGCCGTCGTTGGGCTTGGCGGACTCGGCCACATGGCCGTCAAGATCGCCCATGCCATGGGCGCTGAGGTCACGGTCCTGTCGCAGTCGCTGAAGAAGATGGAGGACGGGCTCAAGCTCGGCGCGGACCACTACTACGCCACCAGCGATCCCACCACGTTCGAGCAGCTCGGCGGCACCTTCGATCTCATCATCAACACGGTCAGCGCCTCGATCGACATCAGCGCCTACCTCCAGTTGCTGACGCTCGACGGAAGCCTGGTTAACGTTGGCGCCCCGGCAGAACCCTTGCCGGTTAACGTCTTCTCCTTGATCATGGGTCGTCGCCGGTTCGCCGGCTCAGCGATCGGCGGCATCCGCGAAACGCAGGAAATGCTGAACTTCTGCGCAGAACACGGCCTCGGTGCCGAAATCGAGGTCATCCCGGCCAGCAAGATCAACGAAGCCTACGAGCGCGTGCTCGCCTCCGACGTCCGCTACCGCTTTGTCATCGACGCTTCCACCATCGGCTAGAAACACAGCACCAGAGGAAGGCCACGCCCGGTTCACGCCGGCGTGGCCTTTCCCGCACCGCCCAGCAGGGACAATGGTCTGGTGACTTTCAGACTGGACACCATCGGTAAGGGGCTGGTCTTTGCTGAATCCCTGGCCGACCTGACCGCAGCGCTGGAACGCCAGGGCGACGGCGGGGCGGCAGTCGTCCAGGCGCCGCCCGGCACCGGCAAGACCACACTCGTGCCTCCGCTGCTGGCCAACCTGCTGGCCGAACGGCAGCTGCCCTCCGAACGGAAAGCCGGCCAGCCACGTATCGTCGTCACCCAACCACGGCGAGTTGCCGCCCGATCCGCTGCCCGCAGGCTGGCGACACTGGACGGCAGCCGTTTGGGCAGCAGAGTGGGTTACACCGTGCGCGGGGAGAGCAAGACCGGCAGGGACACGGTGGTGGAATTCGTCACGCCCGGCATTCTCCTCCGCCGGCTCCTGGGCGATCCCGGCCTGGAGGACGTTCATGCTGTGGTCTTGGATGAGGTGCACGAGCGCGGGCTCGAAACCGATCTGCTGATTGGCATGCTTGCCGAGGTCCGTGAGCTCCGTGGCGACCTGACGTTGATCGCAATGTCGGCAACCCTCGACGCCCCGCGTTTTGCAGCCTTATTGGAGCAGAGCGGGACAGCCCACGACGACGGCGGCCCGGCTCCCGTGGTTGACTGCCCTTCCGCGCTGCACCCACTGGAGGTTCAGTGGGCCCCCTCCGGTGAGCACCGCCTTAACAATCGGGGAGTGGCCCGCACGTTCCTGGACCACGTGGCCCGTGCCGCCGCGACCGCCCACGGACAGGCGTTGGCCACCAACCCAGATGTTGATGCGTTGGTTTTTCTGCCGGGCGCCCGTGAAGTGTCCGACGTCGCACATCGCCTTCGCGCCCAGGTTCCCCGGAACGTGGAGGTACTTGAGCTGCACGGCCAGATCGGCCCCGATGCCCAGGATCGGGCGGTTTCGGGCCGGGCGCCCGGCGGTCCGCCACGGATCATTGTGTCGACGTCGCTCGCTGAGTCATCCCTCACCGTTCCCGGTGTGCGGCTCGTCATTGATTCGGGGTTGGCCAGGGAACCGCGCAGGGATTCAGGGCGTGGAATGTCAGGCCTGGTGACCGTCTCATGCTCGCGGGCGTCGGCCGACCAGCGTGCCGGACGCGCGGCACGACAAGGACCAGGCGCAGTGGTCCGCTGCTACGACCACCAGGCTTTCGCAGCAGCCCCGGCCCACCAAACACCTGAGATTTCGGTAGCCGACCTCACTGGAGCCGCGCTGGTCCTCGCATGCTGGGGTGCGCCGGGAGGCCTCGGCTTGCAACTGCCTGACGCTCCACCTTCCGGAGCCATGGACGAGGCTGTGGAAGTCCTCCGGGAATTAGGTGCAGTGGCCGGGGACGGATCCGTCACAACGTTGGGCAAGGCACTGGCACGCATTCCGGCCGATCCCCGCCTTGCCCGCGCCTTGCTGGATGGAGCTGCACTGGTCGGTACGCGGGCAGCGGCGGAAACGGTAGCACTCGTTGCCGGTGACCAGCGCGCACCCGGTGCAGACCTCACCGCCTTCCTGACGTCGCTGAGGTCCGGTTCCGATCCCGCCGCACGCCGTTTCGCGGAGGAGGCGAAGCGGATGGAGTCGATGGCCCGCCAGGAGGCGTCCGGCGTCGCGCCTTCACAACCACCAGGGGACGTTACAGCCAAGGAAGCGCCCGGGTTTGTGGTGGCGTTGGCTTTCCCGGACCGCGTGGCGCGTCGCGTCCCTGGCGATGGATCCACATATCTGTTGTCCTCCGGGACCCGGGCCGGGCTTCCCGCCGGAAGTCCATTGTCCGGGCATGAGTGGCTGGCCGTATCGGAAGTGTCGCGGGCACAGGGCCGCGACGCTGCTGGAACGGGTGCGGTGATCCGCTCAGCGGCGCCGTTGTCCGCGGAACTTGCCGAAGCTGCTGCCCCGGATCTTATGGTCACCAAGGTGCAGGCGAAGTTTGACCACGGGAAGGTGACCGCCCGCTTGGAACGTCGGTTGGGATCGATCGTCCTGTCCTCCACGCCTGTGCGGCCCAACGCTGAAGCCGGACGCCATGCGGTGGGTGAAGCTCTGGCAAAAACAGGGTTGTCCATGATCGGTTGGTCAACAGCAGCCGATGCCCTGCGGAGGCGGCTCGCCTTGCTGCACCATGAGCTCGGCGCGCCATGGCCCGACGTCCGCGAAGCCAGCCTGCTGGCCCGGCTGGAGGACTGGTTGGCCCCGGAGCTGGAACAGATGGCCACCGGGACGCCCGCTAAGTCGATCAATCTGGCGGAGCCCTTGCGTCGGCTGCTGCCGTGGCCGGAAGCATCCCGCCTGGACAGCCTGGCTCCCGAGCGTCTGCAGGTTCCCAGCGGCTCGCGGGTCAGGATCGATTATCCGGAAGTGTCGGAGAAAGGACCGGAAGAGCACGACGGCGGCAGGCCGGTTGTGGCGGTCAAACTCCAGGAATGCTTCGGCTGGGATCGCACGCCACTGCTCGTCGATGGCCGGGTCCCTGTGCTGTTCCACCTGTTGTCTCCGGCAGGAAGGCCATTGGCCGTCACGGATGATCTCGCCTCCTTCTGGTCCGGCCCCTACTCCCAGGTCCGGGCCGAGATGCGTGGTCGCTATCCCAAGCATCCCTGGCCCGAAGACCCGTGGACTGCGCTGGCCACCGCCAGGACGAAGAACAGAATGCAGTCCGGCCCCTCCAGCTAGGCGAGCCGCTCCAGCATGAACTGGATCTCACCGTCCACGAATGTTCCCAGAACCTTGCTGGCAGCCAACTCGTCGGGGTGGGTGGTCAGGGGATCCAGCTCAAAAGCCGTGAAGTCTGCCCGTTTGCCCACCGAGATGGAACCGGAGACATCCCAGAGGCCTGCCGCTTTTGCTGCATGGGAGGTGTAGCCCTCCAGTGCTTGGTATGCGGTGAGACCTTGCGCCGGCACGATGGGCTCTTGTTCGGGATGTCCGGAGCGCCGACGCAACTGCGCATCAGCGATGATGGGAAGGGGCTCAAACGGAGCGATCGGCCAGTCCGAGCCAATGCCCAAAGTCACTCCCGCCTCACGGAGGTCCCTGCAGCGCCAGGCCCGGTCTGCCCTCTCGGCGCCCAACCGGGTGGACCAGTTGTCGCTGTGGTCTGCCGCTGAATAGTGGGTGCAGTGCGTCGGCTGCATACTTGCCACCACACCCGCAGTCCTGAAACGCTCCAGGAGTGTGTCCGGAACTGTCTCGATGTGTTCAATGCGGTGGACGGTCCGGCAAAGGACATCAGCCGGTACTGTACCGGGCAACGACTCCAGAGCATTCAACACATGTTCCACACCCGCATCACCGATCGCGTGCGTCGCCGTCGGGATGCCCCGGGAGGCGAAGTAGCGAACGGCCGCCGAGTATTCTTCCGGCCGTGGCCAGAACGGTGCAGTTGATTGGCCGTAGGCGTCGGGTTCATAAAGCCAGGCGGTTCCGTTGTCCACGGTTCCATCGACGAACAGTTTGATGGCCTCAACGGACCACCGTCGACCACCGGTTCCCACGGTGCGGGCAAGCTCCTTCCACTCGGATTCATCGGTGCCGGGCATGCACCACGGGGCGCTCCGAAGGCGCAGCGGCAGCTCGCCGTCGATCTCCAGGGCCCGGAAGAGGCGGGCGGATTCGTCGCTGTGGTCCATGATGTGGCCGCCGGTCAGTCCTGATCGGGCAAAGTCCTCCAGCAGGGCCGCGAGCCTGGCCTTCCGTTCGTCGAACGTTTCCTGGGGGATATGCCGTTGGATAAGTTCCATGGCGGCTGCTTCGAGGAGGAGCCCGGTGGGAACGCCATCGGCATCGCAAACCACCTCGGAAGCCTGCTCGAATTCGTACCTGCCCCGGACGCCTGCCAGGTCCAGTGCCCGGCTGTTGGCAAGGGCTGAATGACCGTCGAACAACCGGATCAGCGCTGGCTTGTCGCCGCTGACAGCATCCAGAACGCCCCGGTGCAACGGAACTGCGCCAAAGGCGTTGGGGTTCAGTCCCCAGCCACGCAACCAGCCGCCGTCGTTCTCTGACTCCGACTGGAGCAGGACGCGGACTTCCTCCAGGGTGGCAGCACTGGAAAGGTCGACGCCGATTGTCAGGTCCAGTCCGAACACCGGATGGATGTGGCAATCCACCAGGCCCGGGGTCAGCGTCGCGTTGCCAAGCTCTACCACGCGGGTGCCGTTGTGCGCCCAGTCCTGCGCTTCAGCCCGGCTTCCGACGGCGGTAATCACCCCATCGCGGACGGCTACAGCCTGGTGGGAATCGCCCAGGTGACCGTCCATGGTGTGGATGGTGTCGGCGAGGACTATGAGGTCAGGATTCATGTTTTTCGAAGCTTCCAATCCGTGCAAAAACGTCGGGGCGGGTGGTGCGCAGGCGGCGTGCAATCAGCAGGCCTGCCAGGAAAACAAGGGGTGCCACCAGAAGGAGGATGGTGTTGGTGAGGGCATCGGCAAAGGTGAGGAGTTCGATGTTGATGGCGATCAACGCCACCACTCCGAACAGGAGGACGGCCGAGGCCACGCTGACCGGCAGGAGAAGACGGTTGGTGACGGCAGCCGGATGACGGCGGAGATAGATGAACGCGGCCACGGACACCAGACCCTGCAAGGCGACGATCCCGACGATCCCCGGAGTGTTCACCCAGATCAGCAGCTGCTTGTACGGGTCGGCGCCGGCGATCGCGCAAATGATGATGACGACGGCGGCCAGAATGGTCTGGATCTGCCCGGCGCGGTGCGGGGACTTGTAGGTGGTGTGGGTCCTGCCGAGGAACGCGGGAAGGACGCCGTCCTTGGCGAGCATGTAGACATAGCGGTTGATGGCGTTGTGGAAGGCCAGTTGTGAAGCATAGACACTGGTGACGATCAGCACGTACATCACCACCTCGGCCCACGGCCCCACGTACTGGTTGATGGTGGCGAAGAACATTCCGTCGGCCAGTTCACCGGCAGCGGTGATTACGTTCCCGTCGCCGAAGGCCTGAATGACTGTCCAGACGATAAAGGCGTAAAACACGGACATGAAACCGACGGCGATGTAGGTTGCGCGCGGGACGGACTTGTCCGGGTTCCGGGCCTCACGCCGGTACAGCACGGTGGATTCGAAGCCCATGAATGCCGCGAAGCAAATAGCAAGGATGGCCAGGACGCCCGGTGTGAATGCGTGCTCAGGGGAGAACGAGGCGAAACTGATGCCGGCAGCTCCGCCCCGGGCAAGGATCGCTACGCCCATGATCGCCAGGATGGCGGTTTCGGCGATGAGCAGGACTCCGAGGACCTTCGCGCCGACGTCAATGCCGCGGAATCCGAGAAGCCAGACGGCTGCGATGGCCACCAACGCCACAACAGGCCATGGCACGTCCACGCCAAAGAGCGTGCGGAGCATGGCCTGGGTCTGGACTGCGAACAATCCATAGACGCCGATTTGCAGGCAGTTGTAGGACACGATCGCCAGTACGGCCGCAGCCAGGCCCACTGTCCTGCCCATGGCCAGGCTGATGTAGGTATAGAAACCGCCTGCGGCTTTGACGTGTTTGGTCATGGCCATGAAGGAGATGGCGAAAACCAGCAGGACGGCCCCGGCAATGACGTATCCCATGGGGGCGCCAATGCCCCCGATGCCGATGGCCACAGGGGCTACGCCGGCCATCACTGTCAGGGGGGCTGCCGCGGAGATCACCAGGAAGGCGATGCCGCCGGTGCCGATGGCATTCCGTTTGAGCCCATTTCCAGCATCTGCTGCTGGAGGTCGGGTTTCGAGGTCAGACATGGGGATCCTCAGGAGTGTTGGGGGAAGGAGTGCCGATCATTAAGCGAAAGGCTTTCGTTTAGCGTAGGGCCTAGTGATCCGGAGCACAATACCCGGACGCAAAGTTCTGGTTAGAGTCGTAACAACAACCTTGAATGGAGACACCCGTATGGCACGCCCGTTGGTCCCGCTGATATCAATCGATGCACTCGTCACGGCCGCCCTTGAGTTGGTGGACGAGGCTGGGGACTTCAGCCTGCCCAAACTGGCCAAGCGGATCGGCGTCAGCCAGTCCTCCATCTACAACCATGTGAGCGGACGGGAGGAAATCCTTGAGCTGATGCGGGGCCGGATCATCGGCGAGAGTCCCTACGTCCTGGAGGACGAGGAGGACTGGGAGGCGTCGCTTCGCGCCATTGTCCGGAGTTATCGCGATGCCTTCGCCCGACATCCGAAACTCGCACCCCTGCTGGTGCTCCAAACAGTTCAAGACGACCAGGTGATGGCACTCTACGAGAACCTTGCGGTGGCCCTTCACGCCGCAGGTTTCCGGGGCCGGGACGTGATGTCAGCGATTTCCACCATTGACAGCTTCGCCCTGGGTTTCGCCTTGGACCTGGCAGCGCCGGATGTCGTCTGGGCTCCACCTGCGCAGGGGTACCCGGCCCTGACCGATGCCTTGGCGCAAGCTGGACCTGCTGGGGAGCGTGGCGAGGCCGCTTTCGACTTCGGCCTCGAGATACTCATCGCCGGGCTGCATTCCCGTCTTCAGTCAACAGTGCTGTGAGGATGTCAGTTCAGGGAATCCGGAAGGCGCAATGACCCTCTTTCAAACCTGGTGGGACGCGGTGGTCCGCGGTTTCACCGAAATGCACACCACTGCGGTGCCACTGCCTGCCTTGCTGGGTATCCTTGCGTGTGCCGTTGTCCTGAGCATCCCTCGTGTCACCTGGCGCTGGTTCGGCCTCTACGTCACATTCGTCCACGAGCTCGGCCACGCTTATGCGGCGCTCATGACAGGGCGCTTTGTGCACGGGCTCCGGATAGGGCTCGACCATTCGGGACGTCTTGTCAGCAGTGGCCGGAGTGCTTTTGGGGCGGCCTGGTCCGGATTTTGGGGTTACCCGGCACCAGCGGTGGTTGGCCTGGGGCTGATCGCCGCGTTTGCTGCAGGCCGTTCCGGTGCTGCCATGTCCATCGGGGCCTTGATCCTGCTGGTATCACTCATTTTCCTGAGGAACATCACCGGGATTCTCGTGGCCGTGGTGAGCGCTGCGGTCGCCCAGCTCCTGATCCTGTTCGCTGCGCCCACGACGGTGAACTACGTGGTGCTCGCCCTTGGTGTCGCCCTGTCGGTGGGAGGTGTCCGCGACCTCTTCAAACTGGCCGGTGTGCACACCAGCCGCCGGGACCGGATTGCAGACTCCGACGCCTTCATCCTGGGCCGCACCACAGGCCTCCCGGCCTTCGTGTGGTTGACGGGTTTTACTGTGGTGATCGCGGGATGCGCGGCAGCGTCGGCCTTGTTGCTGTGGGGGATGCTCGCCCCGTAGTTCGCCAGTTCCGCACGCTGCCAAGGGCCCGACGGCGGCCGGCCGGTTTTGCTGGCTGCCAGCCCTTGCCCTGTGGTCACCTCAGGGTGTCCAATCCTGTTAACGTTCGAGCGGAATGTGCTCGGACTCCGTGCCGGGATTCAACACCAGGAGGTGCCCATGTCCGCGAAGGGCACACGCGAAACGCCAAGGGGAACCGGCCCCGGCATGCCTGAAGCCCGCCGGGGTGACAACGGGGCGGGCCTGGCAGCACGGGACCCCTCCCGAATCCGAAATGTAGCGCTCGTGGGGCATTCAGGAGCCGGTAAGTCGATGCTGGTGGAGGCGCTGCTCGCCGCAACCGGAGCCATCACCCGGATGGGATCCATCAGCGAAGGCACCACCGTCAGCGATTCCGATCCGTCGGCGATCCACCAACAACGCTCAGTGGCCATGTCTGTCGCGCCCATTCTGGTAGGTGAAATCAAGGTCAACCTGATCGACACCCCGGGCTACACCGACTTCACCGGCGAATTGCGCGCTGGTCTCAGGGCCGCCGATGCGGCCCTTTTTGTTGTCTCGTGCGTCGACGGTATTGACGCTGCCACCATTGCCCTGTGGGGCGAATGCGAGAAAGTCCGCATGCCTCGGGCGGTGGTGCTCAGCAAACTGGACCATCCGCGCGGCGACTTCAGTGCCGCCGTCGTGCGGTGCCAGGAGGCTTTCGGTGAGTCGGTGCTCCCGTTGTACATTCCTCAGGTGGGCAATACCGGCCTTGTCGGCATCCTCAACGGCCCCGCTGAGGGGGATTCGGCATCGGTGACGGATGCCGAGGAGGCGCGGGGCCCCTTGATCGAAGGGATCATTGCCGAGAGCGAAGACGAAACACTCATGGACCGGTATCTTGGTGGCGAGGAGTTGCCACTGGCAGACCTCGTAAGGGACCTGGAAACCGCCGTGGCCCGGGGAAGCTTCTTCCCGGTCATTCCGGCGTCGGCGGATACCGGTGTGGGCCTTCCGGAGCTCATGGCCTTGCTGACCGATGCCTTGCCATCGCCCATGGAGCGCATCAACCCCGCGGTGATGAAACTGGACGGTTCGTCAATGAAACCGTTGGAGTGTGATCCTGCGGGGCGTCTCGCCGCCGAAGTGGTCCGGACCACCGTGGATCCCTTTCTTGGCCGCGTGTGCCTGGTCCGTGTGTTCTCGGGGACGTTGCGGGAGGATTCCTCGATCCACGTGGGCGGCAGGGGATTGGCGGACAGGGGCCATGAGGACCACGACGCCGACGAACGCGTCACCCACCTCTATTCGCCGGTGGGCTCCAGCTTGAAGGCCGTTCCGCAGTGTATTGCCGGGGACATCTGCGCCATCAGCAAGCTTGCCAGTACCGAGACCGGCGACACTGTGTCCGACAGGGAAGCGCCGTTGCTGATCGAGACGTGGAACATGCCCGAGCCACTGATGCCCATTGCCATCGAGGGTGCTTCACGGAGTGATGAAGACGCGCTGGCCAAGAGCATCGGGAAGGTGGCGGCCGCCGATCCGACGCTGCGATTGGAACGCAACCAGGACACCCACCAGCTCATCCTCTGGTGCATGGGAGAAGCCCACGCGGAGGTTGTTTTGGACAGGTTGCGCAGCCAAGGCGTCAAACTGCAGACCGTGGACGTCATCACTCCGCTCAGGGAGACCTTCGCAGGCCAAGCCGCGGGCCACGGACGGCACGTCAAGCAATCCGGCGGCCATGGGCAGTTTGCCATCTGCGACATCGAGGTGGAGCCCCTTGCCAGAGGCGAAGGTTTCGCCTTCACCGACAAAATTGTGGGTGGAGCGATCCCGGCAACGTTCGTTACCAGCGTGGAGAAGGGCGTCCGTTCCCAGATGCTCAAGGGCGTATCCGCAGGATTCCCGGTGGTGGATATCAAAGTGACGTTGGTGGGCGGAAAGACCCACAGTGTTGACTCCTCGGATGCGGCCTTCCAGGCAGCTGGAGCGCTGGCCCTCCGTGAAGCTGCGGCGGCCGCCAAAATCCAGCTGCTGGAACCTGTCTCGTCGGTTGTTGTCAGCGTCCCTGACGAGTACGTGGGTGCCGTGATGGGTGATCTTTCGGGACGGCGCGGCCGGGTCACCGGCACTACCGCGACCGACGCCGAGGGAACGGACATCAGCGCTGAAGTGCCGGACCAGGAACTTCTGCGCTATGCCATCGAACTGCGCGCCCTTACGGCCGGTACTGGCCGTTTTCGCCGTTCTTACCTGCGCCACGAGCCCCTGCCAAAGTAGAGCCGGGGGACATCCTTAGGAGTTTGCCCGCAGGAACGCAGCCACCGCGGGCGCCAATGAAGCCCCGGTCTGCTCCGCCCCACGTTTGACGCCCTTGACCGCGAACGAATGGTCGCCTCCCTCGCTCCACTGAAGCGTCGCCGTCGGGCCTATCTTTTCCACCACGGTCTCCAAGAGTTCCGGTGTTGCGAAGGTATCCCGCGTGCCTTGGAGGAAGAGCATGGGCGCCGTGACGCCGTAGAGGTGTTCGTCGCGCAGCTTCCCAGGTTTGCCGGGCGCGTGCAGCGGGTAGCCGAGGTACACCAATCCGCTGGCAGTCATGCCTTCAGCTACTGCCATGGACGCCATTCGCCCGCCGAAGGACTTACCCGAAGCCCAGAGGGGCTCACCATCGCTGAGTTCAGCGGCCTTGTCCATGACCGCACGCCAAGTGGCGATGGCCAAAGGTGGGCGGTCGGGGAATCGCCGGCCGGCCTCGCGATAGGGAAAATTGAAGCGCAGGGTGGCCACGCCTTCGTCCGCCATCGCCCCAGCGAAACCTTGGAGGAACGGGTGTTCCATTCCAGCTCCGGCGCCATGCGCCACCACCAACGTGGCAAACGGGCTGTCCGGCCTGATGTGGAGGGCGGAAATGTCGGATTCACCGACCGTGATGGTGACAGGTGTTTCAGTATTTGGCATGCATCCATCATTGCCCACCGCAGCAAAATCGCAGTGGGTGCTGACGTACGAGCCCTTTACGGGGTAGCTTGTGCCCATGGCAAGCGAAGCAACCACTGTCACTGTTCCTGGTCCCGATGGCCCTCGGGAGGTCCGGATTTCCAGTCCAAGCAGGGTGATGTGGCCCGAGGCGGGACTGACCAAACTGGACCTCGCCAACTATCTCATCGACGTCGGAGAGGCGTTTGTGGCCGCCAACGGAAGCCGGCCCGTCAGCCTTCAGCGCTACTCGGGCAACATTGAGGGCGAGATGTTCTTCTCCAAGAATCCGCCCAAGGGCGCACCGGAGTACGTCCGTTCAGTCCCGGTGACCTATCCCAGTGCCCGGTCGCATCCGCAGCTGGTCATCGACGAGCCTGCGGCGGCCGTGTGGGCGGCACAGATGAATACGGTGGTGTTCCATCCTTGGGCGTCGCGGGCCGGCGATCCCGATAACCCGGATCAACTGAGGATAGACCTCGATCCCCAGCCGGGCACCGACTTCGACGACGCCATCCCCGCCGCGCAAGAGCTCCGGTCCGTTCTGGAAGAAGCCGGATTGACGGCGTTCATCAAGACATCCGGCAACCGGGGACTCCATGTCTACGCACCCATCCACCCCAAGCATGAATTCCTCGATGTACGCCATGCCGTGATTGCCGCAGGACGCGAATTGGAGCGCCGTCAGCCGGACAAGGTCACTACAGCGTGGTGGAAGGAGGAACGCGGGAGGCGGATCTTCGTGGACTTCAACCAGGCAAACCGGGACCGAACCATCGCCGGCGCTTACAGCCCCCGCGCCGTGCCCACGGCGCAGGTGTCCTGCCCGCTGACGTGGGATGAACTGGAGAGCTCCGATCCCGCGAAGTACACCATCACCACAGTCCCGGACCGTCTGGCGAAGACCGGCGACCCCTGGGCGTCCATGCACGATCACCCCGGTGATATTGACGTGCTGCTCCAATGGTGGGAGCGGGACGTCAAGAACGGCCAGGGCGAGATGCCTTTCCCGCCCGAATTCCCCAAGATGCCGGGTGAACCCATGCGCGTGCAGCCCAGCCGGGCCCGCAAGCCCGAGGAATAAACCGGGAGTCTGCGTGCCGCGACGTCAAGGTCAGGGGTTAACGAGCCTCGCACTTGCGTGCGGTTTGTTTCTGTGTGGATGCACCGGCACACCTAGCCCCCTGCCGCCCCTGCCCACCACGCCGGCACTGCCTCCGGTGACGGCAACGGTGGCACCCACGACGACGGCCCCTCCTTTGGTGCCGACGGTCACCGGAACACCAACTGCGCTGCCCACGGACACCGCCACATCTTCGCCGGCCTTTCAGGAGCTCCGGGCCACCTTGGAGCTCTTCTCCCGGGAGAAACTGGAGGAGGGCGCCTCAGCGGTGCTCATCAAGGCCAAAGTTGGCCGGCAGGAGTGGATCAGCGCAGCAGGATTGAGGAGCCGGGAAGCGCGCACGGCCGTCCAGCCCGGCGACAGTTTCCCTGTGGGTGGGCAGCTCCGGTCCATGGTGGCTGTGTCCATCCTCAAGCTCGCCGAAGAGGGCCTGTTGACGTTGGACGACGCCGTCACCACCTACCTGCCGGGTTCCCTTGCTGCGGGCAACCCACTCACCATCGGCCAACTCCTGGGAATCACCGCGGATCTCCCGGACGTGACGTCTACCCAGGCCGATGCCTTGCTGGGACGGGTGGTGGAGCAGCTCCGTGGTTCTCCGCTGGAGGCTGTCCTGCGGGCCGACATCCTGACGCCCCTGGACCTCGGGGCCACCGGGCTGCTGGCCCCCGGCTCCACCGTGCCGGATGACCTCGTCCACGGCTATATCCAGGTGAGCGGGGAAACGGTGGACGTGACGTTTCCCTCGGCGCCATCAGGGGTTGCACCAGGAGGCCTGGTGTCCAGCGTCGGGGACATCAGTACCTTTCAGGACGCCTTGCTGAGGGGACGGTTGCTGGCGCCGGCAAGCCTCATCACCATGAAGGGCACGGTGTTCGCCGAGTACGGCCTTGGCCTGGACCATTGGGACGACCGCTGCACCAACGGCTCCTACTATGGCCATGCCGGAGATGTTCCAGGCTACGGAAGTGTTGCCCTCAGCAGCGCCGACGGCAACCGCCAGCTGGCCATTTTCGTGGCCTATCCTCCGCAGCCTCTCGTGAGGCAACCGTCCGCGCTTTCCCTGGAGATGACGGGTGTTGCGCAGGTGGCCCTGAACTCAGGCTGCCGCTTCCAGTTCCGCTGAGCGCCTTCCAGGCATCCACGCGGCTACTCGAAGCGCGAAGTATCGCCCATTCCACGACGAACAACCTCGGCCACTCCGCTGGAGAAGTCGATCACGGTGGTGGGCTCTGAGCCGGTATCGCCGGCATCGATGACGCCATCCACCTGGTTGTCCAGGAGCTCCTTGATTTCCCAGCCCTGGGTCAACGGTTCTTCCTCATCCGGGAGCAGCAGGGTGCTGGAGAGCAAAGGCTCGCCGAGTTCGGCCAACAGCGCCTGGACTACCTTGTGGTCGGGAATGCGCACGCCCACGGTCTTCTTCTTGGGGTGCAGCAGCCGCTTGGGGACTTCACGCGTGGCCGGGAGGATGAAAGTGTAGCTGCCGGGAGTGACGGCCTTGATGCTCCTGAAGATGTCGTTGTCCAGCATCACGAACTGACCCATCTGGGCAAAGTCCTTGCACACCAGGGTGAAGTGGTGTTTGTCGTCCAACTGCCGGATGGTCCTGATCCGGTCCAAGGCTTCCCTGTTGCCGATCTGGGCTCCCAGCGCGTAGCAGGAGTCGGTAGGGTAGGCGATCAGCCCGCCGCCTTGGAGCATATTCACCACTTGGCCGATGGCGCGTGGTTGTGGATCTTCCGGGTGAACGTCAAAGAATCTGGCCATGGGAAGAGCCTACGACAAAGCTACGACAAGACGTCCTTGCTGGAGAATTTGGCGTAGGCCAGCGCGCCGCATACTGCAATGTACCCGGCCTGGAGAAGCGCGTTGTCGCCGAACGATGTCCAGGAGATGGGTTGCCGCAGCAGATCCGCGAAACCCAGCCAATGGTGGCTGAAGAGCCAGGGGTGCAGCCATTCAAGTTGGGGGAGATTATCCAGTACTTGCGAGACCACCGAAAGAACGATGGTGGCTGCCATGGCTCCCACCGGGACGTCCGTGAACGTCGAGATCAGCAGCCCGATCGCGGACAGTCCCAGCAGCGACACCGTGATGTAGCCAGCGATCAACAGCGATCTCAAGGCAGACTCACCCACGGTGATGGTGTCACCGGACAGGAGGGTCACCGGCCCCACAGGGAAAAGTACGACGCCGGCCAGGGCGCCGGAGGCTGCCACAGTCGCCGTTGCGGCGAAACAGAAGGCGACGGCACCCGCATACTTCACCAGCAGCAGGCGGATCCGTCCTGCGGGAGCCAGCAAAAGGTACCGCAGGGTTCCAATGTTGGCCTCTCCCGCGATGGTGTCTCCTGCCACCACGCCAACGGTCAGTGGCAGGAACAGCGGAACGCATACCACCAAGGCAGTCACGGCCACGAAGAGACCATTCTGGGTGATGCGATCCAGGAAAAGCGGTCCCCGCCCGGGCGTCGCTGGCCGGGACGACAACTTCACAGCCACGGCAATCAGCAGGGGAACTACGGCCAAAGCGATCAGCATGGCCCACGTGCGGAGCCTGCGGAACAGCACGGTTAGTTCAGAGCCCAGCAGCGCCCATCCGATTCCGGGCCGGACAGCGGCCGAGGTGCCGTGCGCAGCAGGTTCAGCCGACAACGTCGAACCCCTCTCCTGTCAGTGACACGAAACGTTCTTCGAGGCTCGCGTTTTCCACGGCGAAGCCTCGGACCCGGACACCCTCGGCCACCAGTGAGGCCACGATCATTTCGGGTTCCAGGCCATTGAGCCCAGTTCCCAACAACGCTGTGGTTCCCCAAGGGCTGCCGGTACCGGGAGCTTCGCCGGGAACCAGTCCCAGCCGGGCAAGGACGCCGGCGGCACGTTCGACGTCGGGTGTGTGGACCACAACGTGGGCCTGCCCGGCGGAACGCAGCTCTTCCAGGGGACCCTGGGCAACCAGCCGGCCGGCACTCATCACGCCCACGTGGGTGCACATCTGTTCCACCTCAGCCAGCAAGTGGCTGGAAACGAATACGGTGGTCCCGCCTGCGGCCAGGGCACGAACCAGGCTGCGCACCTCGCGCGTGCCCTGCGGGTCCAATCCATTGGTTGGTTCGTCGAGGACCAGCAGTTTCCGCGGTCTCAGCATGGCGTTGGCCAGGCCAAGGCGCTGTTTCATACCCAGGGAATAGGCGCGGACTTTCTTGCCTGCGGCGTGGCCAAGCCCCACCCGCTCCAACGCCTCGTGGACGCGTTGCCGTCTGGTGGATGAGGCGGCATGGCGGTCGGCGGTGTCCAGGCGCATCAGGTTGCCAGTTCCCGAAAGGAACGGATAGAAGCCCGGCCCCTCCACCAAGGCGCCGACATCCGGCAGCACGGACGCCAGCGATTGGGGCATCTCCTGGCCGAGCACGCGGATGTCGCCGCTGCTTGCCGAAGCAAGGCCCAGCAGCACCCTGATGGTGGTGGTTTTTCCCGAACCGTTGGGCCCAAGGAAGCCGAAGACAGAGCCCTGGGGGACCGCCAGATTTATCCCATCAACGGCGGGACGGCGACCGAAGCGCTTGACCAGGCCGCGCGTTTCTATGGCGAACTCAGTGGGTAAGGATTCGCTCACTGGGCGGCAGCGGCTGACTGGAGCCGTTCCAACGGCACCATGCCCGCATAGACGCGGCCGTCGTCGAGAATCAGGATACTGACCAGCGACGTCGTCATCGCGCGGCCACCGGCAATAGGTTCCAGCGCCTGGGACAATTGGGGGCTGGAGGTGAGCTCTGCCGGGGCAGAGCCTGCCGGCAAGGCAACAACGGACTCCCAACCCTCACCGGTCACGGTGGGGCGGGGCAGGTTGAGCTCCGGGGCATCCTGCGCAGTGGGCGTGCCGGGAGCGGCCATGGTGGGAACCGGCTTGGCAGGGAGTTCCTTCTCCGTCACAGTGGCACTCGGTGGCGGGGTGAACTCGAACAACGCGGCATCCGGTGTGGACAGGTTCAACTCGGTGAAGGCCAGTGAATACGCGGGGTCGGATTGACCCTTGGCCCGTACTTCAACACGCAGGGGCAGGCCGGTGTCAGCATCGACGTCGATCGCCACGGACTCAACCAAGGTGGTGGTGCTCCGGGGATTTAGGCTGAGCCGGTACGCGCCGCGGCCGGCAACCGAGGAGGAATCACCAACGGACACCTCGGTGCTGTCATCAATGGCCGCCAGGAAACGGCCGGCCATGGCCTCGGGCGTGGGCAGGTCCCGCGAGGACATGTCCGGTGAAGGCGGGTCGGATGGGGAAGTGGGTGGAAGCGACGGCCTGGGGCCCGCAACGGAAGGGACCTCGACTGGAGTTGGTTGCGGCGCCGTTAAATGCTTGGCGCTGTTGTCCGCAGAGTTGTAGAACCAAGCGTCGCGCCCGTTGATCACCACGTCACGCTCGGCCATGCGGTCCATGATCTGCAATCGGGCCTTGGAGGGACCGTCGACGTAGACCCGGGCTGTGTGCGAGCCGGTCAAGAACTCCAACGCCGAGGCCGCCCCGGGGGCAATGCCTGGGCCCGCCGCGGGGATTTCCGGCAACCCCAGTGCGGCTGTTTGTTCTACGGTGCCGGGCAACGCCCGAACCTCTGTGCGGGCCATCATCGCCAGGATTTCGTCAGCGGTCTTGGCCGGGAGGGAAACGGTGGCACCGGCTTGGACCGAGCCGAACGCGGCAGCCATCGCGATTACAAGGGCGATCACGCCGGCAGGCAGCCATCGCTGCTTGGACCGCGCCAATGTCACCAACCACCGATCGTGAAAGGCATGAACCCAGACTACTCCGGTTACCCGCGCGGATCACCTGTCTGCGATCAGGCCTTGATGAGTTGGCGTGCCAGTTCCACCGCCCCGTGGACCGGGGTTTGGGAGAGAATCCGAATCGATGACGGATCTTCCAGGGACACCTTCCGGGCAACGGAGCCGGCGAGTTGGCTGTGGTTCACCAGTAAGCTGCCGGCCATGACCAGCGGCAGGTCAAGGCCGAGCTCTCCCAGTACCTGCCTGGCCAAACTTGCCAGATGGTGGGCGGCCTCAGCCTGAATCCGCACGGCTGCGGAGTCGCCTTCGGCCGCGAGTTCAAGGACCAGCGGGGCCAGCGTCGCCCAGTGGTCCGGCTCCGGCTTCGCGTAAAAGGAATCCATGAGCTGCAAGGCGTCCACATTGGCCGTCGCTGCCATCAGCGCCCGGACCAAGGTGCCGGGTTCCAGCCCTGCATAGTATTCCCGAAGGGCTTCACGGACGGCGTCACGGACCACGGAGTAGCCGCCGCCCTCATCGCCCAGCAAGTAGCCATAGCCGCCACTGCGGGCTTCCAGCCCGTCTCGGTTCCTGCCCCAGGCTACCGAACCGGTACCAGCCACCAGGACGACTCCGGCGTCCAGGCCGGCTGCGGCGAGGACGATGCGCGTGTCATGGACCACCTCGATGCGGGCGCCCGGGAAGTGTTCAGTCAGGAGTGCGGACAGCACAGCCCGGCTGGACGGGGTGTCGGCGCCGGCAGCTCCAGCACACACGGCTTCGATTCCGCTGCCCACGCTCGCGGCGATCCTTCGCAGAACTGCGTCGGCTCCCTGGTGGCCCACTGAGGAAAGGTTGGCGCTCGCTTCGGTGATTTCGACACCTCCGCCCTCCGCGTGGGTTCCGTCCCAGCGCACGGCATGGGTCTTGGAGCCGCCGATGTGAAGGCCGAGGACTGCAGGCCCGGAACTCTTCCCACCGTTTTCATGGAACTGCTGTATTTCCTCCAACGGACGTCCCTTTCGTTTCCTGCTTTGTCAGGTCAGCGTGGTCCACGAGCCCAGTTCACATTGGCATAGACCAATTGTGTTGTCTACAAGTAGGATGTCCAATATGCCCACAGACGTCGCGCCGGGAACGCCGAAGTACTACCTCCTCAAGACTGAGGTTCTCGGGCTCATCGCAGGCCTCAAGCCAGGAACGCTGATCCCCACCGAACGTGCACTGGCCGGTAAATACGGGACGTCACGCACCACTGTCAGGCAAGCGATCAGCGAACTGGTGGCCGAGGGCAAGCTGGGCCGCATCCAAGGGCATGGAACGTTCGTGGCCCCGCCCAAGGTAACCCATGTCAGGCAATTGACGTCCTTCTCCGATGACGCCCGCAGCCAAGGGCTGCGGCCGGATTCCAGGGTGCTTGGCCTTGATGTGATCGGGGCCGATTCCGGCGTCGCAGTCCAGTTGGGACTTGAGCAGGGGGATCCTGTGACAAGGCTCGAACGCATCCGGTTGATTGAAGGGGAGCCTTTGGCGCATGAGGTGGCCTGGCTTCCAGGCAGGCTGCCGCGCTTGAAGTCCAATCTGGCTAAAGCAGGTTCGCTCTATGCTGTACTGGCCGATGTCTACGGCCTCCGCGTCGCCGACGTCGAGGACACTGTGGAGACGGCCTTGGCTGGGCCGGAAGATGTCCGGCTGCTGGGGATCGGGATGGGCGCGCCACTGTTGGTGGTCCACCGGCTGGCCCGCGACGCCAATGGCGCCCCGGTGGAATGGACGCGCAGTGCGTTTCGTGGTGACAGGTTCCGGTTCGTATCCCGCGTGAAGTCGGGAGGCTGAGGTGGCCAACTCGTCCTCGGGGGAATCAATTATCAGGCGGCTGGTCCGGCTGGTGGGAGCGTTCGACGACGCCCACCTCACCATGAGCGTCGCCACCTTGGCCCGGCGTTCAGGGCTTCCGGTGACAACCACCTACCGCCTTGTGGATGAGCTCCTGCATGAAGGTTTGCTCGAGCGCGAAGCCAATGGCGAGGTGCGGATCGGCACCCGGCTGTGGGAGCTGGTCTCCAGGAGCTCACGCATGGTGGGCCTCCGCGAAGCTGCCCTGCCCTTCATGGAGGACGTGCAATCGGTGGTCCAGCACTCCACCACGTTGGGGATCCTGGATTCCGATGAGGTCCTCTACATCGAGCGGATCGGCTCCCGGGACTCCATGGTGGACATCACCAAGGTAGCCGGCCGCCTGCCGGTCCATGGAACCTCGTCAGGGCTGGTACTGCTTGCCTACTCGCCCTCTGCCTACCAGGACCTGTTCCTGTCGCGCACGCTGGAGAAATTCACCGATGCAACCCTGACCCAGCCCACTGACCTGCGCCGCCACCTGGCAAATATCCGGCAACAGGGGTTTACTTCCATGCCCGGAATCATCGTTCCGGAATCCAGCGGAATCGCAGTCCCCATCTTCGGCCGTGCGAATACAGTGGTCGCCGCCCTGAGCGTCGTGGTTCCAAGAAATGAAGAAAACGTGGCAGCGCGGGTGCCGGTCCTGATGACGGCGGCACGCGGCATTTCACGTGCGCTGGGCTGGCGGGGAGAGCTCAAGGGAGCTGTCCGGCAGAGCAACGGAAGCATCTGATTCCCGTTCATCGGTAACCCTGTGGTTCCACTCACAAGCGCGCTGGCAGAGTGGAACCCAGCAGGGCATCACCGCCCACCATCCACCCACTAAGGGCCCCCGGGGCCCTGTTCTGTGCTGCCCTGCGTCGTATGTGGGTTTCAGCAGCCGCAACGCCGCGGCAGGAGGAGTTGGTCATGGATACAGCAACGCAGGCAGGGCAGACGTCCGTCAGCGGACGGGTGAACGGCAAGGTAGCCGTGGTCACCGGAGGCAGGGGAGACCTTGGCGGCGCCACGGTCCGCCTGCTTGCCCGCCACGGAGCGACAGTCGCCAGCCTTGACCAGGCAGGTACATCCGCCACAGGAAGCCACCCAGGGATCACTGAGTACGACGTCGATGTCACCAACGAAGCCAGCGTCGCCCAGGCCGTGAAGCAACTGACCGCTGACCTCGGCGCACCGGACATCCTTGTCAACGCAGCCGGAATCATCGGTCCGGCAGGTGCCAGCCACACTGCCAGCATGGACGAGTTCAACCTCATCTTCGACGTCAACGTCAAAGGCGTGTGGCTCCTGACCAAGCACGTTGTTCCGGCCATGATCGCCAAGAAGGCCGGCAGCATCATCAACTTTTCCTCCATCCACGGACTGACCGGCGGCCGCAACGTCCCGCTGTACCACGCCACCAAAGGAGCCGTCCGGCTCTTAAGCAAGTCTGACGCTGCGGCTTATGGCGCCCACGGAGTCAGGGTGAACTCCATCCATCCCGGATCCATGAACACCCGGATGAGCAGGCACTCGGCAGAGCAGTCGGACATTGGCGCGGAGGCCTATTACCAGCAACTGGTGGGCGGGAACCCGCTCCCGCGCCAAGGCGAACCGGACGAGATCGCCTACGGAGTGCTGTATCTGGCCTCCGATGAGTCCCGGTTCACCACCGGATCCGAGCTGGTCATCGACGGCGGTTACACGGCCGTCTGACGCCCACCCATCCATCACGCCCTATGAGAGGTACCACCATGAAATTCCTGAACGGCACACCCTCCGATACCTATGACGTCGTCGTCGTCGGTTCAGGCGCCGGAGCCCTGACTGCAGCCGCCACGGCCGCACGTGCCGGTAAGTCCGTCGTCGTGCTTGAAAAGACCGAACTGCTGGGCGGCACAACCGCCGTCTCGGGAGGCATGTTATGGGTTGCTGACAACCATCATGCCCGCGAAGCCGGGCTGAGCGACTCCAAGGAAGCAGCAGCCCAGTACGTCCGGGCCGTTGCCCGTGGCCGGAGCCGCGAAGAGCTTCTGGATGCGGCCCTGACCTACGGCGACACCATGCTTCGCTTCACCGAAGACGAATGCGGAGTCCGGTTCATCTTCCTGGACAACTTTCCGGACTACCGGCAGGACCTGCCCGGTTCCGTGGAGGGCGGCAGGACTGTTGAACCCGCGCTGTACAACATTCGTGAAGCGCTCGGCGGCCTCGCCGCCCACGTCCGTTCCGATGGCCGGGCCCCCTTCACCATGCAGGAGTACGAGACCTGGGGCGCTTTCACCAGGTTTCCGTGGGCGCAACTGCACCAACGGCAGGAGCAGGGGCTGGTGGCCAAAGGCCAGGCGCTGGTCTCCATGCTGTTGGCCAGCCTGGTCCGGGATGACGCTGCGCTGGTGGTTGGCGCCCGTGGGCATCGGCTGCTGAACGACGGCGGCAGGGTAGCGGGCGTGCAGCTGGCGTCAGGCGAAACCTTCCATGCCAACGACGGCGTGGTTCTCGGCACGGGCGGTTTCGAATGGGACAAGGCACTGGCTGACTCACTGCTGGCCTCACGCCTGTACATCATGTGCTCGCCGCCCTCCAATACTGGCGATGGCCTTAAGATGGCCCAGCGGGTCGGGGCACAAACCCGGGGAACGCGGGAAGCCTGGTGGGCCCCCATGTCCATCACGGGAGACACGCGGGATGGTGCACCTGTTGGTACGCTTCTGCGCTTTGAGCGGCAAGGGCCGGGCTCGCTCATGGTCAACCGTCACGGCCGGCGGTTCGCCAACGAATCCCAGAACTACAACGACCTCGCACGCTGCCTCCAATCATGGGATTCACCCAACAACCAGACCCTGAACACCCCTGCACACGTGGTGTTCGACCACAGTTACCTGGAGCGCTACGGGATCCTCGCGCACCGAGCCGGACAACCGACGCCGGCCTACCTGATGGAGGCCCCCACGTTGGCGGAACTGGCCGCGAAGATCGGTGTCCCTGCCGACAACCTGGCTGCCACCGTTGAACGCTTCAACCACTATGCAGTCAGCGGCGAAGACCCTGACTTCGGCCGCGGCGAAAGCGCCTACGACAAGTACTGGGGTGACGACGACTGCCCGTGGCCCAACCCATCCCTGGGTCCGCTGCAATCCGGCCCGTTCTATGCAATGGAGGTGGTCAACGGCGCCTTTGGCAGCAACGGAGGCGTGGCCACTGATGCCTTCGCACGGGTACTTGACGTGGACGGCGAGCCCATCCCCGGCCTGTTCGCCGCCGGAAACACCACTGAGAACGCCTACGCTGCAGGCTACCCCGGGGCGGGTGCCACCTTGGGGCCCATCATGACCATGGGCTACCTGGCGGGCCGCACCATTGCGGGCGAACCGGCAGAGTACACAGCGGCGGGGTATTCGGGCGCAGCAGCAGGAGTTGAAGCATGATTCGCCACACGGTGCTTTTCAAGTTCAAGGCCGACTTTCCCGAGGCGGACAAGGCTGCTTGGCAGGAGGGCCTGGACAGGATGAAAGGCAATATTCCCGGGCTTCTGGAGCTTACGCACGGGCCGGACGTCCTCCAGCAAGAACGTTCCTTCGACTACGCCATTGTGGCTGACTTCAGGGCCGTGGAGGACCTCGAGGTCTACACCACGCATGCGCTGCACGAGCCGCTGAAGAAGTACTCCTTTCCCAACAGCGAGCAGATCATCGCGGTGGATTTCGCGCTCTAGTTTGGCGCCGTGCCGTGCCGTGCCGTGCAGTGCTGAGCAGTGCAGGGGCGGCTGGTCAGGCCACGGTAGCGCCGGCAGTTTCCTTCAGAGCCAGGCGAACAAACTCCGCACTGGGCTCCGCAAAGGCGGCAACTGTCCGCCTGAACAGTGCCGTACCTTCGGCCCCGGGCCAGTCCTCCGGCAGGAAGGCGACCGGCAACCCGGGGTCGAGGTACGGGATGATCCGCCATCGGTCAATGCACTGCACATAGGTGGCGAAAGCTTCAGCAGAAGGCTCCACCATCCGGCCGTGAGGCGTAGGAACAGCAGCTCCGTTCGCACTGGCCGGACCGTGCTCACGGATAAAGTCCCTGTGCAGCGCGGCCACTGCTCCCAGGTCCCACCACTTGGAGGCTGCTTCCCGGAGGTTGCCGCCAACCATGGGTGTTTCCGTCACGAAGATCGTCGCCATGTCCCGGAGCGACAAGTCCGTCAGGATTTCCTCTACTTCTCCGCGCAGTGAATCGGGGCAGATCCACAAACCGGCCGCGACGGTCCCGCAACCGATCCAGTGGAGCCGGCGCCGCAGCTGGTGCCGCTTTTCGCGTTCCGTCTCGGGAATGGAAAACGAGAGCAGGCACCAGGGATCCGACGGTGACATGCTCCTTGGGTTGTAGATACGGCGGTCACCGCGCGCCAACATGGTGGCAGCCCCTTCCGTCAGTGTGAAACCGGGAACCCCTGCCCGCGTTTCCTGCAGCACCACGTCCTTTTTGCGCAGCCGGCCCAAGGCAGTCCGGGTTACTGTTCCGGACGTGCCAAGGGCCTCCATGAGTGCCACGATGTCCTTGGCGGACATCCATCCGCCGGCGTCGCGAAGATACAGGCCGATGACGGTACGCAGCAACGACGTTGTACTCCCCGGGCGGGAGTCCATGTCATCGAGGACAGCACTCATTTCCGGCTCACTGCAATTCGGAGAGTGCGTCGCGGATGGCTGCCACTCCCAGTTCAACTTCGGCAAAGCTTGTGCTCAACGGTGACAACCCAATGCGTAGGCCGTGCGGAGGGCGGAAATCGGGGATGACGCCCTTTTCCCAGAGCTTCGCCGTCACGTCTGCGAACAGTGGGTGGTCCACGGTGATGTGGGATCCGCGCTCGGCCACATTGCGCGGGCTCACGATTTCTGCGCCCAGGGGCACCAGGAGCTCCTCGGAGAGTGCGATTGCGTACTCGGTGAGCTTGATGGACTTCTCCCGGACCGCGTCCATCCCTACGGAGGCAATCAGTTCCAGCATGTCCTTCATGGGCTGCATGGCCAGCACGGGAGGAGTTCCCGTGATGAACCTGCGCATCCCCTGCGCGGGGCGGTAGGCATCCGTCATGCCAAAGGGATTCTCGGCACCCATCCAACCCCAGATGGGTTGCTGCAGACGTTCATGCTGGGACGCGTTGACGTAGGCGAAGGCCGGCGATCCGGGGCCACCATTGAGGTACTTGTAGGTGCAGCCCACGGCGATGTCCACGCCCCACTTGTCCAGCTCCATGGGCACGGATCCTACGGAGTGGCAAAGGTCCCAGAGCATCAGGGCACCTGCCTGGTGGACTTTGGCGGTGATCCCCTCCGCGTCGGCCAGGAAGCCGGACCGGTAGGCAACATGGCTGAGGACCACCACGGCGGTCCGCTCGCCCAGCAGGCCGTCCAGGTCCTCCGCGCGCACACCGCTGGCAGGGTTCGCAGCGATCCACTTGATGCTCGCTCCGCGTTCCGCGGCAATGCCCTCGATGATGAACCGGTCTGTGGGGAAGTTGTCGCGGTCAATGATGATCTCATCCCGGCCAGGCTGGGCATCCACTGCTGCGCGGATCATCTTGTAGAGCATGACGGATGTGGAGTCGCCCACGGTGGTCTGACCGGCGGCAGCGCCCAGTGTCACCTCGCCAATACGGTCTCCCACGGCTGTCGGCTCATCCATCCATTGCTCATCCCACCCCCGGATGAGGCGGCTGCCCCAGGCCTCGTGCACAAACGACTCAAGGTTTCCTGCCGTGGCTTTCAACGGACGTCCCAGTGAGTTGCCGTCCAAATATGAGGTGAGCTGGTCGGCGTCGGGCGCGTAAAAGGCTTCGCGCTGGGCGGCGAGGGGATCAGCGGCATCCAGCTCGGCCGACGTTGGCCGTTGGGTTTGCTGGGCTGTTGTCATGGTTTCTCCTGCGGAAGTGTTGGGCGACGATGCTGGACGGTTGCCTTGGTGCTTAGTTGCCGATTTCGGTACGTACGGCGTAGAGCTCGGGGAAGAAGGTCAGGTCCAAGGCGCGCTTGAGGAAATCCACGCCGGAGGATCCTCCGGTGCCCACCTTGAATCCGATGGTTCGTTGAACCGTCCGCAAGTGGCGGAAACGCCATGCCTGGAAGTTGTCCTCAATGTCCACCAGGTCTTCGCAGGCTTCGTAAAGGCCCCATGGGGTGTCGTCCGACTCGTAGATCTTCTGGAAGATCGGGACGAGGTCCTGACGGAAGGTCCATGGCTCACTGGTGTCCCGCTCCAGAATGTCAACGGGGATGTCGTAGCCGGCGCGGGAGAGAACTGCCAGGAAGGCGTCGTACAGCGTTGGCTCTTCCAAGAGCTTGCTGAGCAAAGCGTGAGCCTCGGGTTCGCTTTCGAAGACGCGCAGCATCCCGCGGTTCTTATTGCCCAGCAGGAATTCAACACCCCGGTACTGATAGGACTGGAAGCCGGACGAGCTGCCAAGGAACCCGCGGAACTGGGCGTATTCACGTGGCGTCAGCGTCCCCAGGACCGACCATTGCTCCGTCATGGTGCGCTGGATGGCCTTGACGCGTGCGATGCACTTCAGCGCCTTGCCCAGGTTGTCCACGTCAAAGAGCCTGCGGGCTTCCAGAAGTTCGTGAAGGACCAGCTTGAGCCAAAGCTCGCTGGTCTGGTGCTGGATGATGAACAGCAGCTCATCATGGTGCTCCGGCTCGCTCAGAGGATGCTGGGAGCTGAGCAGGTGGTCAAGGTCCAGATATCCGCCGTAGGACATGGCATGCCGGAAATCGGTGCGGACGGTGTCCTCGATGTCGCGGACGCTGTGGGCGGAATGGACTGTGGGCTTTTCCATGGCTTGAGATTATCACTTCCATGACGCACGTCAAGGTTTTGATTTCTGGACTGCGATGGATCCCGGTCCCGTAGGCTGAAGCACAACCATTGGGGAAGGGAAGTGGAGATGGATAGTGGGGGAACGGCTTCCGCGCACGTGTCCATTTACTTGGACGTCGACGGCGTGGTGAACCCCTTCAGTCCGGTGGGAACCACCGATTGGGGTGGTGAATGGACCACCGCAGACGCCGGCATCCTGGAGGTTTCCTTCGCACCGGAACTTGTGGCCGGTCTTAATGACCTTGCCCACCATCCAGCTGCGCGTTTCGTGTGGCTGACCACGTGGGAGCGTCTTGCACCCGAGTTCCTCTGCCCGGCTATCGGCCTCAAGGGGGAGGACTGGCCAGTACTGTCCAGCCAGGGCTGGGACCAAAATCCAGAGTGGTGGAAACTTGCCGCCCTCCAAAAGGACCTGGCAGCCACTGGCCGCCAGCGGATCGTGTGGCTCGACGACCAGCTCAGCCGGGAATCCGATGCCCGGTCCTGGGCTGAATACCAGCAAGACCGTGTGCTTTGCATCTCACCTGATCCCCGTAAGGGACTGTCCCCGAGCCACCTTGCAGCGGTACGGGAGTTCTTGGGCTGAAGCGGAGCCCGCGCACGTTTGTCCGCGCACTGGATGCCACGTAGGATTCTTAAGGTTTCAAGCCCGCCAGAGTGAATCCCGCAAGCCGAGTCAGTTGAACAGTTGCTGAACTATGCTGTGGATGGCAGGTATGGGGAAGTGAAACTGCTGAACGTCGTCGACTCTGCAGATTGGGCAACAGGTGGATATCACCTTCATGGTCGCGCTGGTAATAGCGTTGGCCCTATTCTTTGACTTCACCAACGGATTTCACGACACCGCCAATGCGATGGCCACGCCTATCGCTACGGGGGCGATCAAGCCCAAGACGGCCGTTGCCCTGGCCGCCGTCCTGAACCTCGTCGGCGCCTTCCTCTCCACGGAAGTGGCCAAGACCATTTCCGGCGGACTGATCCGGGAAGGTTCGGACGGTATCCACATCACTCCGGACATCATCTTTGCCGGACTTATGGGCGCTGTCCTGTGGAACATGGTCACCTGGCTCAAGGGCCTCCCGTCGAGTTCCTCGCACGCCTTGTTCGGCGGCCTGATCGGCGCAGCAGTGGTGGGCATTGGATTCCACTCGATCAATTTCGAGACCGTGCTGCAGAAAGTGATCCTGCCCGCCATTTTCGCGCCGCTGATTGCCGGCCTGGTGGCTTACATTTGTACCCGCCTGGCCTATGCGCTGACCTCGCGCCACGATCCCGAGACCGGTGACAAGCTCACGCAGAAACGCGGGGGCTTCCGCACCGGACAGATCTTTACCTCCAGCCTTGTCGCACTGGCACACGGTACCAACGATGCCCAGAAGACCATGGGCATCATCACCTTGGTTCTTATTGCAGGCGGTACCCAGGAACCGGGCAGCGGCCCGCAGTTCTGGGTGATTGCGGCATGTGCCTTCGCCATCGCCATCGGAACCTATGCAGGTGGGTGGCGCATTATCCGCACCATGGGATCCGGCCTGACCGAGGTCAAGCCCGCCCAGGGTTTCTCAGCTGAAACCAGCACCGCTTCGGCCATCCTCGCTTCGTCCCACCTCGGCTTTGCCCTGTCCACGACGCAGGTCGCTTCGGGGTCCGTCATCGGCTCGGGCCTGGGCCGCAAAGGCACCTCCGTTCGCTGGGGGACCGCGGGCAAAATCGCGTTGGGCTGGCTCTTTACCCTCCCGGCGTCGGCCATTGTCGGTGCGCTGACGGCGCTCTTGGTGAGCATCGGCGTCGTGGGCGTCATCATCGCGGCAGTTGTTGGAACAGCAGCGGTGCTGTTCATGTTCGTAGCCTCGCGCAAGTCGCATGTGGGCCACCACAACGCCGTCGAGGTTGAAGAAGCCGGCCATGCCGTCCGGTTCCGCAAGAAGAAAAAGACCCGGAAGACCACCCAGAACGAGGATGTGCAGCGATGAAATGGTTGGAATTGCTGCAGGTAGCAGGCGTTACTCTCGTGGCAGCCGTGACGCTGGTGGTCCTTTATTCCCTGGGAGTCCGCCTCACGGCCATCGCCGGTGACGCCCAGCAGAAGTCGCCTGCCCTGGTGCGGTCCCTGGCGTTCGTTTGCTTTGGCGTGTGCGCTGCGGCCGTGCTGTTCGGGATCTACCTGATTGTTCCCTACTTCGGAAAGTAGCAGCCTCTCTGGCAGTCAAGGGCTTTCGGGAGAATAATCAGCAGTGTAGTTATGCACATAACTGCGTGGTTGTGATCCGGCAGATGCGGGGCTGTCATGAATTGCCCATCCCAAAGCCATCTCATCCGACTGGCCCTGGTTCCGGTCTTGATGCTGGGCCTCTCCGCCTGCCTTCCGCCCGCTGCCGACGGTGGCGGAACACCCGCCCCGGGTTCCACCTCGTCCACGGCTGCCACCCCTGCGCAACCATTACCAAGCACCCTGGGTCCTACTGCCACCCAACCCGTAGGGCCAGCGGGCCCTGGGGCGCCACAGGCAGATGCTCCAGTGGTTCGTTGGGTTCCCGTCGGACCGGTTGGCCCCAACGATCCCACCTCCGGCCAGCGCTATCTTTTGCTCCAGCAATTCCAATGCGATGCCCTGGTGCAGAGCGTGGAGGGCGCCGACGACGCGGCCGTTTGGCTGGCCGGCGCAGCGGTGTGCAAGGCACTGCAGAGCGGGAGTCAGCAGGATTGGCAGCGGGCTTCCATCGCAGTTGCCGCCACGCCACGGATTCCGCAAACCCAGTGTCTTGAGTTCAGGGTGGCCGCCACCTCGGCGTCGCTGCTCGCCCAGCACCGCAGCAATCCCGGCGCCGTCTTCAGCGTGGAGCCGGGACAGGGCGAAGCATGCCCGAGGCAGTTGGTTGGTTTGACGGTGGTCGACGAAGAACTCAGGCCGGTCCCCGGGCTGTCACGCGCTTCCGGGCCCAGTACTGGTGACACAATCGTCCGCTTGGACGGCTACTACGTCCGGGTGGGCGAGGTCCTGTTCGACGGCGTTCCCGTGGATGCTGACTTCGTTGGCGGCAGGGACGACTACCAGCCTGTCTATCTGCGGATGCCCGCCTCAGGTGGCCGGGACTCGATCCGGATCTCCATCACGGACACCGTCGATATTGCCGGAACAGTCACCTTCTTCTACGACGACGCCGGTACGGCCACTGGACCCGCCAAGCCCCCGGAGACTGCAAGCCCGGGCACTGGTTCGCCCGGCGGCAGTCCATCGGCCACAACACCCCCCACTGCACCGCCGTCCAGCGATGCCTCCTCAACGGCTGCGCCGTGAGCGACACTCTGGATACCGCAGGAGCAATCAACAACACGCGCTGGCAACGAACCCTTGAGGTCCTCTCCGTCATCGGTCCGCCCCTAACCGTTGCCACGGCGCTGCTGGTCTACTTTGGTTGGGCCCGCACTGACGCCCAGGCCAAAGCCATGGGCCTTGATGTCAGCCTCTTCGGTTACACAGTCCAGGACTTCGTCCTCAGGAGTATCCAGTCGCTTTTCCAGCCGTTGGCATGGCTTGTGGTCATCGGATTGCTGTGGTTCATGCTGGACCGCGCGGTAACGCGGGTCCTCGAGGCCGGGCGCCACAGAAAAGCGGCCCACCTGACTGCCACCATTGTGATGCTGCTCGGCTTTGCCTATGCAGCAGCGATGTGGCTGGCTATCTCGGCACGTCCCGGCCAGATCGTGCTGTACGCGCCCTTCCTGATCGCCGGGGGATTGGTAGTAGGGGTCTGGGGCCTGAGCGTGCGACGCCGGGCGGTTGAACGCGGGCGGCTTGCGCTGAAGATCACCCCAAGGGCCCTTGAGAGGTCGCTGGTGTTCGTGCTGGTCACGCTGCTGCTGTTTTGGGGCACGTCGGACTACGCGCAGGCACTGGGGCGCGGTGCTGCCCTCGACTACCAGGAACGGTCCGGCCTTTTGCCCACGGCGGTGGTCTACAGCAAGGAACGCCTTGCGGTTGGTGCCCCGAACGTCCAAGAGGAGTCGGCAGGATCGGAGGCGGCGCCGCTGTATCGGTACACCGGGCTGCGCTTGCTGGTAGTCAGCGGCGGACGGATCTTCCTGCTCAACGACGGCTGGTCGCTGGAGCGGGGGCGCGTAGTGGTGTTGCCGGATGATGGCAGTGTCCGCGTGGAGTATGGGAACCCCTCGTCGAACTGACTAGTCTGGGCCAATGTCGACCTTTCAATACTACGTAGCTTGCACCATCGACGGCTTCATAGCCTCCCCGGACGACGACCTCGGCTGGCTCCTGCAGTTCGACCGGGTGGAGGGCGTGAACCAGGGCATCGAGTCCTTCATGGCGGGAGTAGGGTGCATCGTCATGGGCGGGGAAACCTACCGCTGGCTGATGGACCACGAGCCCGGCCAATGGCCGTATCCGGATACTCCCTGCTGGGTTTTCACCCACCATGAATACTCGGCTCCTGCTGGCGCAGACATCACTTTTGTCCGCGGAGACGTCCGCGAGTTCGCCCCGGACCTGCTCAAGGACGCCGGGGACAAGAATGTCTGGTTGGTGGGTGGAGGTGACCTTGTGGCGCAGTTCGCCGACGCCGGACTGCTGGACGAGATGATCGTCACGATCGTGCCTGTGGTGCTGGGCGCGGGGAAGCGGCTGTTGCCGCTTAAGGGCCCGACGGCGCCCCTTGAGTTGGTCTCGCACAAGGTCATTGGCGGGGCCGCGGCAGAGTTGCACTACCGGCTGCCCAAGGGCTCGGACTAGGGGCTCAGTGCCGGTTGTCCCGGATCATGTTGGTGATCCGGGCGGTCGAGAGGCGGCGGCCCTTGTCATCGGTCATCACGATCTCGTGCGTGGCAAGGGTGCCTCCCAAGTGAATCGCCGTGCACGTGCCAGTCACCAGGCCGCCGGCTGCTGAACGGTGGTGTGTTGCGCCCACCTCAATGCCTACGGCGTGGCGGCCCCGGCCGGCATGGAGGGAGGCCGCGAACGATCCCAGGGTCTCGGCGAGGACAACGTGGGCCCCGCCGTGAAGGATGCCCGCTACCTGCGTGTTTCCTTCCACCGGCATCGTGGCGACCATCCGTTCCGCGCTCATCTCCGTAAACCGGATCCCGAGCTTCACCACAAGGGCACCCACACCGTGCGCCGAGAGCCAATCGTGGAATTCTTCGGGCACCCCTGCCTCGTTGAGCTCATCGACAAAGGGGTTCGGCGTGAAATTGTCCATCATGCCAACTAGGCTGGCACCTGTGAGTGAAACAACCAAACCGGACCAGGTTCCAACGGCCCAGGCTGTTGCCATTGCAACAGCCCCCACCCCCTCTGCCACAGCATCCGCCAGCACCACGGGGGAGGGCCGGCCCAGGTTGCTGGTCCTTGACGGCCACTCCATGGCGTTCCGGGCTTTCTATGCCCTTCCTGCGGAGAATTTCTCCACTGCCAGGGGACAGTACACCAACGCCGTCCATGGGTTCACCTCCATGTTGATCAACCTGATCAAGGACCAGAAGCCCACACACGTCGCTGTAGCTTTCGACGTCTCTGACGACACCACGTTCCGCAAAGCCGAGTACAGCGAGTACAAGGGCGGACGCAACGCGACGCCCGCAGAGTTCGCCGGCCAGATCGGCCTCATCGCCAAGGTCATGGAGGCCTGGGGCATCAGGACCATCGCCATGCCCGGATATGAAGCAGACGATGTCCTGGCCACGCTGGCCGCGCAAGGCGACGCCGCAGGCTTCGAAGTCCTTCTCGTCTCCGGCGACAGGGATGCGTTCCAGCTGATCAACGACAACGTCTTTGTGCTCTACCCCAAGCAGGGCGTGAGCAACATCCCCAGGATGGACGCTGCGGCCATTGAAGAGAAATACTTCGTCAAGCCCGGCTTGTACTCGGACCTCGCCGCCCTTGTTGGCGAGACCGCTGACAACCTGCCCGGCGTCCCGGGTGTTGGCCCCAAGACAGCTGCCAAGTGGATCAATCTTTACGGTGGGCTCGAAGGCATCCTCGAAAACCTTGATTCCATCGGCGGCAAGGTCGGCGGGGCCCTCAAGGAGAACCTGGAGAACGTCAAGCGCAACCGCAGGCTCAACCGGCTGCTGACCGAACTCGACCTTCCCCTCACCCTGGCTGACCTGCACGAGCCACGTCCGGACCGCCAGGCGATCGAGGAACTCTTCGAGGAACTTGAGTTCAGGACCCTGCGCACGCGACTGTTCGATCTCTACGGTGATGACACCGCAGGGGAGGCTCCGGACACCATTGAAGCCCCGGAGTTTGCGACGCTCACTGATGCTTCCGGGCTGGAGGCCTTCTTCGCTGCAGGGGCGGGGATGCGCTCCGCCCTCGCCGTGCACCTGGTCCCCGGCAGGATCGGCGACGACGCCAATGCCCTGGCCGTGGTCAGGTACAACGGCGCCGCCCACATCGACCTCGCAACCCTGGACGCGGCAGCGGAAACCGTAGTGGCCACGTGGCTGCGGGACCCCGAAGAAGCCAAAGTCCTGCACGAGTTCAAGTCGGCGCTCAAGGCACTGCACCACCGCGGCCTCGGTTTGGAAGGCGTTGTGGATGACACCTCCATCTCGGGCTACCTGATCCAGCCGGACCGCCGCAGCTACGATCTCGCCGAGCTTGCCCAAGTGCACTTGAAAATCTCACTCAGCACGGCCGTTGCCACCTCCGGCCAGCTGGAGCTTGACCTCTCGGGCGAAACGGACCAGGCTGCAGCAGCAGCGCTCGTCCAGCAGGCCGCCGTCGTGCATGCCCTCAGCAAGCACTTCGAGACCGAACTCGCCGCCATCAAGGCCGATGCCCTGTTGACCACACTGGAACTTCCGGTGGCCCGCGTGCTCGCCCAGATGGAACTGACGGGTATTTTCGTTTCCACGGACCGTATGGACGAACAACTGGCCGACCTCACCAAAGTGATCGAGAATGCCCAGGAGCAGGCTTTCGCAGCGATCGGCCATGAGGTCAACCTGGGTTCACCCAAGCAGCTGCAGACCGTTCTGTTCGAGGAACTGGGGCTGCCCAAGACCAAGAAAATCAAGTCCGGCTACACCACGGATGCTGCCTCGTTGAAGGGGCTGCTGGAGAAGACCGGCCACGAATTCCTGGTACAGCTCATGGCACACCGTGAGTCCTCCAAGCTGGCCCAGATGGTGGAGACGCTCAAGAAGTCCGTGGCCGATGACGCGCGGATCCACACCACGTACGCGCAGAACATCGCCGCTACGGGCCGTATCTCGTCCAACAACCCCAATCTGCAGAACATCCCGGTGCGCAGCGAAGAGGGCCGCCGCGTTCGTGGAATTTTCGTGGTCAGCGAAGGCTACGAGTGCCTGTTGTCAGCGGACTACTCTCAGATCGAAATGCGCATCATGGCGCACCTTTCCGGCGACGAAGCCCTCATCCAGGCGTACCGCGACGGAGAAGACCTGCACCGCTTCGTGGGTTCCCGGATCTTCAACGTAGAGCCGGCCGAAGTCACCAGCGCCATGCGGTCCAAGGTGAAGGCGATGTCCTACGGCCTCGCGTACGGACTCACATCCTTCGGCCTCTCCAAGCAGTTGGAGATCTCCGTGGACGAGGCACGGACGCTCATGAAGGACTACTTCGACCGCTTCGGCGGCGTCCGCGATTACCTGCGTGGAGTCGTCGACCAAGCCAGGACGGACGGCTACACGGCCACCATCGAAGGCCGCCGCCGTTACCTCCCTGACCTGACGAGCACCAACCGGCAGGCACGCGAAGCAGCAGAACGCATCGCCTTGAACTCGCCCATCCAAGGCTCTGCAGCAGACCTCATCAAGCGCGCCATGCTGGGTGTGTCCGCCGAGCTCGCCAGCCAGGGCCTGAAGTCCCGGATGCTGCTGCAGGTCCACGACGAACTGGTCCTGGAAGTTGCTCCAGGAGAGCGCCAAGCCGTGGAGAAGTTGGTCATCGAACAAATGGGTTCAGCCGCCCAGCTGTCCGTTCCCCTCGATGTCCAGATCGGCGTTGGCTCCAGCTGGTACGAAGCCGGGCACTAGTCCGGCCCTTGAATTCCGGGTATCGCCGCAGGGCGCGCCGCCGAGATGGTGGCGCGCCCTGCGGCGTCTGGCTAGGCTCGGAATCGTGGCCGATCCCAATGAACCAACCTCCCAAAAATATTCCGTCCAGCGTTTCCCCGCTGTCGCCGGCAAGGAAGATTCCGAAGACTATGGCCGCTGCGCCACCTGGGTGCAGGCTGTATCGCACGGATTCCACCAGCAACGGCGTGACGACGAGTACGTCGCCAAGACCCTTTCCTCATACGAGACCGACAAGCGTGAGCTGACAGGCGTCTACGTCAACGGCCCTGTACCGGAGCACTCCCTTGGAGCCAATGTGCCGGTGGCAACCTACGCCACCATGCGCAAGGACCTGAATATCGGTTTTGGGCGTCAGCTTGAGTCCAATCTGGTCACGGCTGTGACGGTCCGCGGAACACACCGCCGCCATGGAATCCTGCGGGGGATGATCACTGCCGACCTGGAGGGCGCCAAGGATGACGGCCTGGCCACGGCGGCGCTGACGGCTTCCGAAGGATCCATCTACGGCCGTTTCGGCTTCGGTGTAGCTACCTTTGAGCGCAGCATCAAGGTTGACACCGGCCCCCGTTTCCGGATGAAGGGTCAACCCGAGGGAACCGTGGAAGTCGCCGATCCTTCAGTGCTTCTGGAATTGGCACCCCAAGTGTTCAAGCGCGTCCAGCGGCTGTCTCCGGGCTCGGTGGACCGGCAGGAGTATTACCGGCTTGTTGCTTCCGGTTCCATTGGGCATGACGGCAAGCCCGACACCAGCGTGCGCTGTGCCCTGCACTACGATCTGTCCGGAGCCTTGGACGGCTACGTTTCCTACCGTTTCAAGGGGTGGGACCACAAGCCCTACACCATGGAGATTGTGGACCTCGTTGCCGCTGCCAACGCCGCCTACCTCGATCTGTGGCGTTTCCTGGGCAGCATCGACCTCATCGACGAAGTGACGTGGGCTGAGGCCCCTGTGGATGACCCCTTGGCATGGGCGCTGGAAGACCCGCGGTGCATCGAAGCCTCCGAGGTCCGGGACATGCTGTGGCTCCGGATCCTGGATACGCCTGCCGCCCTGCAGGCGCGGCGCTTCGCCTCTGCAGGACGCCTGGTCCTCGAAGTGGCGGACCCCCTGTCTCTGGCGGGCGGCACCTGGGTCCTGGAGTCCGACGGCGGTGCTGCCGCCGTCGTGACTGAAGCGGCGGGCCAATCACCGGACCTGAGCATGGACGTAACCGACCTCGCGTCGATTTATCTTGGTGCGGTTTCCCCGGTAACCCTGGCTGCTGCGGGACGCATCCATGAGAAGACCGCCGGCGCCGCTTTCCTGGCCCAGCAACTGTTCGCGGTGGATCGCCCGGCGCATTGCCTGACGCACTTCTAAGCTGCACAACGTCATACAGAACACATAGCCACACCTAATTAAGGACATCCATGGGGGATTCCACGCGGCGGCCTTTGGCCGGCCGGCGATCAGTGCTGCTTGGAATGGCGGGCCTCGCGTCGGCTGCGTTGGCGGCTTGCGCATCGGTCGAGGGACCATCGGGAGCGGCAGCACCGTCGGCTGAGCCACCGACAGGCCCGGCCACGCCACCGCCGTCGATTGCTGCGATATCAAGCGAACAGGCCGCTGCCGCCCTCGCGCCAACGGCAACGGCCACAGCGGCCGCAGTGCCGGACAAACAGCAGATCCTGGCCGAATTCGCTGGCAGGCGGCCCAAAGAGTGGGGGCTGCACATCACGGGAGTGGTCAACGCTTCGGCCTCGAAGCACGTGGGGCTGACGTTCGACGCGTGCGGCGGACCCGGGGGCGCTGGGTGCGACCACGCCCTGCTGAAGACACTCCGCCGGCTCCATGTCCCGGCGACGCTCTTCATCAACAGCCGCTGGCTCCACGCCAACCCATCGCTCGCCGCCGAACTGGCCGCCGACCCACTGTTCGAACTGGCCAACCATGGCACCCTGCACCAACCCCTGTCCGTCAACGGGAAGTCTGCCTACGGGATCCCCGGGACGGCCAATACCGCTGCTGCCTACGATGAGTTGATGGGAAACCAGGCGCTGATGCAGGAACTCGACGGTTCCCCTCCCAAGTTCTTCCGCCCGGGAACTGCCTACTACGACGACGTCGCTGTGGAGATGACGCGCAGGCTTGGGATGCTGCCGGTCAACTTCACGATCAACGGGGACGGCGGCGCCACCTATCCGGCGGCCACGGTCGCAGCCGAGGTGTCGCGCGCAGCTGCCGGCGACATCGTCATATCGCACTTCAACAGGCCTGCTGCGGGCACTGCCGAAGGCTATGCCCGGGCCTTGCCGGGAATGCTGGACAGGGGCGTCACGTTCGCCCGCTTGGGAGACGTGCTGACCCTGTGACACTCCTTTTGACCCTGCTTTGCCAATGCGACTAGAATAAACGGGCGTGTACTACGTGCATGCATCCATTTTGTATTAATCCACAAATCAGGATGACCCGGTAATTTGCCGTGTTCTGCCGTCCGGACCCGGACGGCAGCGGTTTGCCTGACCGACTCACTATCCACAACGGAGCCCCTACTACATGACCATCACCTCCACCGAGAAGCCCGGTACCCCCGTAGTCGCCATTAACGACATCGGTACCGCTGAGGACTTCCTCGCAGCTGTCGACGCCACCATCAAGTACTTCAACGACGGAGACCTCGTCGAAGGTACCGTCGTCAAGGTCGACCGCGACGAAGTTCTGCTCGACATCGGTTACAAGACCGAAGGTGTCATCCCTTCCCGCGAGCTTTCCATCAAGCACGATGTTGATCCCGGTGACGTCGTCGCCGTTGGCGATCAGGTCGAAGCTTTGGTTCTCACCAAGGAAGACAAAGAAGGCCGTCTGATCCTCTCCAAGAAGCGTGCTCAGTACGAGCGCGCCTGGGGCGACATCGAGAAGGTCAAGGAAGAAGACGGTGTCGTTACCGGTACCGTCATCGAGGTTGTCAAGGGTGGCCTCATCCTGGACATCGGCCTGCGTGGCTTCCTGCCCGCATCCCTCGTCGAGATGCGTCGTGTCCGCGACCTCGCTCCGTACATCGGTCAGCAGATCGAAGCCAAGATCATCGAGCTGGACAAGAACCGCAACAACGTTGTGCTGTCCCGCCGTGCATGGCTCGAGCAGACCCAGTCCGAGGTTCGCTCCACGTTCCTCAACAAGCTGGAAAAGGGCCAGGTTCGTCCGGGCGTTGTTTCCTCCATCGTCAACTTCGGTGCCTTCGTGGACCTGGGCGGCGTAGACGGCCTCGTTCACGTTTCCGAGCTGTCCTGGAAGCACATCGACCACCCGTCCGAGGTTGTCGAAGTTGGCCAGGAAGTCACCGTCGAGGTCCTCGAAGTGGATCTGGACCGCGAGCGTGTCTCCCTGTCGCTCAAGGCTACGCAGGAAGATCCGTGGCAGACCTTCGCCCGCACCCACGCCCTCGGCCAGGTTGTTCCGGGTAAGGTCACCAAGCTGGTTCCGTTCGGTGCGTTCGTTCGCGTCGAAGACGGCATCGAAGGCCTCGTGCACATCTCCGAGCTGGCTGTCCGCCACGTGGAGCTCGCCGAGCAGGTTGTCTCCGTTGGCGACGAACTGTTCGTCAAGGTCATCGACATCGACCTCGAGCGTCGCCGTATCTCCCTCTCCCTCAAGCAGGCTAACGAGGGCGTTGACGCTGACAGCACCGAGTTCGATCCCGCTCTGTACGGCATGGCCGCTGAGTACGACGAAGAGGGCAACTACAAGTACCCTGAGGGCTTCGACCCCGAGTCGAACGAATGGCTCGAAGGTTACGAGACCCAGCGCGCCGCTTGGGAGCAGCAGTACGCTGACGCCCAGACCCGTTGGGAAGCCCACAAGAAGCAGGTTGCCCAGCACGCTGCTGACGACGCTGCTGCTGCAACGTCCGGTGAGAGCGATTCCGGCACCACCAGCTACTCCTCGGAGCCTGCTGCTGCTGAGTCCAACACCGGCGGCGGTACCCTGGCGTCCGACGAAGCACTCGCCGCACTGCGTGAGAAGCTGACCGGCAACTAATTCCGCCTCCCTCACGGGATGTGCTGAATAGCCAAAGAAGGACCCCTGCCTCCGGGCGGGGGTCCTTCTGCTTTAAGCCCTAAGCCGCACCACTTGCCGCCTCACGCTCCCGTAAGCACTGGTGCATGTTGCGGGAATGGGAGCAGGTCCAGCGTGAATTGGGCGCGCAGAGCGTTGCGGGGTGCGGCAACTCGTCAGACTCGTCAGAGGGGGACGTCTACCCACTCGGTTCCCTGGGGCCGCAGCTCAAGATGTCCTGCCGTCAGGGAAGCCAGCCGTGCGCGGGCCTCGGCGATGGCCGTTGCCTCGTCGGGCAAGGCGAGTTGAAGGACCGTGTGCTGGGGTTCGTAGCCGGTGTCCGCCATGACGTACCCGGCGCCGCGCAGCTCGTTTTCCAGGCGGCCGGCCTCGGCATGGGGGACGTCAATGGCGCACAGACGCAATCTTCGCCGATGAACCAACGGAGCCAGATCCAAACCGGCGGACACCGATTCGGAGTACGCGCGGACCAGTCCGCCCGCTCCCAGGAGAATCCCACCGAAATAGCGCACGACGACGACACTGACGTCGCTGAGGTCCGTCACCCTTGGTGACGTCTCACGTTTGATGAGGGCCTCCAGCATGGGGATGCCCGCCGTGCCCGACGGCTCGCCGTCGTCGCTGGAGCGTTGGATCATCCGATCAGGACCTATGACGAAGGCTGAGCAGTGGTGTCGGGCGTCGTGGAATTCGCGCCGAAGGTCACTGACCAGAGAGCGCGCGGTCTCCTCATCAGGTGAGCGCCGAAGGACTGTGATGAAGCGTGACCGCCGAATCTCCAGTTCGTGTCGGAAATCCGGCCCAACCGCGATTGTCGTATATGTTGTCGCGCGGCTGTCATCCTCATTTTCCACCGCTTCAGTCTAGTGTTGGAGGGTGCTGAAGATTGGGTTGACGGGCGGCATCGCCTCGGGGAAATCGCTGGTGGCGTCCAGATTGCGGGAATTGGGTGCCATCCTTGTGGACGCGGACCTCCTTGCGCGGGAAGTGGTGGAGCCTGGAACTCCCGGGCTGAGGCGCGTTGTAGAAGCATTCGGCACTGGAATTCTCGACTCTGATGGACGGCTTGATCGGCCCAAGCTGGGAGCTATCGTGTTCCAGGATCCCTCACAGCGCGAAGTGCTCAATGGCATCGTTCACCCGCTGGTCCGCGAAGCAGCGGGGGCGATCGTTTCAACTGCCGGCCCTGGCGACGTCGTGGTCCAGGACATTCCGCTGCTGGTCGAGACCGGGCAGGGCAGCAACTTCCACCTGGTGGTGGTGGTGGATGCGCCGGAGACGGTTCGCGTCCAACGAATGGTGGATTTCCGGGCGATGACTCCCGACGATGCCAAGGCCCGTATTGCGGCCCAGGCCACGCGTGAGGAACGCAATGCTGCTGCCGATGTTGTCTTGGTCAACGACGGTGACCGCGAAGAGCTCCTCGCCAAGGTTGAGGCATTGTGGACGGACCGCCTGTTGCCTTTTGCAAAGAATCTCAGCCAGGGAACAAGGGCTGAACGGCACGTTGGGCCGGTCATGACGCCATCCAACAGTGACTGGAGCAGTCAGGCTGACCGCCTCGCCGCCCGCATTGCTGTTGCTGCCCCCCACCAGATCCTCGCGGTGGACCACGTCGGCTCTACATCGGTGCCGGGACTGGCGGCCAAGGATGTGATCGACCTTCAGGTGGCGGTAGCCGATCTCAAGGCCGCTGATCTGATGGCGAATCAGCTGGCTGCAGCAGGTTTCCCTCCGGTCCCGGGAGTCAACCGGGACACACCGAAACCCACCCAGCCTGATCCCGCAGACTGGCAAAAGCGGTTCCACGCCAGCGCCGATCCCGGCCGGCCGGTGAATCTGCATATCCGCGTGGTCGGGTCGCCGGGGTGGCGGTATGCACTGCTGTTCCGTGATTGGTTGCGCTCTGAGCCCTCCGCCATGGCGCTGTACGAGGCGCATAAGCGCGATCTGGCCGCCACCTTTGCGGGGGAAAGCGGCACATCTGCCTATGCCGATGCCAAGGAGCCGTGGTTTACCGATGTTGCCTGGCCGCTCATGGATGAGTGGGCCAAACGCGCGGGGTGGCAGCCGCCGTCGTATATGTCTTCCGCTGAAGGCAAACGCGGACAGTAGCTGTCCTGGGGCAGGGGTAGATTGGTTTTATGAGCCTTGCCCAGGAAATCAACCGTGTCGTCGCGCCCTTCGAAGTGATCAGTGAGTTCAAGCCCGCCGGTGACCAGCCGACAGCCATTGCAGAACTGACGGAACGAATCAACAACGGCGAAAAAGACGTAGTCCTCCTCGGCGCCACTGGTACGGGCAAGAGTGCCACCACGGCATGGCTCATCGAGCAGGTCCAGCGACCCACCTTGGTGATGGTCCAGAACAAGACACTCGCCGCACAGCTGGCCAATGAATTCAGGGAGCTGCTGCCCAACAACGCAGTCGAGTATTTTGTCTCCTACTACGACTACTACCAGCCCGAGGCATATGTAGCGCAGACGGATACCTTCATTGAGAAAGACTCCTCGATTAATGAGGAAGTGGAACGCCTCCGGCACTCTGCCACCAACGCCCTGCTGACCCGCCGCGACGTCATCGTGGTGGCCACGGTGTCCTGCATCTACGGCCTGGGTACGCCCGAAGAATACATCGCCGGTATGGTGACCCTCCGCAAGGGTGCGGAAATGAACCGGGACCACCTCCTGCGCAAGTTCGTCTCCATGCAGTACGCGCGCAACGACATGGACTTCCACCGGGGAACGTTCCGGGTCCGCGGTGACACCGTGGAAATCATCCCCATGTACGAGGAACTGGCCATCAGGATCGAATTCTTCGGTGATGAGATCGAGAACATCCAGACCCTCCACCCCCTGACCGGAGAAGTCCTCCGCGACGAAGAGGAGATGTACGTTTTCCCGGCGTCGCACTATGTTGCCGGTCCGGAGCGCATGGCCCGTGCCATCAAGCGCATCGAGGACGAACTTGCTGACCGCTTGAAGGTCCTCGAAGGCCAGAACAAGCTGGTGGAGGCCCAGCGCCTCCGTATGCGCACCACGTACGATCTCGAGATGATGCAGCAGATGGGATTCTGCAACGGCATCGAGAACTACTCCGTGCACATTGACGGCCGTAATCCCGGGACCGCCCCGCACTGCCTCATCGACTACTTCCCGGACGACTTCCTGCTGGTCGTCGACGAATCGCATGTCACTATCCCGCAGATCGGTGCCATGTATGAGGGCGACATGTCACGTAAGCGGAACCTCGTGGACTTCGGCTTCCGGCTCCCGTCCGCCATGGACAACCGGCCGCTGAAGTGGGATGAGTTCCTGGAACGCATCGGCCAGACGGTGTACCTGTCCGCAACCCCAGGTAAGTACGAGCTCGGCAAAGCTGATGGCTACGTGCAGCAGATCATTCGTCCCACCGGCCTCATCGATCCCGAGGTAGTGGTCAAGCCCACCAAGGGACAGATCGACGACCTCCTCGGTGAAATCAGGACCCGCACGGAAAAGAACGAGCGCGTTCTGGTCACCACGTTGACCAAGCGCATGGCGGAGGATCTTACGGACTACTTGGTGGGTCACGGCGTCAAGGTGGAGTACTTGCACTCCGACGTCGACACCCTCCGGCGCGTGGAGCTGCTCCGTGAGCTGCGGATGGGCGTGTTTGATGTCCTTGTAGGCATCAACCTCCTCCGTGAAGGCCTCGACCTGCCTGAGGTTTCCCTCGTGAGCATCCTCGACGCTGACAAGGAAGGGTTTCTGCGTTCGTCCACCTCACTGATCCAGACCATCGGCCGCGCAGCACGTAACGTGTCGGGCCAAGTCCACATGTACGCGGACCGGATTACCGATTCCATGGCCCACGCCATTGAGGAAACCAACCGACGCCGAGCCATCCAGGTGCAGTACAACACGGACCATGGCATTGATCCGCAGCCGTTGCGGAAGAAAATTGCTGACATCACGGACCAGCTGGCCAAGGAAGACGCAGACACCCAGGAGCTGCTCAACAACAACCGACTCGCCAAGGGTGGCAAACGCGGCAAGTCGGCTGCCAAGGGTGCGGCAACAGTTCGGCAGGACGGCCTCGCCGCGGCGCCTGCCGAGGACCTGGTGGGCCTCATTGAGCAACTGACCGAACAGATGCACGGGGCGGCTGCTGAACTGCAGTTCGAAGTCGCGGCCCGCATCCGTGACGAAGTCAAGGAGTTGAAGCGCGAATTACGCCAGATGCAGTCCGCCGGGCACGCCTAAGGTAAGGTTGAGGTCACGTAGGGGAGTATCCCAAGCGCTACGTCCGTCAGCACGCAAGGCACAGATGCCTCGCCGGATCTAGCGGGCCGCCAATTTTTGCATTCACCGCACCCTGGCAGGCCGGAGAGACTTACACCGCTTTCCCGTACCCTGCGAAAGGCACCTTTAATGCAGCTTCCCGTCTGGTTTGAGATCGGCTCGTTTGTCGTTCTCGGAATCATCCTGCTGATCGACCTCCTGTTGGTCGTCAAGCGTCCCCATGAACCTTCCATGAAGGAAGCCGGCCTGTGGGTCAGCTTCTATGTAGGACTGGCACTGCTCTTTGCCGTAGCCATGTTCGCGTTCGCCGGCCCGGAATACGGCGGACAGTTCGTCGCCGGCTGGGTCACTGAGTACAGCCTCAGCATCGACAACCTCTTTGTGTTCATCATCATCATGGCCCGCTTCTCGGTGCCCCGTAAGTACCAGCAGGAAGTGCTGATGGTGGGCATCATCATCGCGCTGATCCTTCGCGGTATCTTCATCGCCCTCGGCGCCGTGGTCATCGAACAATTCAGCTGGGTCTTCTACATCTTCGGCGCTTTCCTCCTCTGGACTGCTTGGAAGCAGGCCAAGGACTCGGGCGAAGACGAAGAAGAGGGTTCAGAGAACCCGCTGATTGCCCGCCTCCGCAAGGTCCTGCCGATGTCCGAAAAGTTCGACGGCAACAAGATCCGCACCGTGGTGGACGGCAAGAAGGTCTTCACCCCCATGCTGATCGTCTTCGTGACCATCGGCCTGACGGACCTCCTGTTCGCTGTGGACTCCATCCCCGCGATCTTCGGCCTGACCCAGAGCGCCTTCATCGTCTTCACGGCGAACATTTTCGCGCTGATGGGCCTGCGCCAGCTGTACTTCCTCCTCGGTGGTCTCATGACACGCTTGGTGTACCTGAAGCACGCCCTGTCCGTGATTCTTGCCTTCATTGGCGTCAAGCTTGTCCTGCACGCCATGCACGTCAACGAGCTTCCGTTCATCAACGGCGGCCACCACATCGAGTGGGCTCCTGAGATCCCCACCTACGTGTCCTTGGCGGTCATTGTCGGAACCATCATCGTGGCTGTTGTCGCCAGCCTCCTGAGCCCGCAGGCACGCCAGGCCAAACTGGATGCACGGCTCGAGGAAGATGCAAAAAAGAGCATGAGCGAGGCAGAGTAACTCTCCTCGGAAAGTTGTAGTCTCGTGAAGTGACTACCACTTCAACTACGGCGCTGGACCCACAACGGGTTCAGCGCCGTACTGTTTTCCTGCTCAGTTCCGCACAACTTCTCAGCGGCGTCGGCAATGGAGCCACGCTCTCCATTGGATCGTTGCTGGCAGTGGACCTGTCAGGTTCAGAAGCCTGGGCCGGCTCCATCACCACAGTGCTGACCCTGGCTGCAGCGATCGCGGCTCTTCCCCTTGCGCGACTGGCGGAAACGCGTGGACGCCGCACGGGCTTGGTCACCGGACTGGTGGCCGCGATGATGGGGGCCCTCCTGATTATTGCGTCTGTGGTGGGCCAGTCCTTCGTGTTGCTCTTATTGGGCGCAGCTTTCCTGGGTCTTGGGACGGCCGCAAACCTGCAGGCGAGGTTCGCCGCCGTCGACCTCGCTGACCCTGAGCACCGCGGACGATCCTTGTCCACCGTGGTTTGGGCCATCACTATTGGTGCTGTCGCCGGCCCCAACCTGATCCAGCCCGGCGCCGTGGTGGGGGAGGCACTCGGGCTGCCGCCCATTGCCGGTCCCTTCGTTTTTTCGGCGGCCGGACTGTTCCTTGCAGCCGTCCTGTTGTTCGCGGGCCTTCGTCCTGACCCCCTGTTGCTGTCCCGGCGGCTGGCATCCCAGGCAAGCGGCGACGCTGGCGAGGGCGCGCTGCCCGTCAGGGGTACCATCCGTTCAGGATTGCGCGCCGTGCGCGCATCACCTTCGGCGATGCTGGCCTTGGCCGCTGTTGTGGCCGCGCACGGCGTCATGGTCGCCGTGATGTCCATGACGCCCCTGCACCTTCAGCAACTCGTGGGCGGTTCCCACGCAGGACACCATGTTGGAACGACGGACAGCGCGGATGCCTTGGTGATCATCGGCCTCACGATTTCGCTTCACATTGCCGGAATGTTTGCGTTGTCGCCGCTATGGGGGTGGCTGACTGACAAAGCAGGGCGCCTGCAAACCATTGCCATGGGCCACGGCCTGCTGCTGGTGGCCGTGTTCATTGCCGGGTTTGGCCAGAATGAGCCTGGTCTGGTCACCGCTGGCCTGATCCTCTTGGGCCTGGGCTGGTCTGCGGCAACCATCGCCGGTTCAACGTTGCTGGCTGAAAGTGTTGCCCCCGATGCGCGCGTCACCGTTCAGGGCGTCTCTGACACCCTCATGGGTGGCGCCGGCGCCATCGGTGGCGCCACCTCCGGCCTGCTGCTCGCGTGGATCGGATACCAGGGCCTGAATATCGCGTCCAGCGTTTTGGCCGCGATCGTGCTGGCTTTGACCTTCGTCATGGCCGCACGGTCGGCACGGGCCCAGGACGCGCCGGCGCCCCAGCCACCGGCCTAGCGGACTGCCCGAACCATCCCAAGGAGACGAGCGAAGATTCCCTCGCCGTCTTCGCCGATGCCATCGTGGTGGAAGTCTGCGGTGACCCATGGTTGAAGCCCACGCACCGCGGCCGCCGTTTCCAGGGACAGGTCATGATCCACGTAGATATCGTCCTTATAGACGGCGGCCGCCACGGGGACGGTGTTTGCCGCCAACCGTTCGGGACTGTACAGGGGCTTCCAGTCTTTCTTGGCGGCCAACTGCTCAGCCACGTCCCGCAGAGGTACCAAGGCCGGATCCTGTTCGAAGTACCAGGGGTAGACCATCTCACCGGTGAGCAGAGGCTCGTTCGCGTCAGGCTTGAATTCCGGGTGGTCCTCCAACACCCGCCATGCGGCCCAGTTGGTTGCCTCACCCTGTCCGTAAATCGACTCATGGACGACGGCATACAGAGGGTTGGCCGCGCGACTCACGAGGCTCCGCACTTGTTCAAGGAACGCCTCGGACAGGCCTGGGCCGGAGGGCGTGTCAATAAATGCATCCTCCAGAAGGTAGTGAAGCGCGTCCACCCGCGTGTTGCCCCCGAGGAAGGATCCGATCATCTGGAACCGCTCGGTCGTGAGCCTTTCGCCGCTGGCAAGGAACTCAGCATTCCGGTCCAGGTGGCGGGCGATCCGGGTGACGACGTCCCGATCTTCCGGGTACCAGGAGAAGTACTCGGCGTTCCGCGCAGCGACGCGGTGGAACGTGGCCTGGTACACGCGGTCCGCCGGACCGTGCAGCGGCGCCAGCCCACCGGTGATAAGGACCTCGCGGAGACCCCCCGGGGCGAAGGACAGGTACGTCAACGCGCAGAAGCCGCCGAAGCTCTGGCCGAGGACAGACCATGGACCCGAGCCGAGCACGCCGCGGATGTACTCAGCGTCAGCGACGATCGAGTCGGCACGGAAGTGGGTCAAGTATTCGGCTTGTGCTGCGGCGTCGCCCCGGAGTTCGAGTGACTGCCGTTCAACGGGTGTGGACAAGCCTGTGCCGCGTTGGTCGAGCATCAGGATGCGGAAGTCCTTGGCAGCGGCCTTCATCCAACCCGACAATGATGTGACCCGGTTGCCACGGCCACCCGGGCCACCTTGCAGGAACAACAACCAAGGCAACCTGCCGGCTTCCTCAGGCGAGTGGTCGGTGGATGAGTACTCCCTGGCAAAGACCGTGATGGTCTCGCCGGCGGTGACTGATTCCTCCGGTGCGTGCACCAAGGGAACGGTGAAGTAGTGCTCCGCCGTGCGCAAGCCACGGAACTCGTGGCGTGCGTGAACACTGTGGACGCCTGCAGTGCTACGGCCGGCGTTCTGGCCGGCGTTTTGGTCAGCCACGGGCAAGAGCCTCGTTGGCCTGGCCCGCTTTCGTGCCAAAGGCCTCAAGTGCCTCGCCGGTCAGGCGGAACGTGGACCACTCTTCCATGGGGAAAGCGCCAAGGTTCTTGTAGAAGTTGATGGAGGGTTCGTTCCAGTCAAGGACGCTCCACTCAACACGGGCGTAACCACGTTCGACGGCGGTGGACGCCAGATGCTGCAACAGCGCCTTGCCATGGCCCTCGCCGCGTGCATCGGGGTTCACGTAGAGGTCCTCGAGGTAGATTCCGTGGACGCCCTCCCAGGTGGAGTAGTTCAGGAACCAGAGGGCGAACCCTTGAACTGTGCCGGCACTGTTTTCGGCGATGTTGGCGTAGACCCGCGGGTTTTCACCGAAGAGTACTTCGGTAAGCATGGCCGGGGTATTTTTGACCGCGTCGGGTTCCTTCTCGTAGATCGCAAGATCATGGATCATCCGGAGGATGGCAGGGACGTCGTCTACAGTGGCTGGGCGGATTACACTCATGGCTCCGAGCTTACTAGGGGAGCCGTGCCTGCCGCTCCCGGTTCTTCCTCACTGCCACGCCAGGGCGGACGTTCCGTACTTCACCGGCGCCTTGCCGTACTGGAGGGGAAAACCGTCCATGGTCAGGGGTGGCCCTACGAAGCGGAGCGGACCGTAAGGGCTGTCCACCTTCCGGAAGTCCGGTTCGGGCAGTCCGCCGATACCGCTGGCGGGCCCGGGCGACGACAGGCGGAACAGCACCTCCGCCGTGCGGACCAGGGAAACGTCCGCCGTTCCTCCTCGTCCTGTGTGGAGGCGTTCGGACAGGAGAGCCATGGCGGCTGCAGCAATCCCATACCCCGTTGCGTGATCCAGCGCCTGGACGGGCAGCGCGCCGGGCGTCCACCCGTCGTCGTCGTTTCCGTATCGCTCCGCGATTCCACAGGCTGCCTGGACCAGGCTGTCGAAGCCGCGCCGGCCGTTCCACGGTCCTGAGCTGCCCCAGGCGCTCAATGTCACCACCACCAGATCAGGCCGGGCGGCCAGCATCTTGTCCGGGTTCAAACCGAACCTGCCCAGTCCACCTGGGCGGTAGCCGGTCACTACGACGTCGGCCGCCGAAAGCAAGCGGTTCACTACTTCCAAGGCCCCGGCATTGTTGAGGTCAGCTTCGGCGCTGCGCTTATCGAACCCGGAGTCAACAAAGGCATCGGTGAGCTCGGGAAGGCCGGGAGGATCGATCCGCAGCCCATCCGCACCCAGGGCACCCAGAAGTCGCGTGGCTGTGGGCCCGGCTATGACGCGGGTCAGGTCCAGGACCCTGAGTCCGGCCAAGGGCCGGAAAAGGTCCATTGAGGGAATCCACGACGACGGCCGCAGAGCATTCTCCGGCGCTGCGGGACGGGTGAACGCGATCCACGGTCCCGTGCTTGCCGCCGTATGCATTGCTGTTGCCGTCCACTCTTCCCGGGTACGGACGGCCGCAGCAACACCCCGCCCGGCAGTGATGGCTTCCTCGGCCTCCAGTGCGGTCATGGAACGCAGCACCCGGTCAAGCTCATCGGGCGTAGTGGCCCGGAGCGTTTCCATCAGCCGCGCCGCATGGTGCGGGTAGTTGGCATGCAGACGGACCCAGCCATCTGCGGTGGCGCGGAACCCGGACATTGGAGCAAATCCTTGAGGTTTCCGACCCGAGATCCTCAGGTGACCCAACGAATCAAAAGAGGCTGCCGTCAGCTCTGACGACACCGCGTAGCGTCCCGAAGAACCCGTCAGGAATTCGAGGGCAGTGGCGGCTGCCTGGACGGACCCCAACGCGAGGCCTTCGACGTCCAGGTTGCCACCCCACCACCAGCGTGGACCGATGCAGGCTGCCGGCTCCGCGGTACTGAAGGCGTCGAGCAACCGCAGGCTGCCAGTCAGGTCCGGGACCGGTTCCACAGCAGTTGGCCTAGAGCCTGTTGGCGTCTGTCACCCGGACCACGGCGGTACCGGTTTCGTCAGATGCGGCCAGGTCCACCTCGGCCGAGATTCCCCAGTCATGGTTGCCCGCGGGATCGTCGAAGATCTGCCGCACTTTCCAGGTGCCGGGTTCTTCGGTGATGATCAGCAGCCCGGGGCCACGGGCATCAGGACCCGTGCCGATGTCGTCGTGTTCATCGAAGTAGTCGTCCAGGACTTCTTCCCAGCGTTCTGCATCCCAGCCGGCATCGCCGTCCAGCTCACCCAGTGCCGCAGAATCCTCATCCGCGAAGAGTTCAACCCTGCGGAACATTTCGTTCCGGACCATCACGCGGAAAGCCCGGATGTTGGACGTCAGCAGCGGCGGCGGGGGCGGGGGCGCGTCGTGTGGTGTGGGGGCAAGCCCCGAAGTGAGCTCTTCCCATTCATCCAGCAGACTGGAATCAACCTGGCGGACCAGTTCTCCCAGCCACGCAATCAGGTCTTCAAGGTCCTCACGCAGCGAATCCTGGGGAACAGTCTGCCGCAACGCGCGGAACCCGTCCGCCAAGTACCGCAGGACGATGCCCTCCGAGCGGGCCAGGCCATAGAACTGCACGAACTCACCAAAGTTCATGGCGCGCTCGTACATGTCCCGGATGATGGATTTCGGCGCCAGCTCGAAGTCGCCCACCCACGGCGCGGCCTTGCGGTATACCTCGAAAGCTTCGCCGAGGATCTCCGCCAAAGGCATGGGGTAGGTAACTTCGTCAAGCATGGCCATCCGCTGGTCGTACTCGATGCCATCGGCCTTCATGGCCGCAACTGCCTCGCCGCGTGCCTTCTTTTGCTGCGCGGAAAGAATCTGGCGGGGCTTCTCCAAGGTTGACTCGATCACGGAGACCACGTCCAAGGCGTAGGACGGCGACTCGGGATCGAGCAATTCCAAGGCGGCCAAAGCGAAGGGGGAGAGCGGCTGGTTCAGGGCGAAGTTTGCCTGCAGGTGCACTGTCAGGCGTACAGAGCGCCCCTCGACTTCCTGCTCTTCCTCCGGGATCCGTTCAACCACCCCTGCGGCCAGCAGTTCGCGGTAAATCCCCAAAGCCTTCTTCATGAGCTTGAGCTGGGCTGCGCGGTTCTCGTGGTTCTCGCTGAGCAAGCGCCTGGTTGCCTGGAACGGGTCACCCGGGCGTTCCATCAGGTTCAGGAGCATCGCGTGCGTCACGGTGAAACTGGACGTCAGTGGCTCAGGCACGGACTCCACCAGCCGTTTAAACGTGGGCTCACCCCAGGAGACGAATCCCTCAGGAGGTTTCTTCTTGACCACCTGCCGCAACTTCTTTTGGTCATCGCCGAACTTGGCAGTTGCCTTGGCCATTGCCTTGGTGTTCTCCACCACATGGTCGGGGGCCTGGACTACCACCGTGCCGGCGGTGTCGTACCCCGCGCGGCCGGCGCGTCCGGCAATCTGGTGGAACTCACGCGAGTTAAGCGATCTGGTGCGTACGCCGTCGTACTTGCTCAAAGCAGTCAGCAGCACGGTCCGGATGGGCACGTTGATGCCCACCCCCAAGGTGTCGGTACCGCAGATGACCTTCAGCAGCCCGGCCTGGGCCAGTTGCTCCACCAGCCGGCGGTATTTGGGAAGCATGCCGGCGTGGTGGACACCGATGCCGTGGCGGACCAGCCTGTTGAGGGTTTTTCCGAAGCCGGCGGCGAACCGGAAACCAGCAATGAGCTCAGCGATCCGGTCCTTCTCGGCGCGGCTGCACATGTTGATGCTCATAAGGTTCTGGGCACGCTCAATGGCTTCGGCCTGGCTGAAGTGGACCACGTACACCGGGACCTGCTTGGTGGACAGCAGTTCTTCCAGGCTCTCGTGGACCGGGGTCAGGTGGTAGTAGTAGTGCAGCGGAATAGGACGTTCCGCTGAGCTCACTGTGGTGGTGGACCGGCCAGTGAGTTCAGTCAGCCCGGTTTCGAAGCGCCTGACGTCGCCCAGGGTCGCGGACATCAGGAGGAACTGCGCCTGGGGGAGTTCCAGCAGGGGTACCTGCCACGCCCACCCGCGCTGAGGATCGGAGTAGAAGTGGAACTCATCCATGACCACCGAGCCAAGCTCCGCCGTCGAGCCTTCACGGAGGGCAATGTTGGCCAGGATTTCGGCGGTGCAGCAGATGATCGGGGCGTCCTGGTTGACGCCGGAATCGCCGGTGATCATGCCCACGTTCTCCGCGCCGAAGATGTCACAGAGGGCAAAGAACTTTTCAGACACAAGTGCCTTGATCGGAGCCGTGTAGTAACTCCGCTGGCCGCGTGCCATCGCCTCGAAGTGTGCAGCGATCGCCACCAACGATTTCCCCGAGCCTGTGGGGGTGGCGAGGATGACGTTGGCGCCGGAGGCAAGCTCCATGATCGCTTCGTCCTGGGCCGGGTACAGCTGCAGCCCACGGGTTTCGGTCCACTCCACGAACCGTGTGTAGATTTCGTCCGGGTCCAGGGGACCGGTGGCGGTGGAACCGGGAAGCTGCTCAAGAAGTTTCATTGGTTTCCAGCTTAGTGCCCGTAAGGTTTAGGCTCGGCCCAGCAATGGTGGCAGATGCGAGGAGGCTTTGATGAAGTGGGATCCGTCCAAGTATGTGGAATTCGGAAACCATAGGGACCGTCCTTTCCACGACCTCGTAGTGAGGGTCCAGGCCAGTGAGCCCGGCACGATAGTGGACCTTGGCTGTGGCCCCGGAAACCTGACTGCTACGCTCACCGAACGCTGGCCAGGGGCCCGTGTTGTGGGCGTCGACTCTTCGGAGGAAATGCTCCGCAAAGCCGGCGCGCTCACGCAGCAGTTCAATCATCTGGAATTTACACAGGGCGACATCGCGGACTGGTCGCCCTCCGCCGATACCGATGTAGTTGTGAGCAATGCAGCCCTTCAATGGGTCCCAGGCCATCAGGAATTGCTGGCCGGGTGGCTGCGCGCACTGAAGCCCGGCGCGTGGTTTGCCCTGCAGGTTCCCGGAAATTTCACCTCTCCCTCCCACACTCTGATGCGGCAACTCGCGGAATCGCCCCAGTGGTCGGCCCGGCTGGGCGGCGTTCTCCGACATGACGGGGCCGTGGGGAGCCCGGCGGACTACTTGGGAATAATGCTCGACGCCGGTTGCTCGGCTGACGCTTGGGAAACCATCTACCAGCAGGTACTGCCGGGCAGTGACCCGGTCCTGCAATGGGTCCGCGGCACGGGGCTCCGTCCCGTGTTGGCCGCCCTGTCCGGGGAAGAAGCTGCCGACTTCGAAGCTGAGTACGCCTCGATGCTGCGCGAGGCCTATCCCGCCACAAGCCATGGAACCGTCTACCCGTTCCGGCGCATCTTTGCCGTGGCAAGGAAGAACACATGATGCTGCTGGATTCCCCGTGCGGGAAGGCAGCGATCTTCCTGCGCCGTGAGCTGCATGGTGATCCGCCTGGTCATGGATGGAGATGCGCGTGTCGTCATGGCTTGTCCAGTGCCGTCGTCGCTGGTCTAATTCTCGGCATGGACCAAGGACGCTTCGAACACCAGATGCCCCGCCTCCTTCCGGCACCCGGGCGGAGGTCCTCGTGACTCCCTCAGGCGACTTCCCGGGGAGCTGGCGCCCCAACACCGCCAGCGCCGTCGCCCTCTTTGAGCAGTTGAGGTTGCGCATCATCGAACTCGCTGACTCGGGAGTCCTGGCGGTGGGAGCGAAGCTGCCGCCCGTGCGCAACCTGGCAGGCGTTCTGGACGTGGCACCGCACACCGTCGCCCGGGCCTACAAGGAACTGGAAGCAGCGGGTGTCGTGGCAACCCGCGGCCGGAATGGCACCGTGGTCTGTGCACGGGATGATCGTTGGGGAGCCCTGGCCGAAGTGGCGGGGGAGTATGCGGCCGCTGCGAAGGCACAGGGCGCATCTTTCGCCGAGGCAGTCCAGCTTCTTGCCGCAGCTTACGACGCGGATTGATACCGATCGGTAGCATGTGAGGCACGACATGGAAATTCGAAGAAGTTTTCGATTAGCATTGGTAAGTGCCCAAAGCCTTAGCTGAAGATACCGCCATCGAATCCCCGAACAGCATTCCTGTCGTTCCTGACACCAAACCCGCGAGGCCCGACCTCTCGCGGCTGGTGGTCAAGGGTGCCCGGGAGCATAACCTGCGCAACGTGGACCTCGACCTTCCGCGCGATGCCATGATCGTGTTCACGGGGCTCTCGGGTTCCGGAAAATCATCGTTGGCTTTCGACACCATCTTCGCCGAAGGGCAGCGCCGGTACGTTGAATCGCTGTCCGCGTACGCCCGCCAGTTCCTTGGCCAGGTGGATAAGCCTGATGTCGACTTCATCGAGGGCTTGTCGCCCGCGGTGTCCATCGACCAGAAATCCACCAGCAAGAACCCCCGCTCCACGGTGGGTACCATCACCGAGATCTATGACTACATGCGGTTGCTGTGGGCCCGAGTTGGCCGCCCGCACTGCCCTGTCTGTGGCGAACCCATCGCGCGCCAGACGCCGCAGCAGATCGTTGACCAGCTTCTGGAGCTTGAGGCGGGCACACGTTTCCAAATCCTCGCCCCGGTGGTCCGCGGGCGCAAGGGCGAGTTCGTTGACCTGTTCAAAGAGCTGACAGCCAAGGGTTATTCGCGCGCACGCGTTGACGGTGAGCTGGTCCAACTGAGCGATCCGCCCAAGCTGGGGAAGCAGTTCAAGCACACCATCGAAGTGGTGGTTGACCGCTTGGTGGTCAAGGAAGACATCAGCCAGCGGCTCACGGATTCCGTGGAAACCGCTCTTGGCTTGGCCGAGGGCCGCGTCCTGGTGGAATTCGTGGATCTCGAGGCCTCGGATCCCGGTCGTATCCGGGCTTTCTCCGAGAATCTTGCCTGCCCCAACGAGCACCCTTTGGCCATCGATGAGATTGAGCCTCGCTCGTTCTCCTTCAACAACCCCTTTGGCGCCTGCTCAGCCTGCAGCGGCATCGGAACCAAGCTTGAAGTGGACGAGGAACTCATCATCCCCAATCCTGAGCTCTCTTTGGGCGAAGGCGCCATTGCCCCATGGTCCCTGGGAACGGCAACCACGGAGTACTGGAACCGCCTCCTTGAGGGTCTGGCCCATGAACTCGATTTCTCCATGAAGACACCTTGGGAGAAGCTTTCCAAGGAAGTCCGGAACACGGTACTGCATGGCAAGGACCACAAGGTTGTTGTCCAGTACAAGAACCGTTTTGGCCGTGAACGCAAATACAGCACGGGCTTCGAAGGAGCCATTCAGTACGTCCACCGCAAGCACGGGGAGACCGACTCTGAGTGGGCCCGCGACCGGTACGAAGAGTACATGCGCCAGATTCCGTGCCCCGAGTGCAACGGTGCGCGCCTCAACCCGGCGTCGTTGTCCGTGCTCATCAACGGCAAGTCGATCGCCGCAGTCGCGGCCTTGCCGATGCGTGAGTGCGCCGAGTTCCTGGGGAGCCTGACCCTCACCAGCCGGGAAGCCCAAATCGCCAACCAGGTGCTGAAGGAGATCCAGGCCCGCCTGACCTTCCTGCTGGATGTGGGGTTGGAATACCTCAACCTCGAGCGTCCCTCGGGAACCCTGTCCGGTGGAGAAGCCCAGCGCATCCGGCTTGCAACCCAGATCGGCTCCGGCCTGGTGGGTGTCCTCTATGTCCTTGACGAGCCATCCATCGGCCTCCACCAGCGTGACAACCGGCGACTCATCGAGACCCTCACCCGCCTCCGGGACCTCGGCAACACGCTGATCGTTGTGGAGCATGACGAAGACACCATCCAGGAGGCTGACTGGGTGGTGGACATCGGACCAGGCGCCGGTGAGCACGGCGGCCAGGTGGTGCACTCAGGCACCTACAAGGAACTGCTGGAGAACACGGACTCCCTGACGGGTGCCTACCTGTCGGGTCGCCGGAAGATCGACATTCCCACCAAACGCCGTAAGTACGACAAAAAGCGCGAGCTGAAGGTTGTGGGTGCCCGTGAGAACAACCTCAACAACGTCGATGCCACGTTCCCGCTGGGGCTCTTTACTGCGGTGACCGGCGTCAGCGGTTCCGGTAAGTCAACGTTGGTCAATGAGATCCTCTACAAGGTCCTGGCCAACAAGCTCAACGGTGCCAAGCAAGTGGCGGGACGGCACCGGACGGTAGCCGGACTGGAACACCTGGATAAGGTGGTGCACGTCGATCAAAGCCCCATCGGACGTACTCCACGCTCCAACCCTGCAACATACACCGGGGTGTTCGACAACATCCGCAAGCTCTTCGCCGAGACCACCGAAGCCAAGGTTCGTGGTTATCAGCCCGGGCGGTTCTCTTTCAACGTCAAGGGCGGCCGCTGCGAGGCCTGTTCAGGCGACGGCACCTTGAAGATCGAGATGAACTTCCTGCCGGACGTCTACGTTCCTTGCGAGGTCTGCCATGGCGCCCGGTACAACCGGGAAACCCTTGAAGTCCACTACAAGGGCAAGACCATTGCCGATGTCCTCAATATGCCCATTGAGGAGGGTGCGGAGTTCTTTGCTGCCTTCACCCCGATCGCACGCCACTTGAATACCCTGGTGGACGTGGGCCTTGGCTATGTCCGTCTGGGACAGCCTGCAACCACCCTGTCCGGTGGGGAGGCCCAGCGCGTGAAGCTTGCCGCAGAGCTGCAAAAGCGCTCCAATGGTCGCAGCATCTATGTCCTGGACGAACCCACCACGGGCCTGCACTTCGAGGACATCCGGAAGCTCCTCATGGTGCTTCAGGGCTTGGTGGACAAGGGCAACACGGTCATCACCATTGAGCACAACCTCGACGTCATCAAGTCCGCGGACTGGATCGTGGACCTTGGCCCCAACGGTGGCTCGGGTGGCGGAAAGATTGTTGCTACGGGAACGCCTGAACAGGTGGCAAAATCAACGGACAGCCACACGGCCACCTTCCTGGCCGAGATTCTCGGATAGTCGCCAGAAGTATTCCGGTAGCGGCATGCGAGTTTCAGGCATGCCGCTACTCGTGAGAAACTAACCCGGTGACTCAAACAACGGTGCCCGTAATATTCGATCTGGACGGCACCCTTGTCGATCCAGCCGGCGGTATCACGGGAGGAATCTCTGCGGCCCTCCGTGAATTGAACCTTCCCGTTCCGGAACAGGCCGTGCTGAATTCCATGGTGGGTCCCAAACTCAGCGATTCCCTGCTGCATTTGGCCAATGTCCCGGAAACCCTGGTGAATGAAACCATTGAGCGTTACCGGCGCCATTACAAGGAGACGGGAATCGGGCAGAGCAAGCTCTACCCCGGGATCTTCGAACTCCTCGAATACTTTGCTGAATCAGGCAGGGCTGTAGCAGTTGCTACGCAGAAGCCGCAGTCCGTAGCGAGGCTTGTCCTGGAGCACCACAACATCGCCGATTTCTTCGTCTCCATCCGCGGGGCTGCGGAAAACGAGTCCCTGGAAGCCAACACGGCGTCCGGCAAAGTCGAAATTGTCGGGGCTGCCTTGGCTGACCTGCATTCGCAGCCGGCAGTCATGGTGGGAGACAGGCATCAGGACGTTGCGGGGGCCATGGCGAATGGCCTGGATTGCATCGGAGTGGCCTGGGGATTCGCCCCGGACGGAGAACTCGAAGAAGCCGGCGCTGTGGCCGTGGTGCAAACCGCAGCAGAGTTGCGGATCAAAATTGAAGAACTTGACGCTGTCCGTGCGGCAGCCCTGAGCGAGGTACAAAACGATGGCAGTCTTTGATGCGATCCGGTGGACTACCCGTGGACTGATTTCCTCCACGTGCCGGCCTACTGTCATTGGGTTGGAGAACGTTCCCAAAGAGGGGCCCTTCATTGTGGCGCCCAACCACCTTTCCTTCCTCGACAGCGTGATCGTCCAGGCCCTGATGCCGCGTCCGGTGGCTTTCTTTGCCAAGGCCGAGTACTTCACCACCAAGGGCGTCAAAGGCGCTGTCATGAAGTCTTTCTTCGAAGCCGTGGGATCCATTCCGGTGGAGCGCGGTGAGCAGGCTGCCAGCGTGCAGGCGCTTAAGACCTTGCTGGACATCCTCGAGTCCGGCAAGGGCATCGGCATCTACCCCGAAGGCACCAGGTCCCGTGATGGCATCCTCTACCGTGGACGCACGGGCGTAGGGTGGCTTGCGCTGACCACGGGCGCGCCGGTCATTCCCGTGGGCCTGATCGGAACCGAAAAGCTGCAACCGGCCGACAAAAACGCAGTAAGGCCGCAGCACTTCACCATGAAGGTTGGCGAGCCGCTCTACTTCGAGAAGACCGGGCCGGACCACTCACTTCCGGCACGGCGTGAAGTCACCGACAAAATCATGGACGCGATCGCCGTACTCAGCGGCCAGGAACGTTCTGCAAGCTATAACCAGAGCAAATCCGTCGACTAACGGGAGCTGCAGCCGCGATGGCGTGGCAATGACTGTCGTTCCGGTTCACTAGACTGGAAACGTGGCAGATCCAGCAAGTTACCGGCCCCAAACAGGTGAGATTCCCACCACCCCGGGCGTCTATCGATTCCGCGACCCCCATGGCCGGGTCATCTACGTGGGCAAGGCAAAGAACCTCAGGTCCAGGCTCAATTCCTACTTCGCCAACCCGGCAGGGCTTCTTCCCAAGACCCATGCCATGGTGCATGCGGCCAGCAGCGTCGAATGGACCGTGGTGGGCAGCGAGCTGGAATCGCTGCAGCTGGAATACACGTGGATCAAAGAGTTCAAGCCGCGCTTCAACGTAGTTTTCCGCGACGACAAAACCTATCCCTACCTTGCCGTCACCATGGGGGAGAAGTATCCCCGGGTGCAGGTCATGCGTGGCGAACGCAGGAAGGGCACCAGGTACTTCGGCCCCTACACCGCGGGTGCCATCCGCGACACGATGGATACCCTGCTGAGGGTGTTCCCGGTCCGCAGCTGCAGTGCAGGGGTCTTCAAGCGCGCGGAATCCAGCGGGCGTCCTTGCCTGCTCGGCTACATCGACAAATGTTCTGCACCGTGCGTCGGCCGCGTCACTCCAGAGGAACACCGCGACCTCGCGGAAGATTTTTGTTCCTTCATGGGGGGCGAAGCCAAGCGCTTCATCGGCCGCCTGGAAAAGGACATGGCCGCGGCCGTCGCCGAACTCGACTATGAGCGGGCTGCCGGGCTCAGGGACGACATCATCGCGCTGCGGAAAGTCTTTGAGCGTAATGCCGTGGTTCTTGCAGAAGATACCGATGCTGACGTTTTCGCCCTCCACGACGACGAATTGGAGGCTTCCGTGCAGGTCTTCCACGTCCGCGGCGGCCGGGTCCGCGGTCAGCGCGGCTGGGTTGTCGAGAAGGTCGAAGACGCCACCACACCTGAGTTGATAGAACATTTGCTGCAGCAGGTCTACGGTGAGGACAGCGAGGTCCAGGGCCGGATTCCACGGGAAGTCCTGGTGCCGGAGACGCCCAGCAACCATGCCGACCTCACCGAATGGCTCGGCGGGCTGCGTGGCGCCAAGGTGGACATCCGGGTGCCGCAGCGTGGTGACAAAGCCGCCCTGATGTCCACGGTGCGGGAGAACGCGGAGCAGGCCCTCAAGCTGCACAAAACCCGGAGGGCCGGTGACATCACTGTCCGTTCCGTGGCACTTCAGGAATTGCAGGAAGCCCTGGACATCCCCGTTCCTTTGCTGCGGATCGAGTGCTTCGATATCTCGCATGTGCAGGGCACCAACGTGGTGGCCTCCATGGTGGTGGTGGAGGACGGCCTGCCGAAGAAGGCCGACTACCGCAAGTTCTCCATCACGGGTGCAGCGGCCGCCGACGACACCGCCGCCATGCACGACGTCCTGACCCGGCGGTTCCGGCACTACCTGACGGACAAAGCTGCCCAGGTCCCCGTGGTGTCCGGTGAGATCGTCAACCCAACGCGTGCGGGGGGCAAAAGCGCCGCCGACGCCCCGCCGTCGGACCCCACCATGCCGGCCCCCAAGGCCAAGTTCGCCTACCCACCCAATCTGGTGGTGGTGGATGGTGGCCAGCCGCAGGTCAACGCTGCCAAGCGTGCGTTGGCGGAGCTGGGCATCGACGACGTCTACGTGGTGGGCCTTGCCAAGCGCCTGGAAGAAGTCTGGCTGCCCGACGACGACTTCCCGGTCATCCTGCCGAGGACATCGCAGGGGCTGTACCTGCTTCAACGGATCCGTGATGAAGCCCACCGCTTCGCCATCACTTTCCATCGGCAAAAGCGCGGTAAGGCCATGACCGTCTCCGTCCTGGACGGCGTGCCAGGCCTGGGTGAAGCCAAGCGCAAGGCCTTGGTGGCGCACTTCGGCTCGCTTAAAAAGATCAAAGCGGCTTCCGTCGAAGAGCTCACCTCAGCCAAAGGCATTGGTCCTGCGCTGGCAGCCGCCGTGGTTCAACATCTGGGTTCCACGGATGACTCCTCGGTGGCAGCCCCGGCGATCAACATGACCACCGGCGAAATCCTTGAATCTTAGCTAGGGTTAGAACTTGGCCGATGGCCGCATCTGCGGTCACCGGCGCTTGAACATGACGAGGGTGCGTTGACCAACCGGGGCGCACCTCAGGCTGTAAACACCACTTCGGACGAAACGGGGAACAACTCATGGATGAGGCAACGGCGGGGTCCGGAACGGAGCAGGACGGCCTCACGCCCGTCAAGCCCCCGGAGGCGGAACTGCTGGTAGTCACCGGCATGTCCGGGGCAGGACGCAGTACGGCCTCGGATGCCTTGGAGGACCACGGCTGGTATGTGGTGGACAACCTCCCGCCGCAGATGCTGGGAACCCTGGCCGAAATTGTCTCGCATGCTCCCAAATCCATTCCCAAGCTGGCAGTTGTGGTGGATGTCCGAAGCAAGGACCTCTTCACCGACATCCAGACGGCGCTGGGTGCCCTGAGCGCCAGCGGCATCACCTTCCGGGTTCTCTTCCTGGATGCCAATGACGACGTCCTGGTCCGACGTTTTGAGCAAGGACGCCGACCGCATCCCCTGCAGGGCGGCGGCAGGATCCTCGACGGCATCGGGATCGAACGCGAGGTCCTGCGGGAACTGCGCGAGCATGCCGACGTCGTGCTGGACACGTCCGACTTCAATGTCCACGGCCTGGCAACAGCCATCACCGAACTGTTCAGCGACACAGGCCCGGTGACCCTGCGCCTTAACGTCATGAGCTTTGGGTTCAAGTACGGCCTGCCCGTGGATGCCAACTTTGTGGCCGATGCCCGCTTCATTCCCAACCCGCATTGGGTTCCCAAACTCAGGCCCCACACGGGCCTGGATGAGGACGTCAGCGACTACGTGCTCGCTGCCGATGGCGTTCACGAGTTCGTGGACAGGTATGTCCAGGCCTTGGAACCGGTCCTGGACGGCTACCGCCAGGAGAACAAGCACTACGCCACGTTGGCCGTCGGCTGCACGGGAGGCAAACACCGTTCGGTGGCCGTCGCCGTCGAACTTTCCAAGCGTTTGGCGCAGTATCCCCGTGTCACCGTCACCACCACCCACCGAGACCTGGGACGCGAGTAGTGGGCGTCCTCACCGGCCCGCTGCCCCTGATTCCGCCCAAAGGCGTCCCCGGCAGCCAGCAGAAGAAGAGTCCGTCAGTGGTTGCCCTGGGTGGCGGCCACGGCCTGGCGGCGTCGCTGTCGGCCCTGCGCTTGCTCACCTCCGAGCTGACGGCAATCGTCACAGTAGCGGACGACGGCGGCTCATCCGGGCGTCTCCGCGAAGAGTACGGTGTCCTTCCGCCCGGTGACCTGCGGATGGCGCTCAGCGCTCTGTGCGACGACACCGACTGGGGCCGGACGTGGCGTGACGTCATGCAGCACCGTTTCAACGCCGGATCCGCCAAGGGCGGCTCACTGGACCATCACGCCATGGGCAATCTGTTGATCGTGACCCTGTGGGAGCTCTTGGGAGATACAGTTGCCGGCCTGAAATGGGCCGGCGCCCTGCTGGGAGCCAGGGGCCAGGTTCTGCCCATGTCCAGCGTTCCCCTCACCATTGAGGGCCAGGCCCACCTTGACCTTCCGGGGGGCGGCCAGGAACTGCGTACGGTCCGGGGCCAGGCCAAATGCGCTGTGGCGGGCAAGCTTGAAGACGTCAGGCTGTTGCCTGAGGATGCTCCTGCCTGCACAGAAGCCCTGACGGCCATCGAACTGGCGGACTGGGTCATTCTCGGACCCGGCTCCTGGTACACCTCGGTCCTGCCGCATCTGCTGTTGCCTGAGCTGCGCCAAGCCCTGGGCGACACCGCTGCGAAACGCTGCCTCACCATGAACCTTGACGTCGAAACGAAGGAAACCTCGGGCATGACAGCCGCGGATCATCTCGACGTCCTGCGCCGCTATGCACCTGAGTTCAGCGTGGATGTGGTCCTTGCGGATCCTGCTGCAATCCAGGATCTCAAAGCCTTCGAGAAGGCCGCGGGGATGATCGGGGCTGAAGTGGTGTTGGGTAGAGTAGGGGCGTCGAGGCGCCGCCCCGTCCATGATCCACTGCTGCTGGCAGCGGCGTACCACGATATTTTCGGGAACAGTTAGGAATACGCGATGGCACTTACTGCGTCGGTCAAGGACGAACTGTCCCGGCTGGACATCAAAAAATCTTCAGTCCGCAAGGCTGAAGTTTCGGCAATGCTGCGCTTCGCGGGCGGCCTGCACATCATTTCGGGCAGGATCGTCATCGAGGCTGAAGTCGACCTCGCTTCCACTGCACGCCGCCTCCGGGCAGCGATCGCGGAAGTGTACGGCCACCAGAGCGAAATCATCGTCGTTTCCGGAGGCGGCCTGCGCCGGGGGAGCCGCTACGTTGTCCGTGTGGTCCGGGATGGCGAGGCCCTCGCCCGCCAGACGGGCCTGCTGGATGGACGCGGACGCCCAGTGCGGGGGTTGCCCTCGGTGGTAGTCAACGGCTCGGCTGCAGACGCTGAGGCAGTCTGGCGGGGAGCGTTCCTTGCCCATGGTTCGCTCACCGAACCGGGGCGTTCCTCCTCGCTGGAAGTAACTTGCCCCGGCCCCGAATCCGCACTGGCGCTCGTAGGAGCTGCCCGCCGGCTCGGCATCCAGGCAAAGGCCCGTGAGGTGCGTGGAGTGGACCGCGTGGTCATCCGTGACGGAGACACCATTGCTGCCCTCCTGACCCGGATGGGAGCCCATGACGCCCTGATGGTCTGGGAAGAGCGGCGCATGCGCAAGGAAGTCCGGGCTACGGCCAACAGGCTTGCCAACTTTGACGACGCCAACCTGCGCCGCTCCGCCCAAGCAGCAGTGGCAGCGGGTGCCAGGGTGGACCGTGCCCTGGAAATCCTGGGAGACGACGTACCGGATCACCTCAAGTACGCCGGGGAGCTCCGTGTGGCCCACAAGCAGGCAAGCCTGGATGAACTCGGACGCCTTGCGGATCCACCCATGACCAAGGACGCCATCGCGGGCCGCATCCGCCGTCTCCTTGCCATGGCGGATAAACGTGCCCTCGACCTGGGTATCCCGGGTACTGAGGCAAATGTGACTCCGGAAATGATGGACGAGTAGTCCGCACCCATAGAATCGAAAATGCGTGGAGGAAATACTGCGAGGCCACCCGGGGTTGTTCCCGATGGAGGCGACAGCCAAGCTTCTTCGCCAAGGATTTCCGGCCGGCATGCTGGCCGGATGACATAACGAGAGTTACCAACCCGGACGTCAGTCCATTACATTGGAGGATTTCGTGACAGAGTACGTTCTGCCCGAGCTCGGCTACGACTACGCAGCACTCGAGCCGCACATTTCGGCAAAGATCATGGAGCTGCACCACAGCAAGCACCATGCCGCTTACGTTGCCGGCGCCAACAACGCCCTCAAGCAGCTGGCCGAAGCGCGCGAAAACAATGATTTCGCCAACATCAACCGTCTCTCCAAGGACCTCGCGTTCCACACCGGCGGACACATCAACCACTCCGTTTTCTGGAACAACATTTCCCCGGACGGCGGCGACAAGCCCGAAGGTGAGCTCGCAGCAGCCATCGACGACGCTTTTGGTTCGTTCGACGCTTTCCGTGCACAGTTCAGCGCTGCCGCACTTGGTTTGCAGGGTTCCGGCTGGGCTTTCCTGGCGTACGAGCCCATCGGCGGCAACCTGCTCATCGAGCAGCTCTACGATCAGCAGGGCAACGTTGCAGTCGGCACCACGCCGCTGCTGATGCTGGACATGTGGGAGCACGCTTTCTACTTGGACTACGTCAACGTCAAGGCTGACTACGTCAAGGCCTTCTGGAACATCGTCAACTGGGCGGACGTTGCCAAGCGTTTCGAAGCCGCGCGCGCCAACGCCACGGGGCTCATCGTCCTTTAGTTGGTGAGCCCCGGTTCACGCCGATGTAACAAAAGTCACTTTTTGCGTGAATTGGGGCCAAATGCTGGAAAGCCTGCCTCCGCAGTTGCGGGGGCAGGCTTAGTTAAACGTAAGATGGATCACGGAAGGCGGTTAGCCTTCAGCAACGTGGCTGGTCGCCCTCCGATCTGATAATCACCTCTGCCCAAAGACGTGCGGGGTCTGTTAGTTGGAAATAATAAATCCGACTCACTAGGCGTGCTTGCAAGAGCACCAAGGAGATTGACACATAGTGACCACCCGTATTGGTATCAACGGCTTCGGCCGCATCGGCCGTAACTACTTCCGTGCAGCACTGGCCCAGGGCGCAGACCTTGAGATCGTCGCAGTCAACGACCTCACCAGCCCCGAAACCCTCGCCCACCTCCTGAAGTACGACTCCGTCGGTGGACGCCTCGCCCAGACCGTGGAAGTTGTCGATGGAAACCTGGTAGTCGATGGCAAGTCCATCAAGGTCCTGGCTGAGCGCGATCCCGCCAACCTTCCTTGGGGCGAATTGGGTGTTGACATCGTCATCGAGTCCACCGGCTTCTTCACCAAGGCCGCAGCAGCCCAGAAGCACCTTGATGCCGGCGCCAAGAAGGTCCTGATCTCGGCACCCGCCAGCGACGAAGACATCACCATCGTCATGGGCGTCAACCACGAGCTCTACGATCCCGCAGCGCACAACATCATTTCCAACGCCTCCTGCACCACCAACTGCCTCGGCCCGCTGGCCAAGGTAGTGAACGACGCCTTCGGCATCGAGCGTGGCCTCATGACCACGGTCCACGCCTACACGGCCGACCAGAACCTGCAGGACGGACCCCACGGCGATCTCCGCCGCGCCCGTGCCGCTGCCATCAACATGGTTCCGACATCCACCGGTGCAGCCAAGGCCATCGGCCTGGTGCTCCCGGAGCTCAAGGGCAAGCTGGACGGCTACGCCATCCGCGTTCCGGTCCCCACGGGTTCCGCTACGGACCTCACGGTCACCGTCTCCCGCGAAGTAACGGTTGAAGAAGTCAACGCAGCCGTCAAGGCTGCCGCCGAGTCCGAGCAGTTCGCCGGCATCCTTAGCTACACCGATGCTCCCATCGTGTCCTCGGACATCGTCGGGGACCCGGCTTCTTCCATCTTCGACTCCGGCCTCACCAAGGTCATCGGCAACCAGGTCAAGGTTGTTTCCTGGTATGACAACGAGTGGGGTTACTCCAACCGCCTCGTAGACCTCACGGAGCTCGTCGCATCCAAGCTGGGCTAGGGTAGACACATGACATCTCACACCCTCAACGAACTCATCGCTGAAGGTGTCCGCGGGCGGTACATTCTGGTCAGAAGTGACCTGAATGTGCCGCTCGACGGCTCTACAGTGACCGACGACGGCCGCATCAAGGCCTCGCTTCCGGTCCTCAAGAAGCTCTCGGACGCCGGTGCCCGTGTGCTCGTTACTGCACACCTGGGACGCCCCAAGGGCGTTCCTGAAGACAAGTTCTCCCTGAAGCCCGCTGCAGCCCGCCTTGCTGAACTGGCGGACTTCCCTGTACAGCTTGCCGCAGACACTGTGGGGGACTCCGCCAAGGAGCTCTCATCCGGCCTCAACGACGGTGACGTACTCATCCTGGAGAACGTCCGCTTCGATGCCCGCGAAACCAGCAAGGACGACGCCCAGCGCGGCGCATTTGCCGACGAGCTGGTTGCCCTCACGGGAAGCAACGGCGCGTTCGTGGACGATGCTTTTGGTGCGGTCCACCGCAAGCACGCCAGCGTTTATGACGTGGCCACCCGGTTGCCGTCCTACTTGGGCGACCTCGTCCACACCGAGGTAGAGGTTCTCCGGAAGCTCACCACGGACACACAGCGCCCATATGTCGTGGTTCTTGGTGGATCCAAGGTCTCGGACAAGTTGGCAGTGATCGAGAACCTCCTGGGCAAGGCGGACACCATCCTTGTTGGCGGCGGCATGCTCTTCACCTTCCTGGCCGCAGCGGGCCATAAGGTTGCGGGCAGCCTTCTCGAGGAGGACCAGATTCCCGTAGTCCAGGACTACCTCCAGCGCGCTTCTGCTGCTGGTACCTCCTTCGTGATCCCCACCGACGTAGTGGTGGCCAGCCGCTTTGCAGCTGACGCAGACCACGAGGTCGTCAGGGCGGACGCCATCGAGGACAGCGCTTTCGGTGCTTCCGGCATCGGCCTGGACATCGGACCGGAATCCGCGTCCGCGTTCGCAGCCCAGATCGAAGGCGCCAAGACCGTCTTCTGGAACGGCCCCATGGGTGTCTTCGAATTCGAAGCCTTCTCCAGCGGCACACGGGCTATTGCCCAGGCGCTGACGGACACGGTCGCCTTCACAGTGGTGGGGGGTGGCGATTCCGCCGCAGCCGTTCGGACCCTTGGGTTCGAGGACTCGCAGTTCGGACACATCTCCACTGGTGGTGGCGCAAGCCTGGAATACCTTGAAGGCAAGGAACTTCCCGGCCTGAGCGTTCTGGACCGCTAAGTACAATCCGGCCGGCAGGGCGCCACGGCGTCCTGCCGGCCGTTCCATATTTCAACGCATTCTTTGGAGTTCATGTGACTACCTCTGCCAACGGCAACTTTGTCCGCAAGCCCTTCATCGCCGGCAACTGGAAGATGAACATGGACCATGTCCAGGGCATCACCCTGCTGCAGAAGCTCGCTTGGACGCTGTCCGACGCCAAGCACGACTACAACCGTGCCGAGGTCGCTGTCTTCCCGCCGTTCACGGACCTCCGTGGCGTCCAGACGCTGGTCCAGGGTGACGACCTTGAGGTCGTCTACGGTGGCCAGGACCTCTCGCAGTTCGACTCCGGAGCCTACACCGGTGACATCTCCGGTCAGTTCCTCAGCAAGCTGGGCTGCGCTTACGTCCTGGTGGGCCACAGTGAGCGCCGCACCATCCACAACGAGTCCGACGACGTCCTGAACGCCAAGGTCAAAGCCGGATTCCGCCATGGTGTCACCCCTGTACTCTGCGTCGGCGAAGGCCTTGAGATCCGCCAGGCAGGAACGCATGTGGAGCACACTCTCACCCAGCTGCGCGCCGGTGTTGAGGGACTCACTGCTGAGCAGGCTGCGGAACTCGTGGTTGCCTACGAGCCCGTCTGGGCCATCGGCACGGGTGAAGTTGCCGGTCCGGAGGATGCTCAGGAAATGTGCGCAGCCATCCGAGCCGAACTTGCCGAACTCTTCGACGAAACCGTCGCAGCAAAGACCCGCCTGCTTTACGGCGGTTCCGTCAAGGCCAACAATGCAGCGGCCATCATGGCCGAAAATGATGTTGACGGATTGCTTGTGGGTGGCGCAAGCCTGGACCCCGCTGAGTTTGCTAACATTGTCAGGTTCGAGAGCCACCTCGTCACGGACTAGTCCGGCTCCCGTTTTCCGCTTCTTCGAAAGGCCGTCGTGGACGTTCTTCAAGTCATTCTGCAGATCTTGCTGGGAATCACCAGTCTTCTGCTGACGCTGCTCATCCTCTTGCACAAGGGACGTGGCGGCGGTTTGTCCGACATGTTCGGTGGCGGAATGAGCTCCGGATTGAGTTCGTCCGGTGTAGCCGAGCGCAACCTGAATCGCTTCACCATCATTCTCGGTATTACATGGGGAGCTGTCATCATCGGCCTTGGCCTGATCATGCGCTTCACCTCAGGTGGCGACTCTTAGTCACCACCGCAACTGATCTGTCACAAGAGGAGTGGTTCCTGCCAGGGACCACTCCTCTTTTTGTCAGCTACCCATCCCTGGTGCCGTCCTCGAGCCCTTCGCATTAGAATGACCGTGTTGGCCGAAAGGCCCGCAGGCCGTGACGGCCGACCACCGAGTCGCTAGGGGTTCGAAAATGGTTCATGGCACGCCAGGATATCGGGGCACCCGCGTAGGCGTGGCCCAAGGTTCTACTCCGAGAAACCAAAGCGACCATGGCGAGGGAGTGCAGCTGCCGCGAATTCGGGTTCCCTATTGGTGCGCCAAAGGACACGAAACGCGGCTTGTTTTCCTTAAGCTGCCGGACGATCAAATACCCAGGAACTGGGACTGCCCCAAATGCGGTCTCCCTGCCTCACGGGATCCCGGCAATCCAGCCTCGGCCAGGCCGGGGGATGAGCTCTTCAAATCGCACCTCGACTACGTTAAAGAGAGACGCTCCAGCCAAGACGCAGAAATTGTCCTGGCTGGAGCGTTGGAGCGGCTACGCGCCCGCGGGGTCCTTCCGGACCAACTGCTGGGGGACGCGTGACGCTGCGTTCTCGTCGATAAGCCACAGGGTCCGCGCACGGCCAACGGGGCCGGCTGCGGGCACCTGGACCGGGTTGGCGCCCGCCAAGGCCAGGCCAACAGCTCCTGCCTTGTCCTCGCCGGCAACAACCATCCAGATCTCCTGGGCGGTGTTGATGGCGGGCAGCGTCAAAGAGACGCGCGACGACGGCGGCTTGGGCGAATTCTCGACGCCCACCACCGTGCGTTTCTTCTCCCGGATGCCGGCCTGCTCGGGGAACAGCGACGCCACGTGGGCGTCCGGGCCTACGCCAAGAAGCAGGACATCGAAGCGCGGCAGGATGCCAGGCTCATCAGCGCGGTTATCAGACATGTCAGCTGCGTGCTCGGCTTCGGCCGCTGCTTTGAGTTCCTCGGCGTAGGCAGTGGCGGCTTCGTCAGCCGTGGCAAACTGGTCCGTCGAGCCAGGCTCGTGGATCCTGGCAGGATCTACGGCCAGGTGGGCCAGCAGGGCGTGATGCGCTTGACGGGTATTCCTGTCATCGCTGTCAGCGGCAACAAAGCGCTCATCACCCCACCAAAAGTTAACTTTCGACCAGTCGACGGCCGGTGCTGCAGCTGAATCGGCCACAGCCTTCAGCGTTCCGATACCGACGGTGCCGCCGGTCAGGACCACCGTGGCCTCGCCATGCTTGTCCTGGACATCCACAAGCTTGGTAATGAGGCGTGCCGCGATGGCGGCCATCAACACCTTGGAGTCGGGATGGATGCTAACTCTTGGCTCAGCGTGCACTTGTCTGGACTCTCCTCTGGCTGGTAAGTGGCAGTCCCATCGTAATCACTTCTCCGAAGACTTCGTCGGGGTCAAGCCGTCGGAGTTCTTCGGCGAGGCAATCTTTAAGACTGCGCCGGGGGAGGGTGATACGCTGTGCCGGCTGTCCGGGCTGGGTCAGTTCCGCCACAGACAGTCCGGGACGGAAAAGCTGGACGTCGCCGCTTGCTCGGGTCAGCCGGACCCGCCGAATGCCGGTACCTGCGGGGTCCGCCACAATCGTCACGGGCGCCTCCAGCGCCAGGCTCAGCCAGGCTGCCAGCAACAAGGTGCTGGGGGAGTCCGATGCGCCTTCAACCGCCACGGCCGAGACGGGGTCGCTGTCGACTTGGTCGAAAACTGCTGCGAGTTGCATGCGCCAGTTGGTCAGTCGGGTCCAGGCGAGGTCGGTGTCGCCGGCCTTGTACGTTGCCCGGATGTTCTCCAACGCCCGGCGGGGGTCGGGTTCGTTGGCCGAATCGGTGATACGCCGGTGGGCGATGCGGCCGATGGAGGTCTCGCAGGCGCTTTCCGGGGCGCCGTGCGGCCACCACGCCACGATCGGGGCGTCCGGCAGGAGAAGGGCGGCCACGAGGGATTCGCTTTCGTGGGCCATATGCCCGTGCCCGCGCAGAACGATGACTTCGGACGCGCCGGCGTCACCGCCTACCCGGATCTGCGCATCAAGGCGGTCCGGACCTTCCACACCGGCATCGGCCAGGACAATGATCCGGCAGGGGTGTTCCCTGCTGGCTTCATTGGCTGCCTCGATGGCTTCTTCTTCCTGCCCGGACTTGGTCACCACCACGAGGGTCAGCACACGACCCAAGGCAATCACACCGCCCTGTTCGCGCAGGGACATGATCTTCTTGGAGATCTTGGAGGTGGTGGTATCGGGAAGATCTACAATCATGGCCTTCTCCAGGTTCGTCCGTCGCGGGCCAACAGGGCGTCGGCCGAGGCCGGTCCCCAACTGCCGGGTGCGTAGGGTTGCGGTTGTTCATCCAGGCCGGCCCAGTATTCCTCGAACGGATCAAGGATCTTCCAGGACAGTTCCACTTCCTGATGGCGTGGGAACAGCGGCGGCTCGCCCAAGAGTACATCCAGGATCAGCCGCTCATATGCTTCGGGGCTGGACTCGGTGAAGGAGTGGCCGTAGCCGAAGTCCATGGTGACATCGCGGACTTCCATCTGCGTGCCCGGAACCTTGGAACCGAAACGGATCGTCGCGCCCTCATCGGGCTGGACACGGATCACCACGGCATTCTGGCCAAAGTCGTCCTCGCCATGATCACGGAACAACAGGTTAGGTGCACGCTTGAACACCACGGCGATCTCGGTGACGCGACGGCCCAGGCGCTTACCGGCACGCAGGTAGAACGGCACACCATTCCATCGGCGGGTGTTGATGTCCACCCGGATCGCCGCGAACGTCTCGGTCTTCGAATCGGCGGGGATGCCATCCTCGTCCAGGTACCCGAGGACTTCCTCGCCGCCCTGCCACCCACCGGTGAACTGACCCCGGGCCGAATGTGTGGAGAGATCATCGGGGAGCTTGACCGCGGCCAGGACCTTTTCCTTCTCCGCCCGCAAATCATCGGCATTGAAGGAGATGGGCTCTTCCATCGCGGTCAACGCCAGCAGCTGCAGCAAGTGGTTCTGGATCACGTCACGGGCAGCACCCACACCGTCGTAATAGCCTGCACGCCCACCCGTGCCGATGTCCTCGGCCATGGTGATCTGCACATGGTCCACGTAGTTGGCGTTCCAGAGCGGTTCGAACAACTGGTTCGCGAAGCGCAGCGCCAGGATGTTCTGCACCGTCTCCTTGCCCAGGTAATGGTCGATCCTGAACACGGCATCAGCCGGGAACACGGATTCCACAATGTCGTTGAGCTGACGGGCCGACTCAAGATCATGCCCGAAGGGCTTCTCGATCACCACACGCCGCCACTGCCCCGGCTTCGCCTGCGCCAGGCCGTGCTTGGAGAGCTGGCGGCAGACCTGCTCAAACGCCTTGGGCGGGATGGACAGGTAAAAGCCGTGGTTCCCCCGGGTACCGCGTGTCTCATCCAACTCATCAAGGACATCTCCGAGGCGCTCAAAAGCGTCGTCGTCGTCGAACTCGCCCTGAACAAAACGAATGCCGGAAGCGAGCTGTTCCCAGACCGCTTCGTCGAACTTGGTTCGCGCGTGGGCCTTGACGTTTTCCTTGACTTCTGCCGCGAAGTCGGCGTTATCCCAGTCGCGACGGCCGAAACCGACCAAAGCGAAGCTGGGGGGCAACAGGCCACGGTTGGCGAGGTCATAGACCGCCGGCATGAGCTTCTTACGGGCGAGGTCGCCGGTGACTCCGAAGAACACCAACGATGAAGGCCCGGCAATGCGGTTCAGGCGCCGGTCCCGCGGATCCCGCAAAGGATTCCGCAGACCGGCGTTTTTCCTGCCGTTTTCAGTTTCTGGCATGTTTGGTTCTGTGCCTTAGCTTTCGAGTGCGCTGGCCTGGCCGGCCAACGCAGCGACGACTTCCTGGAGTTGGACTACGCCGGCGGCACGCTCAGTGAGGTGCAGGCGCAATACCGGGCGGCCATGGCCTTCCAGGACCTGGGCATCGCCCGTGGCCTGGGCAGCAATGAGCTGGCCGAAAGTGAAGGGCCGCTCAGGGATTTCCAGATCGGTGGAGGATGCCGCAGTCACCTGCAGGAACACTCCGATGGCCGGTCCACCCTTGTGGAACTGGCCGGTGGAGTGCAGGAACCGCGGACCCCAACCGAACGTCACCGGACGCCCACTAACGGCCGCGAGTTCATCGCGGATGCCTTCAAGGGGTGCGTGGGAGATACGGTCCAGGTAGGCCTGGACACTCAAGTAACCATCCGTGCCGAGCTGGCTGAGCAGTGCCTGCACAGCTTCGCTTGCCGTTGAGGCGTCACCGAGCCATTCGCCTCCGCGTACTTCCACGGCGCCGTCCGTGAAGGCCGCAGGCGTGGGTTCGGGACGCGCGTCCAGCAAGCCGCGCGCGGCCACCTTGGCGGCCTCGACGTCGGGCTGGTCAAACGGGTTGATGCCCAGCAGACGACCCGCCACGGCGGTGGCGAACTCCCAGGCGAACATCTGGGAGGCCAGTCCACCGGCAATGGCTACCTCGTTCTCACGGAGCTCGACGTCGTCATCCGCACTGACCAGCCGCACCACCAGGACGTCCTCGGCCCCGCTCAGGGCTTCAGGAGAATCCGGGCCGGCAACGACCGGCAAAACACCAGTGCCCAACTTGCCGGTGGATTCGGCGATGAGCTGTTCGGCCCAATCAGCGAAACCGACAATGCCGGACCCGTCTTCGGCAATGACGATCTTGTTGCGCAGCGGGCTGGTTCCGCCCAAAGCAATGCCCAGCGCCAGGCCGATGTTGTCAGCGGAGTCCTCATTGAGGATCTCCGCCGCTTCCTCTGCCTCATCCAGGAAAGCCTGGATGTCCACACCGGCAAGTCCACACGGAACCAAGCCAAAGGCAGTCAGTGCCGAGAAACGGCCACCGACGTTGGGGTCGGCGTTGAACACCGCACGGTAGCCTGCCTCGCGGGAAGCCTTATCCAGGGGCGAGCCCGGATCCGTGACGATGATGATGCGGCTTTTGGCGTCGATTCCGGCGTCGTTGAACGCTTTTTCGAACACGCGGCGCTGGGAGTCGGTTTCAACGGTGGAGCCGGACTTGGAGGAAACGACGATGGCCGTTTCAGCCAGCCGGTCCGCCAGGGCAGCACCAACCTGTTCAGGGTCAGTGCTGTCCAGCACAGTCAGCTCGACGCCGGCAGTACCGGCAATGACCTCCGGAGCCAGCGAAGACCCGCCCATGCCACAGAGGACAATGCGGGTAACTCCTTCGGCGCGAAGAGCGTCGCGAAGTTCCAGGATGTCGCCGACCAAGGCCTGGGACACCGTGGCGGCCTCGACCCAGCCGAGACGGATCGCGGACTCTGACTCCGCGTCAGGACCCCAAAGGGTGTGGTCCTTGGCGAAAATCCGCGTGGCGATCCTGTCCTCGACCAGGCCGTCAATGTGCTTGGCGATGGCCTGCTGTGCGGCACCGCTGGCGTCGTAGCTGATTGTGCTCATAGTGGGTTAGGAAGCCTTCCGTGCGGTGGCGAGGGCGCCTTCGACGTCGGCGAGGAGTTCCTTCCAAGAGCCTACGAACTTCTCGAGGCCTTCGGTCTCCAGCAACGTCACGACGTCGTTGTAGGAAACGCCGAGGGCTTCGAGTGCATTGAGGGTCTCGTTTGCCTCGTCGTAGGTGCCAGTGATGGTGTCACCGGTAACGACGCCGTGGTCGAACGAAGCGTCCAGCGTCTTTTCCGGCATGGTGTTGACAACGCCGGCGGCCACGAGTTCGGTCACGTAGAGGGTGTCCGGGTAGGCCGGATCCTTGACTCCTGTGGAGGCCCACAGAGGACGCTGGGGGAGGGCGCCGGCTTCTGCCAGCACTGCCCAGCGCTCGGTGGAGAAGAGCTCTTCGTAGACCTGGTAGGCCAAGCGGGCGTTGGCGACGCCTGCCTTGCCCTTGAGGGCCTTGGCTTCGTCGGTACCGATGGCGTCGAGGCGCTTGTCGATCTCCGAGTCAACGCGGGACACGAAGAACGAGGCCACGGAGTGGATCTTGGAGAGATCGTGGCCGTTGTCCTTTGCCTGCTCGAGGCCGGACTGGAAGGCGTTGATGACCGCGCGGTAGCGCTCCAGGGAGAAGATCAGGGTCACGTTGACGCTGATGCCCTCGGCCAAGGTAGCCGTGATGGCTTCGAGGCCTTCCAAGGTTGCGGGGATCTTGATGTGGACGTTGTCCTTGTTGACCTTGGCGTAGAGGTGCTTGGCCTCGGCGATGGTACCGGCGGTGTCCCAGGCAAGGCGGGGGTCCACCTCGATGGAAACGCGGCCGTCCACGCCGTTGGTGGCGGCGGCGACCGGTGCAAAGAGATCGCAGGCGTCTGCAACGTCAGTGGTGGTGATTTCAAAGATGGTCTCTTCGACGCTGGCGCCGGCCGCGGCCTGCGCTGCGATGGTGGCGTCGTAGTCCGTGCCGGAGGTGATGGCGGCGTGGAAGATGGACGGGTTGGTGGTCACACCAACTACGTTCTTTTCGTCGATGAGCTTCTGCAGGGTGCCTGAGTCCAGGCGGGTGCGGGAGAGGTCATCGAGCCAGATGGAAACGCCGGCGTCGGAGAGCTGCTGCGTGGGAGTGCTGGTCATGTGTTTTTCTCCTTGTGAGAGGGAAGCAGACTGTTATGCGTTGGAGTCTGCGAGGGAGTCTTTGGCTGCCGCCGCGACGGCTTCGGCGGTGATGCCGAATTCGTTGAAGAGCCGCTTGTAGTCTGCCGAGGCGCCGAAGTGTTCCAGGGAGATGGAGCGGCCGGCGTCGCCGACGAATTCTCGCCAGCCCAGTGCCAGGCCTGCTTCAACGGAGACACGGGCCTTCACGGATGCCGGGAGCACCGACTCGCGGTAGGCCTCGTCCTGCTTGTTGAACCACTCAACGCACGGCATGGACACAACGCGGGCGGCGATTCCTTCAGCTTGGAGGGCTTCGCGGGCCTGCACGGCGAGCTGGACTTCCGAGCCGGTCCCGATCAGGATGACCTGCGCGTCAACGGTTTCGCCGTCCTTGGAAGCTTCGGCCAGCACGTAGCCGCCCTTGGCGACACCTGCGGTGGAACCGAACGTGTCACCGGTTGCTTCGCCTTCGCCGCGGGCGTAAGTGGGGATGTTCTGGCGGGTCAGGACGATTCCGGCCGGGTTCTCGTGGTTCTCCAGCATGACCTTCCATGCCGCGGAGACCTCGTTCGCGTCACCGGGACGGACAACGTCCAGGCCCGGAATTGCACGCAGCGAGGCAAGCTGTTCCACCGGCTGGTGGGTGGGGCCGTCTTCGCCCAGGCCGATGGAGTCGTGCGTCCAGACGTACAGCGACGGAACCCCCATCAGCGCGCCGAGGCGGATGGCCGGGCGCTGGTAGTCGCTGAAGATCAAGAACGTCCCCGAGAAGGCGCGCGTGCGGCCATGCAGGGAGATGCCGTTCACGATCGACGCGGCAGCGTGCTCACGGATACCGAAGTGCAGCACCCGTCCGTACGGGTTGCCCTTCCAGGCATCCGTGGAGCGCGAGGTCGGGATGAACGACGGCGAGCCTTCAATGGTGGTGTTGTTGGACTCCGCGAGGTCGGCCGAGCCGCCCCACAGCTCCGGCAGGACCGGGCCGATGGCGTTCAGGACCTTGCCCGAAGCCGCGCGGGTGGAAACGTCCTTGCCTGCTTCGAACACGGGGAGCGCAGCATCGATGCCCACGGGGAGCTTCTTGGCTTCAACACGCTCCAACAGCGCAGCGGCGTCCGGGTTGGCGGACTGCCATGCCTCGAAGCTGGACTGCCAGGCAGCGCGTGACTCGGCGCCGCGGTCCAGGACCTTGCGGGCGTGTGCCAGGACTTCTTCGTCAACGTCGAAGGACTTGGCCGGGTCGAAGCCGAGCACGGTCTTCAGAGCCGCGACTTCCTCGGCACCGAGGGCGGATCCGTGGATCTTGCCGGTGTTCTGCTTCTTCGGCGCCGGGTACCCGATGATGGTGCGCAGCGAGATGATGGACGGCTTGTTCGTCTCAGCCTTCGCAGCGAGCAGTGCTGCGTAGAGTTCCTGGACGTCTTCGACGTAGTCGCCGGTCTTGGTCCAGTCCACGCGCTGGGTGTGCCAGCCGTAGGCCTCGTAGCGCTTGAGGACGTCTTCGGTGAAGGCGATGTCGGTGTCGTCTTCAATGGAAATGTGGTTCTCGTCGTAGATCACTACGAGGTTGCCCAGTTCCTGATGACCGGCCAGTGAGGAGGCCTCGGAGGTGACGCCTTCCTGGAGATCGCCGTCGGAAGCGATGACCCAGATGGTGTGGTCGAACGGCGACTCGCCGGCGGGAGCATCGGCGTCGAACAATCCGCGCTGGCGACGCTGCGAGTAAGCGAAACCAACAGCGGAAGCCAAGCCCTGGCCCAACGGGCCGGTGGTGATTTCCACACCGGCGGTGTGCTTGTACTCGGGGTGTCCCGGGGTCAGCGAACCCCACGTGCGGAGCGCCTCAAGGTCCTTCAGTTCCAGGCCGTAGCCGGACAGGAACAGCTGGATGTAAAGGGTCAACGACGTGTGGCCGGGGGACAGGACAAACCGGTCGCGGCCAAGCCAGTCCGGGTTCTTCGGGTCATGGCGCATCAGCTTCTGGAACAGCAAGTATGCTGCCGGAGCCAAGCTCATCGCCGTACCAGGGTGGCCGTTGCCGACCTTCTCCACGGCGTCGGCGGCCAACACGCGAACGGTGTCAACTGCCTTCTTGTCCAGATCGGTCCATGACAGTTCTTGCTCTTCCAAATGTGGCACGAAAACCGAGCCCCTCTCTGTGCTGACGGCAGGCATATGGACACGGCACGCAGGAAGCACAGGATGGCGCCCGCTGCAATGTGTCTACCAGCCGTTCACCATTGAAACGTTGATCTCTCATCCAGACGCACGGATATCCGAGAATACGGTTTCCCGGATCGTCAACGTGTGCTGATCTGCTCAACAGCTTAGCCCTAAACGTGTCATGGAACTCAGGGAATCCCACTAACTGGACAGAAATTCCCTTATATGAATCACGACGGCCCCGAAGCGGAGTGAAGATTCGGAAACATTGACGAATTTTGCGGACATTGGGCTACTTCCAGCCACGGTATGATATTTGGAGGCCACCAGCGGTTCATGCGCCCGTGTCAGCTTTCGAAGACCGGGACGGCAGCCGTTGCGAGAACCCCAGAGCATAGAACAGAGTGACTGCCGCCGTGAGCACAACTGATACGCCCCTCAACGCGTCCCCGGCCCGGGGAAGCATCGGAATTTCCCGCAAGTTCAAGGCGTATCTGGCACTCACCAAACCCCGGGTCATCGAACTCCTCCTGGTCAGCACCCTGCCCACCATGATCTTCGCCCAGCGCGGCTTCCCCTCCATCGGCCTGATCCTGGCCACCCTCGTCGGCGGAGCGTTTGCAGCCGGCAGCGCCGGCGTCTTCAATTGCTACATCGACCGCGACATCGACAAACTGATGCACCGCACCGAGAAGCGTCCCTTGGTTACGGGTGAAGTGACGCCGCGCGAGGCCCTGATCTTCGCCTGGATCCTTGGCGCAGCCTCAATTGCGATCCTGTGGTTCGGCGCCAATCCTCTCTCCGCCTGGCTCGGGCTCGGCGCCATCGTCTTTTACGTGGTCATTTACACCATGATCCTGAAGCGACGCACTGCCCAGAACATTGTGTGGGGCGGAGCAGCAGGGTGCTTCCCGGTGCTGATCGCCTGGGCCGCGGTCACCAATACGGTGGAGTGGCCTGCAATCGTGCTCTTCATGGTGATCTTCCTGTGGACGCCCCCGCACTACTGGCCCCTGTCCATGCGCTACGGCGAGGACTACCGCAACGCCAAGGTGCCCATGCTGGGTGCCATCGCCGGAGCCAAGGTGGTTTCGGTACAGGTTGTCCTCTACGCCTGGGCCATGGTTGCCTGCTCACTCTTGATGGTGCCCGTCGGCGGTGCCGGCTGGGTTTACACGATCGTCGCCGTTGCCGCCGGCGCCTGGTTCCTCTACGAGAGCCACGCCCTGTACAAACGCGCACAGGGTGGCGACGTCTCCAACAAGGGCGCCATGAAGGTCTTCCACGGCTCCATCAGCTACCTGACGCTGCTCTTCATCGCACTGGCAGTTGACCCGTTCATTGGCTCAGCGATCGTCGGCGGCTAAGTCCCGCAGTTCCTCAAGTAACAAACGTTCGACGCCGACACTCACCTGAGTGCCGGCGTCGCGCTGTTCCGCTCACATCCCTAGCCCTTGTTCCCAAGGCTCGCTCACATCCCTAGCCCTTGTCCCCAACGCTCGCTCACATCCCTAGCCCTTGTTCCCAAGGCTCGCTCACATCCCAATGGACGCAACCAAGTGAGCCAGCGGGGGTGGTGCCTGGCCAGCGGGCAGCGCAAAGACCAGCAGGGGAGCGTAGCGAATCTTGTTGCCGCTCCGGCCCCCGAAGAACCGCTGCAGTTGGGCTTCCACGGACCGTTCACGGAGTGAGGGCTGGCGTTGGAGGAGCTTGAACGAGGCCAGCTCGCCCTGGGCCTCGATGACCTCGAGCACTGCCTCGATTCCCAGGCATCGGATGAGTTCATCCTCCAGATCGGCGTCACAAACCTGGAACCCTCGCTCTTCCAGTGTTCCGGACCCCATGCCGGCACGCAGGAGTGCCCTGGCAATGCCTCGGGACTCACCTGCGTCACAAAGCCCAAGTAATCGGTGGTTGGCTCCCTTCGGGCCGTATCGCTCGAGGTAGTGCACGATACTCGTGGCGCCACCCATCGGGACGATTTGCACACGTTCCGAGGCCAAGTCGTGGTCACATCGCAAGGCCAGGGCCTCCATGGCCAACCTGTCGCTTTCACCCTCGACCAGCACAGTTGTCGCCTGCATAGGACAAGTATGTCGGACGCGACGGCGGAGGGCTCTGGCACGCTTCCATACCTAGAGGTCCCATTGCGGCACCTAGTTTCTGCCTTCTGGGCACCTATTTCCTGCCCAAACGCCACCTAGTTTGAATTCTGGCGTCTAGGTGGCGCCGTGCGCACCCTAGCGTTCGTAGTGGAACAGAGTCGTTCCGCACCACAAGAGCATTGGGGAAACAGTGAAAGCACTTCTGCGTACAGCCGGGATCCTAACGGTTGCTTCAGCTTCGGTCCTGACCGGGGTAAGCGCTGCCCAAGCCGCGCCGGCATGCTCCACAGCGCGAGTATGCCTCTATGACGATTACTGGTTCACGGGTACGCAACGGTCTTTTGGCTGGGTCACTTCATATGTGGGCGGCCCAGCAAACGACAAAGCGAGTTCAATCGTCATTGGCCCGGCTGCAAACGTCCAATCGCCCTACGTCTATCTCTACCGGGACCTGAACTACTCGGGCCACGCCGTCATTTTTCGTGGTGGCAACGCTGTGAACGATCTTCGGGGCGTGTCAATGTACTCCGGCGTGAACTGGGACGACGAGATCTCAAGTATCTGGGGTTAGCCTTGCGACCTCCAACATTTCCATGTGTCGCGCAGATCATCACGTCGCTGGCCGTTGTCACGTGTCTCACCACGGCCTGTGCCAGCCCATCAGCGCCAGACCCCACCGTACCTCCGGCCGCCAGCCTGCCCGATGTCGATCGTTCGGCCGGAGCCGGGGCGAGGGCATCCCTCAATGAAACAAGCGGTGAGGTGGTTCTTCCCATGAGTTCCTACTGGTACTCGGACCGCGAGAACGTCATCGTCAATACGGCGGTTGCCTTCCTTATTTACGACTGCGTCGAGGAGGCCGGTTTCACAGTGGCACCCTGGGGCGGCGGAGGTAAGGCCCTGCAGGACTACAGGTATGGTCAGTGGTCCCGGTCCCTGGCTGCGCGGAACGGTGCCATGCCGGAGATCCGTGTTATTCCAGGAGTCATTGATCAGCAACCGGAGCGCCCTGCCCTTAGCGCACGGCAACAGGAGATGGAAGTAAAGTGCACCAGTTCGGTGGGTCGGGCTGGTCTGCCCGAACTCCTTGAGGGGCTGGCGGGCGATACGTCCATTCAGAATCAGGTTGTGCAGATTTCAGTAGCCCTCACTGAACGGGACCCCGAATATCTGGCATATCGCAGCACGTGGGAAGACTGTGTGGAGGCCAAGGGGCTAAAGCTTGCTGCTGCGGACTCATGGTCGTTCCAGGATGGCAGCTCCAAGGAAGATGAAATCCGGACGGCTTTGATTGACGTTGACTGCAAGGAGGCCAGCGGCGGCGCCCGGATACCTTATGACATTCTCGCTCAGTATCAGGCAGCACAGATGAAGAACCATCAAGCGGAACTCAACGCCTTGGCGGAAGAGAAGACGGCTGCAGTGGAGCGTGCCAGGCGAATACTGCGGGACCACGGAGTGGCAGATGCAAGACTCTGAATCACTGCAGATTGCCCGCGCCATGAGGCGCATTCCGCGCTGGTGGCTGATTCCTGTGGTGGTGCTGGTCGTGCTTGCAGGTTTGGGCGCCGCCTACTGGGCAGGCACTTCCACCACGGCAGGGACGGAGTCGACACCGCCCCTGGCAGCCGTCGTTCCGGTGTCAGCGACGGTAGAACGCCGGGCCGTGGTGAAACAGGTGGTCCTTTCCGGGAAAGTCGTTGCGGGAGCAGAGTCCATTCTTCAGGCAAGCCCTGCCGAGGGAGTTGACAGGCTGGTTGTGACAGCAGTGGCCAAAGAGGCTGGAAGCCACGTGGCCCCCGGTGACTTGCTGGCCGTCGTGTCCGGCAGACCACTGCTGATACTCCCTGCGGGTGTGCCGTTGTATCGGGATATCACCCAAGGAGAGGCGGGACCCGATGTGGAAGCCCTTCAGACGGTCTTGACGTCGTGGGGTTATGCGTGTCCCGTGACGGGAAGCTTTGACCTGCCAACCCAGCAGGCATTGGGATTCTGGTACAAAGCCGCAGGGTTTATAGCCCCCACTGCCTCCGATCCCATCTCTCAGGGGGACGCCGGTAGTGCAGCACCCAAGCCATCGTCGTCGGACATCATGTTCCGCTGGCGGGAGTTCGTTCAGGTCCCCGGTGACACCGGGACGGTCGCCTCCATCGCCGATTCTGGTGCCATCCTGGCAGAGGATGGGGTCGTGGCACGGATCAGAGTTGCCGACGACGCCATCGTTGCCCGCGCAGACGTGGTCCAAGCCGAGCAATTCGCTGTCGGCATGCCTGTCACGGTCAGGGCCGGATCGGCTGCGCTTGACACTACTGTGGCGAAGGTCAGCAGCTTCCTGGAGGGTGAACACAGCGAGAACACTATTCCAGGAAAAGACATCACTGTGGCATTGCCGCCGGGCGCACAGGGATTTGCGGCCGGGCAATCAGTCACCGTAACTGCAGGCAGCGCAGCTACGGAGTCCCTCGCCGTTCCACTGATAGCCATTCGTCAGGAGGGCGGTAGGCCTTACCTCCTGGTCCAGGCGAACGACCAGAATAACGATCAGGCGAACGGCCAGCCGCGCCGTCTGGAGGTAAAGATCACGGCCCAAGCGGACGGATGGGCGGCCATCGCGGACGTCGACGGACTACTTGTTGGCGATGAGGTCACCTTGCAATGAGCACTTCCCATGCATCATCGGATCCCGCGCAGCCCCGCCCGATTCTCAGTCTGCGTGGCGTTATTCGGCGGTTTACCGGGGTGACAGCACTGGATGACGTGTACCTGGACATCCATGAGGGGGAGTTCGTCGCCATCGTCGGGCCCTCGGGTTCGGGAAAGTCGACCCTTCTGAATGTCCTCGGCCTCCTGGACACACCGACTCACGGTACCTACCTCATTGATGGTGTGGACGTCGAAGGCCTCAACGAGAGACGAAGAGCAGACCGCAGAGCAGGCATTTTTGGCTTCGTCTTTCAGGAATCCCACATGGTGGGGCGTGATGCTGCAGCCCGCAATGCCGTACTGGGCCTACGTGCACGCGGTATAGCGTTTGCGGTCCAGAAACAACTTGTCTTACCTTCTTTGGCGAGATTCGGCCTTGAGCGCAGGTCAGCAACCCCTGCTGCGTTGTTGTCCGGGGGTGAGCGGCAACGACTTGCCATCGCCAGGGCCGTGATGGGTGCGCCCAGGGTAGTCCTTGCCGACGAACCCACGGGCAGTCTTGACACAGCAAACGGCGAGCTGGTCATCCATCATTTGCGCGAACTCAGTGAGTCCAGAACCACCGTAGTCATGGTGACCCACGATCCCGACATTGCGGCGGCCGCGGGCCGCATCATCACCATGCGCGATGGAGCCATCGTCCAGGACACGGGCGACAGCAAGGGCCGTTTCGGCACGCCACCCGCTACGGCTGCCGGTTCCGCAGGCAACGAACACACGTTCGTCCGGCGCCGACGTCACGAGGCCGTGGATGTTGTTGCTGACGCCCTGTCTGCCCTCACGGTTCGTCCGGCCAAGGCCCTTTTGCTGATCATGGCATTCCTTTTGGGCAGCGGAGGGCTGGTGACGGCCATCGGACTGAGCGAGAGCGCCTCCGTCAAGGTATCGGCCCGCATCGATGCCGCCGCCAGCGACGAAGTCCGGGTGACTCGCGAGGGAGGTTATGCATCCTGGGAAGCCGTCAGCACCGATCTCCAGGCATCAAGGAGACTCTACGGCGTTCACGACGCCGGTGTTATCGCCGAGCTCTCCTCGTCGGTGGTGCAGCCATCAACTTTCCGGCCCGGGTCCTTTCCCGATCCGCCAGGGTTCACCGGGGCTGTCCGGATCGTCGACTCTGGGTATCTTCGACTCCAAGGCGCAACAGTTTCCTACGGCGATGCCGCCCTGCTGGATCAGTCATTTGGAGGGCCTGTTGCCGTCCTGGGCCAGGATGCCGCCCAGCGGTTTGGAATCGCGAAGCCAGGTGCCGGTGTGGTGGTGTGGCTGTATGGCCAGCCCGTCCCGGTGGTGGGAATTGTTGACAACCCTGGGCGGGACCCTGTTCTGCCCTCAGCTGTTCTGGTGGGCGTCGGATCCTATCCCTTGACCAATAACGTGGCAGCCAGCCTGGTTTTTCGGACAACTCCAGGGATGCCGGCAGCTATTGCAGAGGCGCTGCCAAAAGCACTCAGTCCGAGCGAACCGGGCAACGTCAAGGTGCAGACAGTGGCGGACCTGCGTGAGCTCAAACAGGGGATTAATTCGGACCTCGGCAGGCTGGTAGCCATTGTCTCCGTCGTGCTGCTCGCCATGGCCTGCCTCAGCGCCGGAACTACCATGTACCTGGGCGTGCTGGCGCGATCAAGCGAGATTGCACTGCGACTGGCCCTGGGCATGCGGCGGGGAGTGCTGGCCTCGATGTTCCTCACCGAAGGTGCCGCGGTAGGAGCGTTGGGCGGGGCTGCAGGCGCTGCGGCCGGAATGGGCTCCGTCTTGGCCTACGCATCCAGTGAAGGCTGGGCGGCAATGATTCCTTGGTACGCGTCGATGTGGGGCATGGGGGCGGGACTTGTCAGCGGTACCCTGTCCGCCGTATATCCGGCCATACTGGCCATGCGGTCCAACCCGGCGCACCTGATCCGGGCTTAGGACAGGCATAGGAGTTCAGTTATCGGACCGGGCTGTGCTTGGCAAGGTCGGCGGCATTGGTGGCAGCACTCATGAGGACGGCTGCCCCGAACATGTGGGCGCCGACCAGCAGGGCAGGAATGCCGTTGTAGTACTGGGTGAAACCGATGACAGCCTGCAGCAGTGTCACGCCCAGCAGCAGGTATGCCGCCGTTCGGAACGGACCGTTGATCTTGTAGCGGACCACCAAGTACACCGCGAACAGCGTTCCGGCCGTGATCAAATAAGCGGGGACGGCGTGGATGTGGGAAAACAGGTCCCAGTCGAGGTCGTTCCGGGGTGCGTCGGCGTCTCCAGCATGAGGGCCGGAACCAGTGACCACGACACCCAGCATCACCGACACTGCCGAGAAAACAGCAACGGCCAGCATCACAGGGCGGGCCGTGGCCGGGAGCGCGGGCAGGATCCGGTTCATATAGCCACCAGCACGGCCATAGGCCCGGTTGACCAGCAGCGTGGCGAAGACCACCAAAGCCATGGAGACCAGGAAGTGCAGGCCCACCACCCATGGGTTGAGGCCGGACAAAACCGTGATGCCGCCGATGACCGCTTGGGCCGGGATGCTGGCCAGCAGGCCCAGGGCGAGGATGAACAGGTCGCGGCGCTCTTTACGGAGGTTCCACAAGTACACCAGCATGAGCGCGGCAACGGCTGCCAGGGCGAAGGTCAGCAGGCGGTTCCCGAATTCGATGAACCCGTGAATGCCCATTTCCGGAGTATTGACCAGCGAGTCGTTGGTGCATCGCGGCCAGGTGGGGCAGCCCAAACCGGAGGCGGTAAGGCGGACGGCACCTCCGGTCACCACCAGGACGGTCTGCCCAATGAGTGACAACAAAGCCAAGCGGCGGACGGCCTTATTAACCTCGGTAGGCAACTTGGACGTGAACCGCTGAATGGTCTTTGGAAGGCGCGATGCCGTGCTCACAGTTTTCTCACTTCTCAGTTCTGCATTGTTGTTGGTGCCCGGTTGGATTAGTTCCACTTGAACCAGCGGATGGCTGCGGCGCCGGCAATTACCGTCCACAGCAGGAGGACAAGGACGGCGGGGAACGGAACGGCGCCCACAAGGAAAGCGTCGCGGAGCGCCTGGCCAAGGGCACCCGACGGGAGGAAGTGGACGATGCCCTGGAGCAGGCCGGGAAGCCGTTCGGACGGCACCACGATTCCGCCCAGCGCACCCAGCAGTATCCACAGCAAATTGGTGATGGCCAGAGTTGCCTCCGGTCGGACCGTGCCCGCCACCAGCAGTCCAAGGGCAGTGAAGGCGGCAGCGCCAAGAACCAGCAGACCAAGCCCGGGGAGCCAGGCTTCGGGCCTGGGCTGCCATCCCAGCAAGGCGGCAACGGCGCCCACCACCACTACCTGCAGGAAGAGGACCACCAGCACGGCAAGGATCTTGCCGGCGATGAGCCCGCCCTTGCCCAACGGTGTGGTGGACAGGAAACGGAGGACTCCGTAGCGGCGGTCAAAGCCGGTAGCAATTCCTTGCCCGGTGAAGGCCGTGGACATCGCGCAAAGAGCGAGGATGCCCGGGGTGGCGACGTCCACACGTGATCCCCCCAGGCCATCAAGGAGGGGAGTCACTACGAGTCCCACCAAAGCCATCAAGGGCAGGACGATGGCAAGGATCAGCTGTTCGCCGTTCCGCAGCATGGTGATGGTCTCATAGCGTCCCTGCTGCATGATGCGGCGTGGCAGCGATGCGGGTCCCGCGTTGGGAGAGAGGAGCTTGCTCATCGGAGGTCCCTTCCGGAAATGTCCAGGAACACGTCTTCAAGGCTACGGGCTTCCAGGCGGAGTGATGCAGGCATGATGTTCCGTTCCGCCCACCACGCGGTCAGGGCCGCAAGGTCTTTCGGTGTGATCGCACCCGTGATGGAGTAGCTTCCGGAGCGGGTCTCGGTCAGTTGAAGGCCCGGCCCCAGGGCGCCGGCAAAGTCGAGTCCGCCCGGCGCATCGAAGTGGAGCGTCCGGTCCGTGATGGCAGAATCCGTGGCGTGGTCATGGCGAAGCAGTTCCGCAACGGTTCCCTCCACCACGTTGTGGCCGCCGTCGATGATGTACACGTAGTCGGCCAGGCGCTCGGCGTCGTCCATCAGATGCGTGGTCAGGACAATTCCCATGCCAGCGTCACGGAGTTCGGCGATCAGGTCGAAAACCGTCTGGCGCGATTGCGGATCCAGCCCCGCACTGGGCTCATCGAGGAACAGGATCTCCGGATTGCCGACCAATGCGGCGGCCAGAGCCAAGCGCTGCTTTTGGCCGCCCGACAGCCTGCGTACGCTTGTCCTGCTGAATTGGCCGATTCCCAGCCGTTCCACCAGCGCGTCAACATCCATGGGGTTTTGGTACATGCCGGCAACGTGCCGCAACAATGGGATGGGACGGGCCGACGGCGGCAGCCCGCCATCCTGGAGCATCACCCCTACGCGCGACCTCAAGTCGGCGCCGGCCGAATCAGGGTCTGCGCCAAGGAGCGAGATACTTCCGCCGGTCCGCTTCTGCAGTCCTTGCGCACATTCAAGGGTGGTGGTCTTGCCGGCTCCGTTGGCACCGAGCAGGGCGGTCACTTGGCCGCGCTCCGCCACAAGGGACAGTCCGCTGACCACCCGGAGCATTTTGCCGTCAAGGGAGGCCAAAGGGCCTACATCCTTAATGAGTCCGTCTATGGTGAGGACAGGGGATTCGGGTGAGCGCACCAGAGTATTCTACGTGAAGTAGTACGGTCACACTTGGCGGGCGACTGAGGTCAGTCTTGCCTTACTGGATGCATGAAACAAATTACGACATGATTGTGTTGTGTATTCCATGAGCAGTCCAACTTCCATGCCCTCAACACGGCATGCTGCAGCGGCAGAGGCATTCGTTGCCCCGCCTGCGCTGCCGGACGCGGATGACCGCACAAGGGACCGGGTCCTGAGCGCCGTTCTTGAGAACGGACCGGTGAGCGCCGCGGAACTTGGCGATCTCCTCGGCTTCACACCCGCTGCAGTCCGCCGTCACCTTGATCATTTGGCGCGCAGCGGCGTCATAGAGGTCAAGCGTGTGGCTAAGGCCGGTTCCGGCGCGGGACGCCCCGCACGCCGTTACGTCCTGAGCTCCCAGGGGCAGTCCACTCTGGGCGATGACTACCTGAACATTGCCAGCTCTGCGCTCCGGCGCCTCCAGGAACTCGCCGGCGAGGATGCAGTCCGTGAATACGCGGAGGAACGCTTCTCCGACATGGAACGTCGTTACGCCCCTGAGGTCGAAGCCGCCGGGGACGACATCACCGCCCGGGCCATGGCGCTCTCCAAGGCACTCAGCCGCGACCGCTTCGTTGCTTCAGCGCATTCCATTGAGGCCAAGGCCCCGTTGCCTGCAGCGCTGTCCAGCGTTCAGTTATGCCAGGGCCATTGCCCCATCCAGCGGCTCGCCGCGGAGTTTCCGGTGTTTTGCGACACCGAGACCAAGGTCTTCTCGCGTTTGGTGGGCGTCGATGTCCGGCGCCTCTCCACACTCGCGCAGGGCGGCCACGTCTGCACCACCCACATACCTACCGGGCGCCCGGCTGCCACGGCATCCCCAGATGTCGCAGAGCAGTCCGGGAACCCGTACCAGGAATCAAACAACCAGCAAGAAAGGCCGTGATGACGGACCAAATAGCAGAGAAAGCGGTAGCTGACGGCACTGTGATCTCGGAGATTCTGGAGAAGAATCCCGAACTGCACGGTATCGGAAACTACGAGTACGGCTGGGCCGACAAGAACGACGTGGGCGCAAACGCCCGTCGTGGCCTCAACGAGGAGGTCGTCCGCGACATCTCCTCGAAGAAGAACGAGCCCCAATGGATGCTCGATCTGCGGCTCAAGGGCCTGAAGTACTTCGACCGCAAGCCCATGCCTACCTGGGGTGCAGACCTCTCCGGCATCGACTTCGACAACATCAAGTATTTTGTGCGTTCCACCGAGAAACAGGCCGCCACGTGGGAAGACCTTCCGGAAGACATCCGGAACACCTACGAGAAACTCGGTATTCCTGAAGCTGAGCGCAGCCGCCTCGTCTCGGGCGTCGCTGCCCAGTACGAGTCCGAGGTGGTCTACCACCAGATCCGTGAAGACCTGGAAGCCCAGGGCGTCATCTTCCTGGACACTGATACCGCTTTGCGTGAGCACCCGGAGATCTTCCAGGAATACTTCGGCACCATCATTCCCGTGGGCGATAACAAGTTCGCATCGCTGAACACGGCTGTCTGGTCCGGCGGTTCCTTCGTGTACGTCCCCAAGGGCGTCCACGTGGACATTCCGCTGCAGGCCTACTTCCGCATCAACACGGAAAACATGGGCCAGTTCGAGCGCACGCTGATCATCGCCGATGAGGACTCCTACGTTCACTACATCGAAGGCTGCACGGCTCCGATCTACACCTCGGATTCCCTGCACTCGGCCGTCGTGGAGATCATCGTGAAGAAGGGCGCCCGCGTCCGCTACACGACCATCCAGAACTGGTCAACCAACGTGTACAACCTCGTCACCAAGCGTGCCATCTGCGAAGAGGGCGCCACCATGGAGTGGATCGATGGCAACATCGGTTCCAAGGTGACCATGAAGTACCCGGCCGTGTACCTTGTGGGCGAGCACGCCAAGGGCGAAACTCTCTCCATCGCTTTCGCCGGCGAAGGCCAGCACCAGGACACCGGCTCCAAGATGGTACATATCGCGCCGAACACCAAGAGCTCCATCATTTCCAAGTCCGTGGCCCGCGGCGGTGGCCGTGCTGCATACCGCGGCTTGGTCCAGGTCCGCGAGGGCGCCAAGCACTCGGCCAACACGGTCCGTTGTGACGCCCTCCTGGTGGACACCATTTCCCGCTCGGACACGTACCCGTACATCGACATCCGTGAGGATGACGTTGTCATGGGCCACGAGGCCACCGTTTCCCGCGTCAGCGAAGAGCAGCTCTTCTATCTGATGTCCCGCGGCATGCCTGAAGACGAGGCCATGGCCATGATCGTGCGCGGCTTTATTGAGCCGATTGCCCGTGAACTGCCCATGGAATACGCCCTCGAGCTGAACCGCTTGATTGAACTGCAGATGGAAGGGTCCGTCGGTTAACAATGACTGATATCACTACTGAAAAGGCGCGCATCGGCGCGCCCTCGGCCCAGCCGTTTATCAACGGCTTCACCGAGGAAGGCGAGAACCTTTCGCCCGTGAACACCGGTACGAACACCAGCACGACGTCGGAGCAGCCTTCCGCTGGTCCGCTGGCGGGCGCTTCGGCCAAGAGCCACTCGCATGGTGGCGGCGTAGGCATCCCGGACAGCTCGCGTGCCGGCCGCCTCACCTCCTACAAGCTGGCAGACTTCAAGCCGCTGAACGGACTCGAGGAAGACTGGCGCTTCACACCGCTGAAGCGGCTTCGTGGCCTTCACACCGACGTCCTCAACGGCGAAGCCCCGGCTGTCAGCGTTACCGCGCCTGCCGGCGTCGTTGTTGAAACCGTTGGCCGCGATGACCAGCGCATCGGCCAGGCAGCCATCCCAGAGGACCTTGTGTCCGCCAACGCCTGGGAGAACTTCGCCGAGGCAACGGTCATCACCGTGCCCGCCGAGCTGCAGGCCGAGAGTGAAGTTTCGGTCCTGATCACCGGTGCCGGCGAAGCACCGTCTGCCCAGCACATCGTGATTGTGGCGGAGCGCTTCTCCAAAGCCGTTGTGGTCCTGGACCACCAGGGCACCGCGGTTGTCTCCGAGAACGTGGAGATCATCGTTGAAGACGGTGCTGAACTGACCGTTGTTTCCTTGCAGGAATGGGCAGACAACGCTGTGCACGCATCATCGCAGCAGGCAAAGATCGGCCGCGATGCCAAGTTCAAGCACATTGTGGTCAGCCTTGGCGGCGACCTCGTTCGCGTCACGCCGTCCACGCGCTTCACGGCTCCCGGTGCCGACGTCGAAATGTTCGGCCTGTACTTCGCCGACGCCGGACAGCACCTTGAGCAGCGCCTGTTCGTTGACCACGCGGTGGCCAACTGCAAGTCGCGCGTTCTTTACAAGGGCGCCCTCCAGGGCCGCAACGCCCACAGCGTATGGGTTGGCGACGTCCTGATCCGCAAGGAAGCAGAAGGCACGGACACTTACGAGGCCAACCGCAACCTGGTCCTCACTGACGGCGCCCGCGCCGACTCCGTACCGAACCTCGAAATCGAAACCGGCTTGATCGAGGGTGCGGGCCACGCCAGTGCCACCGGCCGTTTCGACGACGAACACCTGTTCTACCTCATGGCCCGCGGCATCCCTGAGAAGGTTGCCCGCCGCCTGGTGGTCCGGGGCTTCCTCAACGAGATCATCCAGCAGATCAAGGTGCCGGCAATCGAAGATCGCCTGACCGCAGCTGTTGAGCGCGAACTCGCCGCGACCGACAACTAAGACAGGCCAGGCAGAGCAACAATGAGTGAAGAAACCAAAGGCGAACTGGTATGCAACGCCAATGACATCCAGGTCAAGCAAGCGCTGCGCGTCCTGATTGATGACTACCCCATAGCCATCGTCAAGGACTCGATGGGCGAGATCCACGCCATCGCCGATACCTGCTCGCACGCGGACATCTCTTTGTCCGAGGGTGAGGTTGAAGGCTGCGCGATCGAGTGCTGGGGCCACGGTTCCCAGTTTGACCTCCGCAGCGGACAGCCGCTCCAGCTGCCTGCTTACGACCCCGTCCCTGTTTTCGCCGTCACCATCGACGGAGACGACGTGTATGTGGACGTGACCAACGTTGTGAACGGCGCTTCGGTAGATCACTACTGAGCGCCCAGTACCGCCAGACTTACGAACGGAAAGAAAGAAGAGCATGTCAACTCTTGAAATCAAGGACCTGCACGTCAGCATCGAGACGGAGCAGGGCACCAAGGAGATCCTGAAGGGCGTCAGCCTCACCATCAAGACCGGTGAAACGCACGCCATCATGGGCCCCAACGGCTCGGGCAAGTCCACCCTCGCCTCCACCATTGCCGGGCACCCGCGCTACAACGTCACCAGCGGCACCATCACGCTGGATGGTGAGAACGTGTTGGAAATGAGTGTCGACGAGCGCGCCCGCGCAGGCGTCTTCCTGGCCATGCAGTACCCGGTAGAGGTTCCCGGTGTCACCATGACCAACTTCCTGCGGACCGCCAAGACCGCAATCGACGGCGAAGCACCGGCCCTGCGCACGTGGACCAAGGACGTCAAGGCTGCCATGCAGCAGCTCCGTATCGACGCCGACTTCGCACAGCGCAATGTCAACGAAGGCTTCTCCGGTGGTGAGAAGAAGCGTGTTGAGATCCTTCAGCTCGAACTCTTCAAGCCGAAGTTCGCCATCCTCGACGAGACCGACTCCGGCCTTGACGTGGACGCCTTGAAGGTCGTCTCCGAGGGCGTTAACCGCGCTCACGAAGAGGGCAACATGGGCACCCTGCTCATCACCCACTACACCCGCATCCTGCGCTACATCAAGCCGGACTTCGTTCACGTATTCGTTGACGGCAAGGTTGTTGAAGAGGGCGGCCCCGAGCTCGCCGACCGTCTTGAAGACGAAGGCTACGACCGCTACGCCCCAGGCGCCGGCGTTGCCGTTGCTCCTGCCGTGCAGGCCTAGTTAGGATCGTTCCATGACCGAAATCAACACGGCGCGCACCAGCCTCGAGGACGTCGAGGAAGCGCTCAAGGACGTCATTGACCCCGAACTCGGAGTCAACATTGTGGACTTGGGCCTTCTTTACGGACTGAAGTATTCCGACGACGACGGCGCTCTCCTGATCGACATGACACTGACCACTGCGGCTTGCCCGCTGACGGACGTGCTCGAAGAGCAGGTTGGCAAGTCCCTTGACGGCGTGGTTGATGATTGGCGCCTTAACTGGGTATGGATGCCGCCATGGGGTCCCGAGCGGATCACCGATGACGGCAAGGACCAGATGCGGGCCCTCGGCTTCAACATCTGATCAGCCATTTCTGCCCGCTTCCGGCGGGCATAGGGAAGGGTTCCGGGCCATTGGCCCGGAACCCTTCCTTTGTCGTTTGGCCGCTACCTTACGGCGTGGCTACCCCAAACGTGTCGCACTTGTTGATGTCGCCCGTGGTGTAGCCCTGATAGAACCATTTCTGCCGCTGCTCGCTGGAGCCGTGAGTCCATGACTCAGGAGAGACGCGGCCCGTAGCCGCCTCCTGGATGCGGTCATCGCCGACCGCGGAAGCAGCAGAGAGCGCATCCTGCAGATCCTGCTCGGTCAGGGGATCAAGGAAGGGTTTGCCGCTGGCATCCGTTTGCGTCGTTGCGTGCCTGACCCACAAACCCGCATAGCAGTCAGCCTGCAGTTCCACCCTGACGGCGCCCGACTGCGGACCTTGGGGATCCTGCTGTGCCTGGTCCAGGCTTCCGAGGACATTTTGGACATGGTGCCCGAACTCGTGGGCCACGACATACTCCTGTGCCAGCGGTCCTCCGGAGGAACCAAAGCGGGTCACCAGTTCGTCGAAAAAGCCAGGGTCGAAATATGCGGTGGTGTCTGCGGGGCAATAGAACGGACCCACGGCGCTGGTAGCTGCACCGCAGCCGGTGTTGGTGGCCTCACTGAAGATGACGGTCTTGGGCCGTGGGTACTGGACGTTGTAGTCGGCAAGGTAGCCAGGCCAGAAAGCGTTCAGGCTGTTCACCGTTCCGGTGATCCGGCAGTCCAACCGTTTGTCCGCGTCAGCGCCTGTCTGGCATTCCTGGACACCTCCGGCGCCGCCACTTTCGACGGCGGGCGGCTGGGTTCCGCTGCCTGTCAGGTCACCCAGGATGTTGGGGTTTATGCCGAAGAGAGCCAGCAGCAGCACCACAATCCCGCCGCCAATGCCACCGCCGATCTTGGTCCCGCGGCCCATTCCACTGCCACGTCGGTCCTCCACTTGGGAGGGGTCAAGCTGTGCGCCGTCATTGAAACTCATACAGTCAGAATAGACGTCACTATTGGTGCCCGGGGCCTGACACTGCCGTAAAATTGTGTGGATGCCTTTCCTGGACAAACTTCAGCTCTGGGCCGATGAGCGCCCCCACGACACCGCGGTCGTCGTGGGCAGCAGCCGGCTCACCTGGGCGGGACTCCGCGACGCCGCAGCAGCGCTGCTGGGCGATGCGACCACTACTGCTGTTCTCGCCGAGCCCAACTCCGTTCGCTTTGTGGAGCGCTACACGGCAGCGGTGGCGGGGGAGCGGCGCTGCGCCGTGCTCGACCCCGAATGGCCGCTTCCGATGATCGAAGAAGTCACGTCGCGCATCGCCGGGACCACCAAACCCGTCGAGACCGGCTTATCGGACGGGGACCCGTCCAGTACCTTCCTCATCGGCCTTACTTCGGGAACTACCTCCGTCCCCAAAGCCTTCACCAGGTCCCGCCGCTCCTGGCAAATGTCCTTCGAGGCATCCATCGAGTTCTTCGGCCTCGCACAGGACGACCGCACACTTGCGCCCGGCCCTCTGTCAGCCAGCCTGAATCTGTACGCGCTCTCGGAGTGCCTGTACGCGGGTGCCGCGTTTCACACTCTCGAATCCTTCGACGTGGGGGACGCCCACTCAGCCATCAGTCACGACGGCATCACGCGATTGGTCCTCGCGCCCACTGCGCTGCGGTTGCTCAGCGAACGGGGATTGGCAGGAGACGTTGACGCTTCAGGAATCCGCAGCATCATCTGTGCCGGTTCCAAGTTGGACGCCCGAACCTTGGAGGCGGCCCGGCGGTGGGCGCCCCGAGCGGCCATCTACGAGTATTACGGCGCTTCCGAACTGAGCTTTGTTTCCGGCACCCGCCTGGCTGCGGGAGAACCGATGGACGCCGGTGGTACCGGCATTGGCTCGCCTTTCCCGGGTGTCGAACTGAACATCCTCGACGACGCCGGGAAGCCACTGCCGGACGGCGGGCACGGCAATATCAGCGTTCGCAGCGGAATGGTCAGCAACGGCTACCTGTGGGGAGACGATGGACAGGCCCTGAGATGCCTCGACGGCTGGTACACCGTAGGGGATCAGGGTTTCCTCGAGAAGGGCACCCTGCACATCCTTGGCCGGCGCTCGGACATGATCATCACTTCGGGAAAGAACGTCTACCCGCATGAGGTGGAGCTCGCCGTCGCCTCGGTGCCCGGCGTGGATGGCGCTGTTGCGGCCGGAGCGCCGGACGATATCCGTGGCCAAAAGGTGATCGCCGGCGTCGTGCCTGCCTGCGGTGCGGTCACAGCCACCCAACTCCGCACCGGACTGGATGGTCTGCTGGCACGGGACAAGTGGCCGCTTCAGTACTACTTGTTGGCGGAGTTGCCCCTGACCGACCGGGGCAAAGTCAGCAGAAAAGTGCTCCTGGACTGGATCAAAAACCATGACCCGCGGGCGCAGCTTCTTGGATAGCGGCGACGACTCCGCCAGAGAACCCGACGAGTCCCGGCAACCCGTCATTATCGCCGCGCTTCGATCTCCGATTTGCCGGGCCAACGGCCAGCTCAAGCATCTCCGCGCCCCGGACCTCCTGGCACCCGTGCTGACTTCCCTCGTGGAAACAGCAGGCGTGGACCCGGCGGACGTGGACGACGTCATCGTGGGCAACGCCGTGGGCGGCGGTGGGAACGTGGCCCGGTTCGCAGCCCTCCAGGCCGGCCTGCCCATCAGCGTGCCCGGGATCACCGTTGACCGGCAATGCGGCTCAGGCCTGGATGCCATTGCGCTGGCGTCCCGCCTGGTGGCGGCCGGCGGTGATCCGCTGTTCCTGGCGGGCGGCGTTGAAAGCATCAGTACCGCCCCGGCAAGGGCCAACAGGAACGACGACGGCGAACTCGACTTCTACTCCCGGGCCAGCTTTGTGCCGCCGGAGTTTGGCGACCCTGACATGGGTGTTGCCGCCGAGAACGTTGCCCGCGAATTCGGCGTGGCACGTCTGAGTCAGGACGAGTATGCGCTCCGGAGCCATCGCCGTGCCGTTGAAGCGGCCAGGACAGGCTCTTTCTCGGCGGAAATCGTTCCCCTGAAGTGGGACGAAAAAACGGTGGATGCCGACGACGGCCCCCGGGCGACCTTGCGGGCACCGTTGATGGCCAGATTCCCTGCAGCATTCGTGTCCGGCGGAACGGTCACGGCAGCGAACTCCTGCTTCGACGCGGACGCAGCATCCGCCGTCGTCATCACGTCACTGAAGCGTGCCCGCACCATGGGGGCCACCGACGGATTGTTGGTGCTGGGGTGCGATACCACCGGCATTGATCCGGAACTCCTGGGTATCGGAGGAGCCTACGCGGCCAAACAGCTCCTGGATCGCCACGGAGTGGCCGCAGATGAAATTGATCTGGTGGAGTTCAACGAGGCGTTCGCTTCCCAAACCATCGCATGCCTGGAGTATTTGGGCGTAGATCCTCAGAAGGCAAACCTTGATGGCGGAGCACTTGCTTTAGGCCATGGCTACGGAGCCTCGGGAGCGGTCCTGGTGACGCGGCTGATGGCCCAAGCACGCCGCAGTTGCTCACAGCAGGGCGAGTTCCCGCTGGCGTTGGCAATGATCAGTATTGCAGGGGGCATGGGAACCGCCGCTCTCCTGCAGTACGCCAGGCTCTAGGCCTCCTTCGGGTTTAGTCGCGCTCCGGTTCGCCCAGCCCGCGGGCTGCCAAAGCGTCACCGGTTTGGCGCGCGTACGCAACAGTGGTGATGAAGACGGGCAGAACCAGTGCACGAGGATTGCGTTCAAGCCCCCGCGCCCGCGCTGAGTCCCGCACGTCAGAGAAGGCACCGGCAATAAAGGGAATGCTCCTGAGCATCACCGCGATGGTCAACGCAAAACGTTCAGGGTCGGCACCGAAACGCCGGAACGGTTTAGCCAGTGCCACCACACCGTCCAGCAGTTCCTGCACGGGGGTAGTTGCGGTCAGGACAGAAGCTGCCACCACACACACGAGCACGTTCAACACGATGCGCGCCGCGGTGGGCCCGCCGAGTTGCCACCACTGGAAGAGCCCAATGACCAGCAGGATGGGAGCCACCAACCAGATGGCCCGCAGAAGGCGGCGGAAGCCGGCTCCTGTCAGCATGAACAGCCCACACATGACGGCGAAGATTGCCAGCGAAACGGCCCAGTCGACAATGAGGAACGACGCCGCTCCACAAGCCGCCACCACCAGGAATTTCAGCCACAGGGGAGTTCGGTGGATGATCGAGTTGCCGCGAACGTAGTTGGCGATCAGGAATCCATGGCCTCTCACCTGGACACATCACCCAAGCGGGCGCCGGGCAGGGGAGCCGCACATAGCTCACGATAGCGGGCGACGCCTTCGGCAGCACCACCGTCGAACACAATGCGTCCGGACTCCACCACCAACACCCGGTCCATGTCCAGCGCCAGGTCGAGATCATGCGTTGACATGATCACTTGTTGATCCAGGCCGGCCACCGTATGCCGCAAGAGTTCTCGGTTCCGGAGGTCCAGGAGGGTGGACGGTTCGTCGAGCACCAGCACCGTGGGATCGACGGCCAGGACTGCGGCAAGGGCCAGCAACTGCCGTTCACCACCGGACAGTTCGTAAATGCTCTGATCGGCCAAGTGCAGCAGCCCAAAACGATCCAGGACTGTTTCTGCCCGGGCCGCCCGCTCTTTGGAGTTCTTGATGGAACGGCGTAAAGAAAGCTCCACGTCTTCGCGCCCTGTGGGCATCACCAGTTGGGACAAAGGATCGGTAAAAACAAAACCGACGTTGGCCCGGACACGGCGCACGGCGGCAACAGTGTCATCGCCGTTAACCTCCACGCTGCCTTCGGACGGTTCAACCAAGCCATTCATGAGCCGTAGCAGGGTGGACTTCCCGGATCCGTTGGCACCGATCACTCCGATCCGGCGTTCGGTCAGTTCAAGGGAAAAATCGTGCAGCAGGGTCTTGGGCGTGTCGCTGCCATCGACGGCGACACGCACCGAAACCCTGCTGAAACTGATGGAATTCATGGAGTGATTGTTCCCGCTTTACTTGACCCGGCGTACCAGGACATCCGGGAAGGCCTTGTGGATTGCCATGGCGATGATGACGGCCAGGACGTTCTTAATGATATCTCCGGGGACAAAGGGAAGGTCGGCGAGGAAGGCTTTGGCGAAGTCCAACCTGGCGTTGACCATCATGCCCACCACGCCCAGCCCATGGATGATGACGATGCTGCTCACCATGGTGGCGGCAAACAACCAGAGGGCCCGGAACTTGACTGTCCGGCGGATGACGATGGCCGCGAGGTAGCCGGTGGCTGCTGCAGCCAAAGGGAACGCAACGATGTAGCCTGCGGAGGGAGTCGCCAGGATACCCAATCCGCTGCGGCCGCCGCTGAAGATCGGCAGCCCCGCCAAACCCAGCAGCACATAAAGCCCGACGGCGGCAAAGCCGCGCCCGGCGCCCAGCACCAATCCGCTGAGCATCACTGTCAGGGTCACCAGAGTGATGGGCACGCCAAGGGCGCCTACCGGGATGCCGGGAACGATCGCGGAGACTGCCACGAGGGCCGCGAAAACCGCAATGAGCCCGAGGTCGGTGGCCGTCCACCGTTTACGGGACGTTGGCTTGTGCTGCACAGCGGCAGAGTTGGTCTGGCTCATGACGGGTCCAATCAGGTGTGGTGCGATGCGATGAATGTGGAGCTTTCTTCCCCTGTTCCTGAGAATACGGATGCAGCGGACGTGGAATTTTGGAGCCTTCCCACAAAGCCGGCCCGGAATTGTTTGGCCGTTGGCACAGTTTCCCCCGTCGGGGCCCGATGTCACCCCGCGGCCAGGGTACCGGTAGACTTGAACAGGCTGTTCTCACAGCCGCATCCCGCCGCACTTATCGGACCCACCGGTCCCCGCGAGCGTTCCCCATTGAAAGGCATCACCCGAATTGATTACCGTCCAGGACCTCGAACTCCGCGCCGGCGCACGCCTGCTCATGGACCAGGTCAACTTCAGGGTGGACAAAGGGGACAAGATTGGACTCGTCGGACGTAACGGTGCCGGCAAGACCACCCTCACCCGGGTCCTCGCCGGCGAAGGCCTTCCCGCAGGCGGCAAGGTCACCCGCACCGGTGAAATCGGCTACCTTCCGCAGGACCCGCGGACCCCGGACATGGAGCAGCTCGCCCGCGACCGCATCCTCTCCGCGCGTGGCCTGGACGTCGTGGTAGGCAAGCTCAAAAAAGCCCACGATGACATGGCCAGCGACGACGCATCCGTCCAGCGCAAAGCCATGAACCGCTACGACCGACTGGAAGCTGAATTCCTGGCCGGTGGCGGCTATGCGGCCGAAGCTGAAGCCGCCGCGATCTCCTCCAACCTCGCACTGCCGGACCGACTCCTCAACCAGCCGCTGAAGACTCTTTCCGGTGGCCAGCGCCGCCGCGTGGAATTGGCGCGCATCCTGTACTCCGACGCCGAGACCTTGCTCCTCGACGAACCGACCAACCACCTCGATGCCGACTCCATCACGTGGCTGCGCGACTTCCTGAAGAACCACCAGGGTGGCCTGATCGTGATCAGCCACGACACCGAACTGCTGGAAGCAACGGTCAACAAGGTGTATCTGCTGGATGCCAACCGCGCCCAGATCGATTACTACAACATGGACTGGAAGCGCTACCAGCTCCAGCGCGAAACGGACGAGCGCGCAAGGAAGCGCGAACGTGCCAACGCTGAGAAGAAGGCCCAGGTCCTGATCGACCAGGCCAACAAAATGCGTGCCAAGGCCACCAAGGCTGTCGCTGCCCAAAACATGGCCAAGCGTGCTGAGCGGCTTTTGAGCGGGTTGGAGGCTGTACGCGAGAACGACCGCGTGGCCGCACTGCGCTTCCCGGATCCCTCTCCCTGCGGCAAGACTCCGCTCACCGCGGAAGGCCTCAGCAAGTCTTACGGTTCGCTGGAAATCTTCACGGACGTGGACCTCGCCATCGACCGCGGTTCCAAGGTAGTCATCCTTGGTCTCAACGGTGCCGGCAAGACTACCCTGCTGCGCATGCTGGCAGGCGTCGACAAACCGGATACGGGCGACATCATTCCCGGCCATGGCCTCAAAGTGGGCTACTACGCCCAGGAACATGAGACGCTCGACGTCGATCGCACCGTCCTGGAAAATATGCGCTCATCCGCGCCGGACATGAAGGATGCCGAAGTCCGCGGCATCCTTGGTTCGTTCCTTTTCTCCGGCGACGACGTCGATAAGCCCGCAGGCGTTCTCTCCGGTGGTGAGAAGACCCGCTTGGCCCTCGCCACCATCGTGGCTTCCAGCGCCAACGTTCTCCTCCTCGACGAGCCCACCAACAACCTGGACCCCGCCAGCCGCGCGGAGATCCTGGGCGCACTCAAGAACTACAGCGGCGCCGTCGTCATGGTCAGCCACGACGAAGGCGCTGTGTCCGCACTGAACCCGGAGCGTGTTGTGCTGCTTCCGGATGGCGTGGAGGACCACTGGAACGAGGACTACCTGGACCTGATTACGCTGGCATAGGCCTGCTTGGCGGTCCGCTGCGCGGCGCGTGTGGTTGGGTTCCGCTGCGCGGCGCGTGTGGTTGGGTTCCGCTGCGCGGCGCGCTTGATGTGCCGCGTGCTCGCTCGTTCCTCGCTTAGACGCACGCTACGCACATCAACCCCTCCACTCCGCTGGTGGCCAAGTCACCCCATGCGATTTATCGAACCTGCAGGGGTTCCGCGCTCGTGATTCGTGCCAGTTCTTCGTAGCCGATGGAGAACATGGAGTTGTGGTCTCCTGCTCCGGCCCAGAGGACAGCATGTTCGTGAAGTGAGGTGTCCAAGATGGTTCTTAGTTTCTTGGGATGGCCCACTGGCGCCACTCCGCCTACTTCCTGGCCGGTGTGCTCCAGCACGAATTCCGGCTTGGCACGGCGGATCTTTCCGGTCCCAAGCTGCTTAGCCACCAGTGCCGTATCAACTTTGGCTGCTCCACTGGCAAGGATGAGGAACGGTGCGCCGTCCAGCTCGAAGATCAGGCTGTTGGTGATTGCAGCGACGGCACATCCCAGCACGGCAGCAGCGGCGGCCGCCGTCGGGACCTTGTCCTCGAAGATCCGAACCGTGTCCTGGGCTCCGGCCGCTGCCAGGGCTGACTTTACGTTGAGTACGGGTTCCGGAATCACTCAGTAGCCTTGGGCATCCAGGATGGCGTCTTCCTCTTCTTCGGACGTAGCGCGCTTGCTCTTCCGGGGAGCCGGAGTACGCTTCTTCGGCGTGCCACCGGCGGCGATGATCTGCTCATCCTCTTCCTCTTCGGCGTCGATGGCCGCGTTGCGGGCCTGTTGCCGTGCTGCGTAGCCGAACCCGATGAACATCAGGACACCGAACGCAAACCACTGCAGGGAGTAGGAAAGGTGCGTCCCCTCTTCGGTTGCCGGTTTAGGGAAGGGCGTGGGCATCGGTTGAACTGCAGGGTCTTCACTGGCCAGCTGCCCGTAGGCCCCGGTGGCGATGGGGTAGGGGAGCTCGCCGGCGAAACTGGCCAGGTCTATCGAGGCCAGCTGCCCGTCCACCGCTCCACGGTCCAACTTGGGTTCAGCGGGTTTGAGGCGCGCCACCACGGTAACCTGGCCCGTTGGTGGGGCCGGTACAACATCGGGACGGCCGGGAGTGTTGTTGCCGATGGGCAGCCAACCACGGTCAATCACCACCGCTTCGCCGGTGGTGAGCCGGAAGGGAACCACGACGTCGTAACCTGGCTGGCCGTTGAGCGGGCGGTTTCGGACGACCCGCTGGCCGTCCGGGTCGTAGCTGCCGCGCAGCTGGACCTGGGTCCATTCCCGTTCAGGATCCAGGGTGTTGAACTGGTCCTTGATTTCCGCGTAAGGGATAGGCGTGGCCGAGTAGTTGCTCACCACGCGATTGATTTCCGCCAAAGTCTCAGCGCGGCGGTCCATCTGCCAGCGGCCCAGGAAAACACATGCGGTGGCAAAAATGACAGCCAGGACAAAGTACCCCAGCCACTTGCTGGAGAAGAGGAAGCGGTACATTCAGCCGGCCTCGTTCGCTGCAGCTTCGCCCGCTGTGAAGGCGAGGGTTTCTTTCCACAGGCCCCGGGTGGTCAGGTATTCCTCCAACCACTCCCGGTGGTCTCCGCAGGAAAGCCATACCTTGCGCCGTTCCGGAGTGTGGATACGCGGGTTGTTCCATAGGAGTTGCCACTGGGCACCGGTCCGGCACCCCTTCCGGGAGCACACCGCCGGAGCCGTGGCGCGTTCGGAGTCCTGGCCGGCCGCATCCGCGCCGCCAAGGTTGAAGATGTTCATGAAGCCGCCCGTTCGTCGCCGGGGTATCCGGCCTCGCTTGCAGGTCCCGTTGTAGGACCGCCTGGATTGCTGGTTGGTTCGTCGTCCACCAGCTCGCCTTGGAGCACCGTGGGTCCATCGGCAGGTGCTTCTTCCGGCTGGGAGGAGCGCTCGATTTCGGGGACAGCCACGTAGTCCAGCAATGACTCGCTGTGGTCCTCCGCCTTGTCATTCCCGTTGGCGATGACAACGGCGATCCAAGGGAGGAAAACTGCGCCGGCGATCGCAATGATCTTGAACCATCCATCAACCACGAAAATGAGGACGATACAGACCATTCGGATCCCCATGGCCACCGCGTACTTGATCATGCGCTCCCGCATGTCCTCGGAGTGAGCGGCGGCGGCGTCCGTGATGCTGTGGACCTCGGGGTCGCCGGAAAAAGCGTCCGGTTCCCCGGGCACTTGCTGCAGGGGACTGTTTTCTCGTGTCACAACTGAATCATCACGCTCCAAAGGCCTATCCCAATTCTCTCACCAAGGCCCTAACCGCCCAAACCGCGCAGGTTGGTGGTTACCCACGGGTTGGGATGGGCGGCAGATAAGATCGTCACAGGAAAATCCCCCTTCAATGCGGCACTTCGATGCCGCGGAACCTGGAGCCACAGCATGTCTGAAGCAGTCACAACCGGCCGCAGCGTCTTGATCACCGGCGGCAACCGCGGCATTGGCCTGGCCATTGCAGAATCGTTCCTTGCCAACGGCGACAAGGTGGCGGTGACCTACCGAAGTGAAACAAAGCTGCCCGAAGGCATCCTGGGCGTTAAGGCCGATGTCACGGATGAGGCCTCCGTTGACGCTGCTTTCAAGATTGTCGAAGAAGCCCATGGACCCGTTGAAGTCTTGGTTGCCAATGCCGGCATCACCAAGGACACGCTCCTGCTCCGCATGAGCGAAGACGACTTCACCTCGGTCCTTGATACCAACCTCACCGGCGCATTTCGTGTGATAAAGCGGGCGTCCAAAGGAATGATCCGGCTCCGTAAGGGCCGCGTGGTCCTCATTTCATCCGTCTCCGGCCTCTACGGCGCACCCGGCCAGATCAACTATTCCGCTTCCAAGGCCGGCATGGTCGGCATCGCACGGTCCCTGACCCGTGAGCTCGGCAGCCGGGGCATCACGGCCAACGTGGTGGCGCCCGGCTTCATCAACACTGACATGACGGCCGAATTGCCCGAAGACACCCAGAAGGCCTACCTGGCCAACGTTCCTGCAGGTCGTTTTGCCGAGGCCTCCGAGGTAGCTGACGTGGTGCGCTGGGTTGCCAGCGACGAAGCCGCCTACATCTCAGGGGCTGTGATCCCGGTAGATGGTGGCCTGGGTATGGGCCACTAGCCTGAAGAGCGGTTTTTTGTCCGGGGCCCACAAGCGATTTCGTCCTTGCCGCTGGCATGATGGAAGGCGAGGCCCACGGAATTTGGATGAAGTGAACAAAAGGAGCATGAATGGGAACGCTGGATAACAAGACCGCCATCGTCACGGGATCTTCCCGTGGAATTGGCGCCGAAGTTGCCAAGATCCTCGCAGGCGAGGGTGCCGCCGTCGTCGTCAACTACCGGCAAAAGGCGCCCCGCGCCAATAAGGTAGTGGCCGGCATCCAGGAAGCAGGTGGCCGTGCGGCTGCCGTGGGCGCAGACCTCACCACCGATGAAGGCGTTCACGCCCTCGCCAGCAAAGCCATGGAGGAGTTCGGATCCCTTGACGTCTTGGTGCTGAACGCTTCAGGCGGCATGGAATCGGGCATGGAAGAGGGATACGCCCTCAAGCTCAACCGCGATGCCCAGGTCAACATGCTCAACGCGGCCGTTCCGCTCATGCCTGAGGGTTCGCGCGTCGTTTTCGTGACCAGCCACCAGGCGCATTTCGTGGAGACTGTTCCCACAATGCCGGAGTACGAGCCCGTCGCGAAGAGCAAGCGCGCCGGGGAGGACGCCCTGCGTGAACTGATTCCCCACCTCGCGGAGAAGGGAATCTCGCTGGTGGTGGTCTCCGGTGACATGATCGAGGGCACAGTGACCGCCACCCTGCTGGATCGGTCCAACCCGGGAGCCATCGAAGCGCGCCGTGCCGAGGCAGGCAAGCTTTACTCCGTGGAGGAGTTCGCTGCCGAGGTTGCCAAGATGGCCACTGCGGACGTCGAATCCGGACACACGGAATATGTTGGCGGTGCCGACTACTTCGGCAAGACCGCCGAGTGATCAGTACCCCATAGCTGTGGCCCGGAACGTTGTTTCCGGGCCACAGTTGTTTAAGCCCCAGCCGTATAAGGCCACAGTGCCGGATTAAACTCCCACGCGTTGAGTACCAGTTTGATAAATAATGCAGATTCTTGCGTCACGAAATGGCAATGATTGTTTTGCAAAATTGGCTTTGCATTATGTGAATCCTTCTGGTTGACTCTCCAAGGCAGCCTCGCACGTAGTTGTCAGCACGTTGCATAAACCACAATGGGCGGGTTTATGCATGCCTTAGGAGCTTCTTTGGACCTGTTATTACATGCTGATGATATTCACGCATCATACGATCAACGGCGCATCCTCAAGGGTGTTGGGCTTTCGTTGCATCGCGGCGAAATCCTGGGATTGATTGGAACCAACGGCGCCGGCAAGACCACCCTGATGGGCGTCCTGGCCGGATCCCTCAAGCACGACCATGGGCGAATCACCCTGGCCGGTGAAAAATACATGCCGGATTCCATCGCAGAAGCACAGGCCTGCGGAGTGGGACTGATTCCCCAGAACTTCCACATAGACCCGGCGCTGACCATCACCGAGGCCATCTTTCGCGGGACCTTCCAGTCGGGCCGGACACACGGGGAACTCCGAGATCAAGCGGGCAAGCTGATCCGGGACATCGGCATCAGCATGGACCCTGACGCGAAGGTCGGAACGCTGATTCGAGCCGAACAGGCCCTGGTGGAGGTCCTCCGAATGGTGGCTGAGGAAGCCCAACTGGTGATCATGGACGAAGTGGCCGCGTCACTTCCGGACCACGATGTCGCGGTTTTGCATCAGGTGCTGAGAATGCTGACACGGCAGGGCCGGGCCATCATTTACATTACCCATCGCCTTGATGAGGTCCGTTCCATAGCCCACCGCATCGCCGTCATGCGGGACGGCAAGGTGCACAAGATCGTGGAGGCCAGCCAAACCGACGTCGATGAACTTGCCTTCCTCCTGCTGCAGCAGGAACTGGAGCCGACTTCCCGGCCCTCCGGCCCGGCGCCCGGGGGAGAGGCCCTGCGGATCTCCAACCTCAGCGTGGAGGAAAAGGTCCGTGACGTGAGCTTTAGCGTGGCCAAAGGCGAAATCTTCGGCCTGGTCGGAACCCATAGATCCGGCGTCTATCAACTCATAGCAGCACTGGCGGGCATCCATCCCTCCACCTCTGGAACGATCTCCCTGAACGGTAGCCACGTCCAGATCCGCGGGCCCCAGGATGCGCAGCGGTTGAAGATCGGCTACTCGCCGGATGCCGATACCTTAGTGCCCGGGACCAGCATTGCGGAGGGGCTTCACCAAGGTGCCGGGGCGGGCGCTGAAAGCCTGCGGGATGAGATCACCCACCTCAGGGGTGTGGCTGATGTAGTGCACCGTATGCGCATCAATACCACCAACATCCAAGGCGACCTCTCCACGCTTTCCGGAGGCGACCGCCAGAAGGTGGAACTGGCCCGATGGATCTCCACCGACTGTGACGTCCTGATCCTGAGTCACCCCAGCCGCGGGATTGACATTGGGGCAAAAGAAATCGTCTACAAGATGCTGACGCAGCTCAGCAAAACCGGTGTGGCCATCATTCTCCTGTCCTCAGACCTCTCCGAGATGGTCAACTGGTGCCACCGGATTGGCGTCATGAGGGACGGGGAACTTGTCACCATCGATGCCAATGCCAACACCAATGAGGATGTCCTTGTGCACCACATGCTGGGGGTTAAGTTTGAAGCGGGCGGCAGCGAGGCCCGCCGCGTGAAGGTTTGATATATCCTGCTTGACCGACGAATGCTTGACCGACGAATGAGGGGCGGCTGCGATACTCGCGGCCGCCCCTCATTCGTTAACGCCCTGGGATCAGATGGCCACGGCCTTGGCGATGTTGTTGAGCTTGTGGCGTGCCAGCGCCAGGTTCGCATAGTTCCGGTCCAGCACCAGGTACACAAAGAGCCCCTTGGACCCCGCCGAATTCAGGACATTGATCAGGTGGTACTGCGTATCCAGGGTGATGAGGACGTCCTCAATGGTGCCGTCCAGTCCGAGGTCCGCCATGGTCCGGAGCTTGGAACTGACAACATTGGAGTTTCCAGCAGCGGCGACTCCGAGGTCGAAGCCTGGGTTGCCGCCCTGCGCCAGTGCCATTCCGCTGGTGTAGTCGACAATGGCCGCACCTGTGGCGCCTTCAATGGAGAGCAGTTGTTTCGTAGCTTCATCAAGTGAGCTCATGATCAGTTCTTCCTGTTCTGTGGTTTCATCACTGGCAGCCATGAAATAGACGGACGGAATTTCCGGGTGGGACGTCATGCCGGGTCCGGAGTCCCATTGGTTGGGAACCATTCCCGTTGCCACCGCGTCAGGGTGCCGTTCACGAATGATCTCGTGGAGAGGTGTTGGAAGGGGTTCAAATCCTTCGCTGCGTTTCCACCATTTCCACGTACGCTCCGAACGGTTCACTTACTGACCCTGCACTTCCGTCATTCAGACTGCCGCATGTTCCACGGATTTCTTCATCGAGTTTTTCACTCTACACATCAATTACCGGCAAACGGAATGAATGTACATTTGCCATGGAATCCACGGCAAAGAATGCGCAATTAATGACGATTCGATAAATTATTTGAATATCCGCGTCACGAAATCTACATTGTTGTTTCACGCCACAGGCCGAAGAACAGCGCAGAGTGAGTGCAGTACTTTTTGGGCGCGCAAAAGCTGCCCGCTGCTATGTGCGGGCCGCCGGGGGTCACGGCCGGCGGGGGGCAAAGCAGGAATCAGACGTTGGCGATATGCCGGACGGCGTCAAGGTAGGGCATGTTGATTGCAGCATCCGCCACCGCACGAACAGCCGGCTTGGCATTGAACGCAATACCAATTCCTGCCGCACTGAGCATGTCCAGGTCATTGGCACCGTCGCCTACGGCGATGGTGTGCTCAAGACTGATGCCCTCCGCCGCTGCCCACTCACGCAAGTACTTTTCTTTGGCCGCCCGGTCGATCACAGCGCCAAGCACCTTGCCCGTCAACACGCCGTCGACGATTTCGAGCTCATTGGCGATCCAATAGTCCAGTCCAAGGTCCGCGGCAATGGGACGAAGGATCTGGTTGAAGCCGCCTGACACCACCGCCACAACGTGGCCTTCTTCCTTGAAGGCGGACACGAGTTCTGCAGCACCAAGGCTGAGGCGCACCTCTTGCCGGACTGACTCGACGACCGCCACGGGCAACCCTGCGAGCACGGCAACCCGGGCATGGAGACTCTGGGCGAAGTCCAACTCACCGCGCATGGCGGCCTCGGTGACAGCGGCGACTTCCTCGCGCTTGCCTGCGTGGGCTGCCAGCAATTCAATGACTTCTTGCTGGATGAGCGTGGAATCGACATCCATGATGAGGAGCTTCCGGGGCGCCTGGCGCAGGCCTTCGGGAACAATGGCTGTATCAATACCCTCACTGGCTATCGCAGCAACGTGTCGCCGCACTGTTTCAAGATCCGCCAAGGTCTCCGCACCCGCGGCAAGACCGGCAGTCATGACACTGAAGCGGTGGTCGCCACCCTGTGATTCCGACGACACTTCGACGCCGGCGTCAGCAAGTACCTTCCGAAGCTTAACGAGGGATGAGGGGGACAAATTCACGCCATAGCTGACCGCAGCCAAGTTCGAAGTCATGGCCCCAATCCTACTGAGGGCAGCGTATCCACCCGAATTCGTTTCGGCTGGCAAACACCGCGAAGTGACCGGTTATCAGTCATATGCATTTTTGTCCTAGTGTCTACTGCTATGAGTGATGTTCTGGAATTGGCTTCCGTCAGCGTTGTCCGAGGCAAGAAAACCCTGCTGGACAAGGTTGACTGGCAGGTCAACGAAGGGGAACGCTGGGTCATCCTGGGACCGAACGGCGCCGGCAAGACCACCCTTCTCCAAATTGCTGCGGCCCGGCTCCACCCCAGCAGCGGAAAAGCCGGGATCCTGGACGAGGTCCTGGGCCGCGTTGACGTCTTCGAACTCCGCCCCCGGATCGGACTCTCTTCTGCTGCGCTTGCTACCCAGATTCCCGAGCACGAGAACGTCCTGAACGTGGTGGTCACCGCCGCCTACGGTGTCACCGGCCGGTGGCGTGAAGGCTACGAGCGCGACGACGAACGACGCGCCTTTGGGCTCCTGAACGACTGGGGGATGGGCCCGCTGCTCAACCGGACCTTTGCCACGTTGTCCGAAGGGGAGCGCAAGCGTGTTCAGATTGCCCGCGCCCTCATGACGGACCCCGAACTGTTGCTCCTGGATGAGCCGGCAGCGGGTCTGGACCTCGGCGGCCGGGAGGAACTGGTGCACAAACTCGGCGAGCTCGCCAGCGATGAAGCGGCACCCGCGATGGTCCTGGTCACCCACCACCTCGAAGAAGTTCCGCCTGGTTTCACCCATGCCATGCTGCTCCGCGAAGGTGGAGTGGTTGCTGCGGGCCCCATCAAGGAAGTGCTCACCGACGAGCACCTCAGCAGCACGTTCGGCCTGCCCTTGGACGTATCAGAAAACGCCGGGCGCTACACCGCTACTGCCCGTCGCTAAGCCGGAAGCATATAGTCAACAGTGGACATTCTTAGTAGCATCCTGGTCTTTTTCGCGGGCCTGTGGGCCGGCACCATCAACGCGGTGGTCGGTTCCGGCACTCTCGTAACCTTCCCCGTGCTCATCGCCATTGGCATCACTCCCGTAGTTGCGTCCATGAGCAATGCGATGGGCCTCGTGGCAGGTACAGCGGCGGGGGCGTGGGGTTACCGCCGCGAATTGGCGGGCAGGGGGCGGCAGTTGATGAAATTGCTGCCGGCCTCGCTGCTGGGCGGCATCACCGGCGCGTGGCTTCTGCTGCACCTGCCGGAGAAAGTGTTCCACTACGTTGCCCCAGTCCTGCTGGTGGTGGCACTGCTCATGGTGGTGTTCCAGCCCAAGCTGCAGGCGTGGGTGCGCAGCCGGGAAGAGAACCCCGAGCACGCCATCCGGGACCGCAGCCACGGCATCCTCCTGGTCGCGCTCGTCTACCTCGCAGGCGTTTACGGTGGCTATTTCGTAGCAGCCCAGGGGATCTTGTTGGTAGGCATCCTCGGTGTGTTCATGGCGGGAACCATGCAAAACGCCAATGCCATGAAGAACTTCCTGGTACTGGGCGTGAACATGGTGGCAGCCATCTCATACCTGATCTTTGCCTTCGACCGCATCAACTGGCTTGTGGTCCTGCTCATTGCTGTCAGCTCAACCATCGGCGGTCTTGTGGGCTCGAGGGTTGGCCGAAAGCTTTCGCCGCGAATCCTCAGGGCGGTCATTTTCACCCTGGGCATCGTGGCCCTTGGCTTCATGATCGCCAACCTGCTGAAATAATCTCCCGGTGACCTTTCACTATCTCGAGTCCGCAGACGATCCCCGTGTGGCGGACTACACCACGCTCACCGATGTGCATCTGCGAAAGCTGCGCGAGCCCGAGGAAGGCATGTACATCGCGGAATCGTCCCGGGTGCTGCGGCGGGCGCTGGCCGCGGGACACCAGCCACGGTCCTTCTTCCTGGCCGAGAAATGGCTGGAGGATCTGGACGACGTTTTCCAGGCTTTTCCTGACGTTCCGGTCTTCATTGGCAAGGCTTCCCTGCTCGAGGAGATCACGGGGTTCCATCTGCACCGCGGCGCCATGGCGGCGATGCACCGGCCCGCGCCCGTTCCGCTGGAAGAGCTCCTGGCGAACGCGCGGCGCGTGGCCGTGCTCGAGGACATCGTTGACCACACCAATGTGGGAGCCATCTTCAGGTCCGCTGCTGCCCTTGGGGTTGACGCCGTCCTGGTCTCTCCACGCTGTGGAGATCCCCTCTACAGGCGCAGTGTCCGGGTCAGCATGGGCACGGTCTTCCAGGTTCCCTGGGCGCGCCTGGAAAGTTGGCCCGGGGACCTGGAGCGGCTCAAGGAGCAAGGCTTCACCGTGGCGGCAATGGAGTTGACCGAGGACGCGTTGGATCTGGACGATCTTGCGGCAAAGCAGTATCCCAAACTGGCCTTGGTACTCGGTACAGAGGGTCCCGGCATGAGCCAGGACACGTTGGCCGCGGCTGACCTCGCGGTCAAGATCCCCATGCGTGCCGGCGTTGACTCACTCAACGTCGCCGCTGCCTCGGCGGTGGCCTTCTGGGAGCTCCGCCCACGGGACTGATCGCGGTTCGTCTGGCGGCACGCTTTCCGCTATGATTGGTTGTTGGCCCGGCAGCTGGATTATTTATCCTGCAACAACCGGACCACCTCCATTCATACCTGGCAGCTGGCAAAATCCAGTTGCGTGAACAAAAGGTCCCATTATGAAGTCTGATATCCACCCGAAGTACGAAGCTGTTGTTTTCAACGACCTGGCTTCCGGTACGCAGTTCCTGACCAAGTCCACCGTGTCTTCCTCGAAGACCATCGAGTGGGAAGACGGAAACACCTACCCGGTTATCGACGTCGAAATCTCTTCGGAGTCCCACCCGTTCTACACGGGCAAGCAGCGCATCATGGACTCCGCTGGCCGCGTCGAGCGCTTCAACGCCCGCTTCAAGGGCTTCGGCGGCACGAAGTAACCCACTTCACCCCAAGGCTTTCACAGCCCGCATTGCCGGATCCCCGGCAATGCGGGCTTTTGCGTTTTCCGGCAAGATGGAAAGCATGACTTCCAGCGCTGAGCAGCAACCCACCATCAACGACGCCGATAACCGCCTTCACGGCGAATATAAAGTACCCGGCGGCAAACTGGTGGTAGTTGACCTGGACGTCGTGGCAGGGAGGTTCGCCAACGTCTCCCTGAGCGGTGACTTTTTCCTGGAACCGGACGAGGCCCTGCAGGCCATCAATACGGCTCTCACCGGACTTCCGGACAATGCAACGGCAGCAGATATCGCTGCAGCCGTCACCGCGGGGCTGCCCAGGGATGCCGTACTGTTCGGGTTCTCCGCGGAAGCCGTAGCTGTCACCGTCCGCCGCGCGCTGGCCAAAGCCACAAGCTGGGCCGACCACCAGTGGGAAGTCATCCCACCGTCGGTCCTGCCCACCCAGGTGAACGTCGCCCTGGACGAGGTCCTCACAGAGGAGGTAGGTGCCGGACTGCGCAATCCCACGCTGCGCTTCTGGGATTGGGAGGAGCCATCCGTGGTGATCGGCAGCTTCCAGTCGGTGCGGAACGAGGTGGACCCGGACGGAGTAGCCCGCCACGGCATAACGGTGGTGCGGCGCATCAGCGGTGGCGGGGCCATGTTCATGGAGGCCGGCAATTGCATCACCTATTCCCTCTACCTGCCCCAGACCTTGGTGGACGGCATCAGTTTTGCCGACTCCTACGCGTTCCTGGATGCCTGGGTAATGGCAGCCTTGGAGAAACTGGGCATCACTGCTTTCTACGTTCCCCTCAATGACATCGCTACCGAACAAGGCAAGATCGGAGGCGCAGCACAGAAGCGCCTCGCGAACGGTGGCATGCTCCACCACGTCACCATGAGCTACGACATCGATGCCGAAAAGATGGTGGATGTCCTTCGCATCGGCAAGGAAAAGCTCTCGGACAAGGGGACACGCAGCGCCAAGAAGCGTGTTGATCCGCTTCGACGCCAAACGGGGCTGGCCCGCGCGGCCATCCTCGGGGCCATGCAGGAGGTCTTCGTGGAACGTTATGGCGCTGAGGAGTCCCGCCTCACCGAGGCCGAGCTCGGTGAGGCGAGGAAACGCGTAGAGACGAAGTTCGGCACCGACGAATGGTTGAACCGGGTTCCGTAGCCTGCCGGCGGGAACTACACCCCTGCAGCTTGTGCCGTGAGCGCCCGCACCAAGTGGCTTCGCTGCTCTATGACGATTCGGCGCAGTGCTCGGGGAGCGCCGGTGTGCGTCGTCAGCCAATCATCTGTCCGCACCAGGACCGCGTGCTCCGAAGGCTGCATGCCTTCGGCCAGGTCCTGGGCGCCCGGGAACAAGCCGCGCACAATCCTTCCGGCAATCTCGATGCTGCGTTCCGCCCATACCTGCTCCATGCAGTCGAAGTAGCGTTCCACATACGGTTCCAGCAGGAACCCCGGCGCCGTGGCGAAACCGGTGATTGTTGCGCTCAGGATCTCGTTGGACAGCCCAGTGCTGTTAACCGTGGAATCCCAAGCAGCTGACTTGACTGCGGCATCCGGCACGGCGGCCGATGCCAGGGCGTGGCCCTCCCTGCCTGACGCTGTCTTATCGGCCTGCAGTTCGCGGTCCAATTCGGCGCGTGACGCCTGCCCCTGGGCAGAGAGGGCCTGCCAGAAGCTCCACCGCAGTTCTGCGTCGACTGCAAGTCCGTCAATGACGGTGCCGCCTTCCAGGATTCCACGCAGCAAGGGAAGTTCACTGTCCCCATGCCGGGACACGTCCGCCAAGGTCCTGGCCCATGCCAGCTGATGATCGGAGCCGGGGGCCGCTGCTTTCATCCTGGCCGCAACTACTGCGAGGAAGTCTTTGCGTACCCCTTCACGGGCTGCCGCCGGAACGTATCGTTCAATGGCGCCGGAGGCATTGCCGAGCACGTTCAACAGGACCCCGATGCCGGTCTCCGAGGACGCGAACTGCTCCACTGCGGCCACGTAGCGCACGGCAGGCGTCACACCGTCACGGGCAGAATCCCACAATGCGGTCCAACACAGGGCGCGGGCCATGGGATCGGTGATTTTATCGAGCGAGGTCCGGACAGTGTGTTCGGAACCCGGATCCAGTCGGACCTTGGCATAGCTCAGGTCATCGTCGTTCACCAGCAGCAAGGCAGGACGGCGCTTACCGTTCAGTTGGGGCACCAACGTACTGGGCCCCGCCACATCCACCTCATGGCTCTCTGACCGCACGAGCAGGCCCGAAGCGTCAGCGTCGTACAGACCCAGACGCAGCCGATGGGGCCGGAGTTCCTGATGACCCGTGATGGGGTCGATGGCGTCCTGCCGAAGCGTCACGGCGCCAAAGACGCCGCCGTCGTCCACTATTTCTGCCGAGATGGTGGAGATTCCGGACGCCTGAAGCCATTGACGGGCCCAGTCCCCAAGGTCCCTTCCTGAAGCGGTGCTGAGTGCACGGAGGAGATCCTGGAGGGACGTGTTGCCGAACGCATGGTCCCGGAAATACTGACGGGAGCCGGCAATGAAAGCATCAAAGCCGACGTAGGCCACCAGTTGCTTCAGGACCGAGGCACCCTTGGCATAGGTGATCCCATCAAAGTTCTGCTTGGCTGCTTCCAGGTCCGGGATGTCGGCCACAATCGGGTGCGTGGTGGGCAGTTGGTCCTGGACATAGGCCCATGCTTTGCGCTTGTTGGCGAAGTTCACCCAGGCGGTGTCCCAATCGGTGGCACGGTCCACGCCAAGTGTCCCCATGTAGTCGGCGAACGATTCCTTGAGCCAGAGGTCGTCCCACCAGTTCATGGTCACGAGGTCGCCGAACCACATGTGCGCCATCTCATGCATCAAGGTGTTGGCGCGGGCCTGGTACTGGGCATCGGTGGCGCGGGAGGCGTAGACATACTTTTCCGTGAAAGTGACCAGCCCGGGGTTTTCCATGGCTCCGAGGTTGTATTCGGGCACGAAGGCCTGATCATACTTACCCCACGGGTAGGGGTAGTCGAAGAGCTCGTTGAAGAAGGCCAGCCCGCTCTTGGTCAACCGGAACAGTTCGTCGGCATCGAAGGACTCCGCCAACGAGGCCCGGCAGTAAAGTGCCAGCGGCACGTCAAGGCGGGTGTCGCCGTCGAAGATTGTTCCCCAGTGATCTGTTGCCTTGAAGTAGGGCCCCGCGAGCATGGTGGTGATGTACGTGGACATGCGTTGGGTTGTGGCGAAATCCCAGCGCGCGGAGCGGGTGTCACCAGCCTCCGGTGTCCGCAGTTCCTCAACTCCGTTGGACGCAACTTCCCAGCCGGCCGGAGCGATCACGTGAAAGGTAAACCTGGCTTTGAGGTCCGGCTGTTCGAAGTTGGCGAAGACGCGGCGGCTGTCCGCGGGTTCGTACTGGGTGTAGAGGTAGCACTGGCCGTCGGCGGGATCAACAAAGCGGTGCATGCCCTCGCCGGAGCGGCTGTAGAGGCCTGTGCCGGTCACGGTGACCGTGTTGTCGGCCGCCAGTCCATCCAGGATGATCCTGTCGCGATCCACTACCGATCCGACCTCCAACGCCTGGCCGTTCAGCACCACCGACTGCACGCCACCATGGATGAAATCCAGGAAGGTGGCAGAGCCCGGCTCGGCTGAAAAAGTGATGGTGCTGGTACTCGGGTAACCGGAAACGGCGGGATCTTCCGCGTCGCGGACATCGAGGGTGACGTCGTAGCTGTGGGTGGTGATCAGGGCTGAACGGGTAGCGGCTTCATCGCGCGATAGATTGTGATTCGACACACAGCTATCTAATCATGATCAAGGCGGCGCCCAGGCCCAGCGATGCGATGAGCAGCCAGGAGCCCAAGGCCACCAGGACAGCACGCCCTCCCGTGTGGATCAGGGTCCGTATGCGTACGGCTGAGCCCAGCCCGAACAGCGCCGTGGCCAGCAGAATGTCCTGAACCGCTGCCGCGACCTCCAAGGCCACCGGCGGTGCCCATCCCAGGGACCGAACGGCCACCAGTGCGAGGAAGCCCATCACGAACATAGGGACAATCGGCGGGAACCTTCTTTCCGTTCCGGCCGCGCCATTGGCGCGTTCCCGGACATCGAGGACCCGCTGATGAAGGCCCGCCGTGGCTGCTATCGGTGCCAACAGGACAACCCTCGTCAATTTCACGACGACGGCGATCGCAAGCGCCGAGGTCCCGGCGGTTTGGGCGGTGGCCACCACCTGGCCAACATCATGGACGGAGGCGCCTGTCCATGCACCGAACTGCGCCGGACTGAGGCTCAAGGGGTGCATGAGCAGGGGAAGCACCCCAATGGCCAAGGTGCCACAGAGGGTTACCAGCGCCACTGGCAGGACCGTGTCCTGGTGCTTGATCCTCCGGACTGCGGCCATGGCCCCGATCGCCGAAGCGCCGCAGATGGAAAAGCCCGTGGCGATCAACAAGGCCGCTTCGCCGGGGAGACGCAGCAAGCGGGCCAGGCCATACGTCCCCGCGAAGCTCACCAGTACCACCCCGGCGATCAGCAACAGTGCCACCCACCCGAGTCCGAGGACATCACCCATGCTCACTTTGAGTCCCAGCAGGACAATGCCCGCACGCATGAGGTGCTTCCCGGCGAAGTCGAGCCCCGGGCGGGCGCGCCCCGCCGTCAGGACAGCCGTGCCCGGTATATTTGCTGAGAGCAAGCCCAACGCAACAGCGAGCGTCATGGCAGGAACCGCCGGAAACACGGCGTGGATTGCGAAGGCAAGGCCCGTAGCGGCGATGCTCAGGACCAACCCGGGCCCCAGCCGGGACAGCTGGGGCACAAGACTGTTGAAGGGCATGCCTCAACCCTGCCGGATGGGGGCACGGAAAGGCGAACCGGGGGCATCCGGAAACCGCGACACAATCAGTGCGTAATGCGCTCGACTCAAAAAGGTGATTGTCTAATTCCCATGTCTGACCTATTCCAGGATTACTCCGAGGCCGCTGCGCGCAGCGGCGCCTATGACGAGATGTTTGCCCCCGGCCACGTTGCCAGAAAATCCTACGGTCAGGTTTCCGGCGCCTTGCGGGAGCTGTCCCTGGCCGACGTGACAGCCCGGGCCGACTCCATGGCGCGCACGTTCCTGGACCGCGGTGTCACCTTCGACTACGCAGGGGAGGAGCGCCCATTCCCGCTGGACATCGTTCCCCGCGTTATCCCTGCTGACGAATGGAATGTGCTGGAACGCGGGGTAGCCCAGCGGGTCAAAGCACTGGAGGCTTTCCTCAACGACGTCTACGGACGCATGGCGGTAGTCACCGATGGCGTGATCCCCCGGCAGCTCGTCACCACCAGCGCCCACTTCCACCGGGCAGTCCATGGATTCGAACCATCCGGCGGTGTGCGCGTCCATGTGTCGGGCATCGACGTCGTCCGTGATGCTGCCGGGACCTTCAGGGTGCTTGAGGACAACGTCCGCGTTCCCTCCGGCGTCAGTTATGTTCTGGAGAATCGCCGGGCCATGGCCAAGGGCCTTCCGGAGGCTTTCGGCCAGCAACACATCCGTCCCGTGGAGGAGTATCCCCGACGACTTCTCTCCGCACTCCGTAAGACAGCGCCGGCGGGCGTGGACGATCCCACGGTGGTTGTCCTGACACCGGGCGTGTTCAACAGCGCCTACTTCGAGCACACGCTCCTGGCCGGCCTTATGGGTGTGGAACTGGTGGAAGGCCGAGACCTCATCTGCCGCGGCAACCGCGTCTACATGCGGACCACTGCGGGCGAACAGCGTGTGGACGTCATCTACAAGCGCATCGATGACGACTTCCTTGATCCACTCCAGTTCCGTTCCGATTCCATGCTGGGTTGCCCGGGCCTGGTCAATGCCGCACGTGCCGGGGGAGTGACCATAGCCAACGCTGTGGGCAACGGCGTAGCTGATGACAAGCTCGTGTACAGTTACGTGCCTGACCTGATCCGGTACTACCTTCACGAAGAGCCGATCATCGCCAACGTCGACACTTTCCGGCTTGAGGAAAAGGAAGCCAGGGAGCATGTGCTGGACCGCCTTGAAGAACTGGTGGTGAAGCCCGTGGACGGCTCAGGCGGCAAGGGACTTGTCATTGGGCCTGATGCCACGAAGGACGAGCTCGATGCCCTGCGCAAGCGGGTTATTGCCGATCCCCGCGGATGGATCGCGCAGCCCGTCCTCCAGTTGTCAACCGTGCCGACGCTCTCCGGGGACAAATTTGGACCCCGCCACGTGGACCTCCGGCCGTTCGCAGTCAACGACGGCGACGACGTCTGGGTCCTGCCCGGCGGACTCACCAGAGTTGCACTCAAGGAAGGTTCCTTGATAGTGAACTCCAGCCAGGGCGGCGGTTCCAAGGACACCTGGGTGCTGGCCGACTCGCCGAAGCTCCCCGCTGAGGTCATCCCGCGCCAGTCCGTCACCGTCCGTGAACAGGTATCCGTGTGGCCCGTGGAAAGCAACTGGCGTGACCGCCAAACGGAGCAGCAACAGTGACCCCGCTCCATACCCACTTGAACTTCGACCTGCACCACTCGAAGGAGGCAGTTCCATGCTGAGCCGTATTGCTGAGTCTCTCTTTTGGATCGGACGCTACGTAGAACGCGCCGATGGCACGTCCAGGATCCTGGATGTGCACCTCGAACGACTGAACCACCTGCCCCTCGAAGAGCAGCGGAGCGTAGCCAGGGAACTCCTTGCCGTGATGGGCGCCAAGCCCCAGAGCGAGGATTTCGGCCTCCCTGAACTCCTGCATGCCCTGGCGTATGACAAACAGAGCGCGTCCTCCATTGCCGGCTCCCTGGGGGCTGCGCGTGAGAATGCACGGCGTGCCCGGGAAACTGTCTCGCAGTCCCTATGGGAAAGCCTGAACACCACGTATTACGGCCTCAACCAGCATCGCAAGGACGTGGTGGGAACCTACCGTTTCTGCAACTGGGTGCTGGAGCGGACAGCAATGGTCCGCGGCCTTGCGGACACCACCGTCAGCCATGACGAGAGCTGGTTGTTCATGGTACTGGGCCGTTCCCTGGAGCGGGCGGACATGACTGCCCGCATGCTCTCTACGCGCGATGTCCAGTCTGCAGGAATGTCGTGGGTCAACATGCTCCGGTGCGCAGGCGCCTATGAGTCCTTTATCCGTACACGCAGGGCGGCTTTCGGAGACCAGCATGCCGCGGAATTCCTGCTGCTGGACCGCTTGTTCCCGCGGTCCATCGTCTACGCCCTGCGTGATGCCGATGAATGCCTCGCGAAACTGGACCCATCAGCCCAGCGTGTGGGCTTCATCAACGATGCCCGGCGCATTGTTGGCCAGGCCCGCACGTTCCTCGAGTTCCACCGCACAGACGACCTCATGTCCGAGCTGCCCGAGCACATGGAACGCGTGCAGAAGGCCGTGACGCAGGCGTCCGATGCGATTTCCCGTAAGTACTTCAATCAGGCTGATGAGCACGCCTGGGTGGGAGAAGTTTCATGACCCGGCTGAGCATCGTCCACAAGACGGCTTACAAGTACAACCGCCGCGTGACGTTGTCATATAACGAGGCCCGGATGACACCCCTGACCGACGGCCAGCAGGTGGTCCTGGAGTCCTCGCTGAAGGTCTCACCAAACCAGGCGTCCGTCAGCACCTACCGTGACTATTGGGGTACCAGGGTCACGGCATTCGATATGCAAATGCCGCATGAGAGCCTTGAGGTCCTTGCCACGGCCACCGTGGAAGTGCACCGGACCGAACGCGTGGCAGTCGAGGACGACATCGTCGGATGGGACGTCATTGCGTCGGACAAGGTCCAGGACGAGTTCAGCGACTGGTTGCCCCAGTCCAGGCTCAGTGGACCGGGCGAGGAAGTCCTGGGCATTGTTCCCGGTGTTGTGGAGGGGAAGAATCCCCACGAGGCAGCCTTGGCAGTGTTCGCCTGGATGGCCGGTGAGATGACCTATATGAAGGGCACCACCGGGGTGACGACCAATGCCGAACAGGCCTGGTCCCAGCGCCAGGGCGTGTGCCAGGACCTGGCCCATTTGGCCATTGGGGCATTGCGCTGCAGCGGCATCCCCGCCCGCTATGTTTCGGGGTACATACACCCGAGGTCCTCGGCCGACATTGGCGAAACCGTTGCGGGCCAGTCGCACGCGTGGCTGGAATGGTGGGATGGGGAATGGCGCAGCTGGGACCCCACCAACCACAAGCCGGCAGGTGATTACCACGTCACGGTGGCGCGGGGCCGTGACTACCGCGATGTTCCCCCGCTGAAGGGCATCCTGTCCGGCGGCGGCGGTTCGGGACTCTCGGTTTCCGTGGAGATCACGCGCCTCGCGTAGGAGTTGGCTCGCACAGGAATTTGAGTACAGATAAGGCCCCTAAGAACCGCTCTTAGGGGCCTTATCTGTACAAAAACTTCAGATTTTTACCAGGGCGAGGGCTTGTAGTCCTTCAGGAAGACTCCGTATTGGTCCTCGCCCTTTTCGCCCATCACGATGGGGTCGTAGACTCTCGCGGCGCCATCCACCAGATCCAATGGCGCATGGAAACCTTCTTCCATGAGCCTGACCTTCGTGTAGTGCGGGCGTTCGTCGGTAATCCATCCCGTGTCCACTGCAGTCATGAGGATGCCATCGGAGTCCAGCATTTCCTGGGCGCTGGTCCGGGTCATCATGTTCAACGCGGCCTTGGCCATGTTGGTGTGGGGGTGTCCGGGGCCCTTGTACGCACGGGAGAACTGCCCCTCCATGGCCGAGACGTTGACGATGTACTTCCGATGCGCCGTGGATCGCTTCATGGCATCCCGAAGGCGGCTCACCAGCAGGAAGGGAGCAGTGACGTTGCACAGTTGGACCTCGAGCATCTCCAAGGGATCCACCTCGTCCACCACTTGAGTCCAGCTGTTGATCGACGCGAGGTCAGGAACCAAGCCGCCGGCATCGATCGCCGTTCCCGACTCGATCCGTTCCAGTGACGCCGATCCGGTGGAGAGTGCCAGGGAGGTGATCGCATCCCCCGCCAGGACGGGGTGCTCGGTGACGCTGCTGGCCAGGGCCAAAGGGTGTTTGTCATGGGCATGGCCGAACGTGACCAACTCGGGGCCACCGTTGGCAGCGTCAAGGGCCGCGGGCAATGGCTCGTCCTCTGCGTCGACCAAGGGCTTGTAGGCATTGCCGGAGCGCCGGACGGTCTGGGCCGCGTTGTTGATGATGATGTCCAGCGGGCCGGCCTTGTTGAGGGAGTCCGTGAGAGCCATCACCTGTGCCGGGTCACGGAGGTCGATGCCGACGATCCTCAGCCGGTGCAGCCACTCGCCGCTGTCTTCCATGGCAGCAAAACGACGGGCCGCGTCTTTGGGGAAGCGGGTGGTGATGGTGGTGTGGGCGCCATCCCTGAGTAGGCGCAGTGCGATGTACATGCCGATCTTGGCGCGTCCGCCGGTCAACAAGGCCCTGCGTCCTGTGAGATCTGTGCGTGCATCACGCTTGCTGTGGCTGAAGGCCGCGCATTCAGGGCAGAGCTGGTGGTAAAAGGCATCAACCTGCGTGTAGTGCTTTTTGCAGATGTAGCACGGACGCGAGCGGATGAGGTGACCGGCGACCTCGCCGGTGGCGGAGGGTGCCAGCTTGTTGCCGCGGGTTTCGTCGTCAATGCGGTCCGGAGCGGCGGTGGCCGTCAGGGCGATGACGGCCCGGTCTGCCTCGGCGATGGAATCGCGCTTTGTGACCCGGCGGTGTCGCTTGACAGCTTTGAACATCTTGCCGGTGGCACGGCGGACTGCAACGTAGTCCGGGTGCTCCTCGTCGTAGACGTGGATCGTGGTCAGAACCTTGAGGCAGGCCTGGATCTCTTCAGGCGTCAGATCGGTGGAGCTCATTGACCTGATTTTACAGCCTTGGGAGCCAGTGGCCTGCCTCGGGTTCTGTCGGCGTCAGCCGGGCGCCCAACGCTTAGTGCGAGGCCCCCTGCGCTGCGGCGTCCGCGACGCGTGACTGGATTCCTGCTGCTACCTTTTCGGCCGAGTCGCGGATGTCCGGATCATCGTGGGTGGCCGCCTTGACAGCCTCGGGCAGTCCACGGCGGTGTTGCGCGGACAGCGCGAGCTCCGCTTCGCCGGGCTCGGGCACGAGCTGGCCCTTTGCCAGTACCGTGATCCCTGACTCCGTCACCTTGTACCCCCGTGCCTTGTCCAGGGCGGGGTCCAGGCCGATGGCCGCTCCTGCAGGAACCTTCACGTTCTTGTCCAGGATGGCCCGCTTAATCACAGCGCCTTCGCCTACCCGGACCTTGTCCATGAGGACGGAGTCCTGGACACGGCTGCCGGCGGCCACATAGGCGTCGTTGGAGATCACGGAACCTTCGACGATGCCACCCGAAACCACCACGCCGCTGGCAACAATGGAATCGAGGGCCGTACCCACGGTGTTGTTCTCGCCACGGACAAACTTGGCAGGGGGCGAGATGCTCTGGCGCGTGTAGATCGGCCACTCGGAGTTATAGAGGTTGAAGATCGGCACGGGGGAGATGAGGTCCATGTGGGCGTCATAGAACGAGTCGATGGTACCGACATCGCGCCAGTAAGTCCGGTCCCTGTCGGTGGCACCGGGGATGTCATTGAGCGTGAAGTCATACACGCCTGCTTCGCCCTGGTCCACGAAGTAGGGGATGATGTCCCCGCCCATGTCGTGCTTGGTATCAAGTCTTTCAGCGTCAACATGCAGGGCTTCCACCAGGGCGTCTGCGTTGAAGACGTAGTTGCCCATGGATGCCAAGAACTGTGTGGGATCTGCTGCCAGCCCGGGGGTGCTGGCCGGCTTTTCGACGAACGCGGCGATTTTCTGGGGATCGTTCTGGTCTACCTCGATCACGCCGAATTGGTTGGCCATGTTCAGGGGCTGCCGCACTGCAGCAACAGTCGCTTTCGCGCCACTGGCAATGTGCTGCTCCACCATTTGGGAGAAGTCCATGCGGTACACGTGGTCGGCGCCGACCACAACCACGATGTCCGGGGCGTCGTCATGGATGAGGTTCAGCGATTGGTAGATGGCGTTGGCACTGCCAAGGAACCAACTCTTACCCACGCGTTGCTGCGCGGGAACAGAAGCTACATACCGGCCCAGTTGCGTTGACATACGCCAGGTTTCCGAGATGTGCCGGTCGAGGCTGTGCGATTTGTACTGCGTCAGTACAACGATTTTCAAATATCCCGAATTGACGAGATTGGATAGTGCAAAGTCAATTAACCTGTAGCCGCCTGCGAACGGAACCGCGGGCTTGGCCCGGTCCGCCGTCAGCGGCATGAGTCGATTGCCTTCTCCGCCTGCCAATACGATTGCCAGAACTTTCTTCAACGCCATGGTCACAGCTCCCCGTACGTCTTCGTATCCCCCAAAAGTCCGATTTTCCGGACTCTTTCACACTAGAACACATACGCCGGAACGACTACGTTGGTTAGCGTGCGAATAGACATTGTGACTAAAGAATTCCCTCCGGAAATTTATGGCGGTGCCGGTGTCCACGTTGCCGAGCTCAGCCGGGTGCTGGCAAAGCACGTCGACCTTCACGTCCGGGCCTTCGGCGCGCCGCGTGATGCCGACTATCACGGGGCTTCGGTGGCGTCCTACGCCACGCCCGACGACCTCGGCGATGCCAACGCCGCCCTCCAAACCCTGGGCGTGGACCTGAGGATCGTTCCGGACATTGCGGGAGCGGACCTGGTCCACTCGCACACGTGGTACGCCAACATGGCGGGCCACCTCGCCTCGCTGCTGCACGGAATTCCCCATGTGCTCAGCGCCCACAGCCTTGAGCCCCTGCGCCCGTGGAAGGCTGAGCAGCTGGGGGGCGGCTACGCACTGTCCTCCTGGGTGGAGAAAACAGCCTATGAGGCAGCAGCTGCGATCATCGCCGTCTCCGACGGCATGCGCCAGGACATCCTCCGCAGCTACCCCGACGTCGATCCCGACAAAGTCCGAGTCGTCCACAACGGCATCGATGTTTCCCTCTGGGAACGCGATGAAGAGGATGACGCAATTCGTGCGCTGGGCATCGATCCCGCCAAGCCCAGCGTGGTTTTCGTTGGACGCAACACCCGCCAGAAGGGGGTGCCGTACCTGCTTCGGGCGGCGTCAAGCCTGCCTGACGACGTCCAGTTGGTCCTGTGCCTGGGAGCCGCCGATACTCCCGAGCTTGCCGCCGAAACTGCACGGCTCATCGAGGAACTGCAGACCAAGCGCCAAGGGGTCGTCCTTATCGAGCGGATGCTGCCCCGAAAGGAACTCATCCAGGTGCTCAGCCATGCCACGGCATTCGCCTGCCCTTCGATCTACGAGCCGCTGGGCATCGTGAACCTCGAAGCCATGGCATGCGGTGCGGCGGTAGTGGCCAGTGCCACCGGCGGGATTCCGGAGGTGGTCCAGCACGGCGAAACCGGACTCCTGGTGCAGCTGGAGCAAGTCACCGACGGAACCGGGACGCCCCTGGACCCGGAGAAATTCGTCAGCGACTTCGCGGCAGCCTTGAACGAGGTAGTGGCAGATCCTGCACGTGCCCGCGAAATGGGTATAGCGGGGCGCCGCCGCGCGGAAGAGCACTTCTCCTGGGAATCCATTACGGAAACAACGCTTGAGGTCTACCGGTCGGTCCTGCGCTAAACCGGCAGCGCTCCAACAGCAGAAAATGAAAGCACGACGGCGCCGCCCCCTTTGGTGGGGACGGCGCCGTCGTGCTTTTCAACAGTTCCGCGAATGTTAACCTCGCGGCTGGTTGGCTCTGCTAGCGGGTTTTGGACGCTTTCAGGGCAAGAAGGGTTTTCTCGTCTGCGGGTGCACTGCCGCTGGCCCGCTGCTCACGGAAGTGCTTCCGTGCCTCGTCCTGACGGGTGGATTCTGCGCCGGTCGCGATCGAGGCCCGCAGGTGCTCAGGACCGTAGCCGAAAGCATCAACGAGGTCCACAGCGTGCGGGCGGATCTTGACGAGCAACCTGTTGATATACGTGCCCACCGTTCGGCCACGCTGCATCGAGAGCCTGCCGTTCATCAAGTACCAGGAAAGGTGCTTCTCAATCAGGGACAAACCGAACAGGTCGCGCAGCCAGGTCAGCACGCGCTTGGTTCCCTCATCCGTGACATGGGTCAGGGCCTCGGTGAAAGCTTCCCACTGGAGCAGTTCAGCGTGTGCCTGGGCCGCTTCTATGAGTTCGTGTTGGTGCTGGTTGAACAGGGCCGCGGCCTGGTGCTGGGGGAGTTTGTTGGCTCCCTTCAGTGCAGAACCGACCTCGGCGACCATGGACTGCACGCGGTCAGCCAGGAGGGTGCGCTGGCCTTCCTCGTCCCGCAAAGCCAAAGCCGCCTTCTGAACCGATCCGGTGTCGGCCACAAACTGGGCCACCTGGCGAAGGCCCGTCCGGTGGAGGGCCACACCGGCAGCCTGGTCCACCACATAGCGTGCAAGGACACCAAAATCAGCGCTGCGGAATTCCTTGGCGTAGTCGGCAAGGAGCCGCTTGGCCACCAACTGCAGCAGCACGGTGTTGTCGCCTTCGAAGGTGACATACACATCAAGGTCCGCACGGAGGGAGGCAAAGCGGTTTTCGATCAGGAATCCGGCGCCACCACAGGCTTCGCGGCATTCCTGGAGCGTGTCCAGGGCATGCCAGGTGCTCAGCGGCTTGAGGGCGGCTGCCAGCGTCTCCAGGTCCTGGCGGTCGGCGTCGGTGTCGTGCGCGCCGGAGAAGACGTCGTCGAATTTCTGCAGGAGTTGCTCGTGCGCGAAGCTGGCCGCGTAGGTAGTGGCGAGCCGGGTGGACAGTCGGCGCTGGTGACGCTGGTAATCCAGGAGGACTTCCTCATCGGTTGCCGAGGATGCGTTGAACTGACGGCGTTCGGTGGCGTACTGGATGGCCGTCTTCAAGGCCACCTTGCTGGCGGCAACCGCTGCTCCGTCCAGGGAAACACGCCCTTGGACGAGGGTGCCGAGCATGGTGAAGAAACGGCGCCCGGGGCTGCCGATGCTGGAGGAGTAGGTGCCGTCAACAGCCACATCCCCGTAGCGGTTCAGCAGGTTGGTGCGGGGGATCCGTACATCCGTGAAGTGCAACCGGCCGTTGTCGATGCCGTTGAGTCCGCCCTTGATGCCGTCGTCTTCGCCACCGATGCCGGGGAGGAATTCCTTGGTAGCGGGATCGCGCAGTTCCACATAGAAAGCGTGGACTCCGTGGTTGACGTTCTTGGTGATCAACTGGGCAAACACCACAGCGGCCAGGCCGTCGTTGGCTGCATTGCCGATGTAGTCCTTCCACGCCGCACGGAAAGGTGTGTTGATGACGAATTCCTGGCTGGCTTCGTCGTATGTCGCCGTGGTGGCGATGCTGGCAACGTCAGAGCCATGGCCGGTCTCGGTCATCGCGAAGCAGCCGGGAATCTCCAGGCTCATGATGCCGGGGAGCCACTTGTCCTGATGGTCCACCGTGCCGAGGTGCATCACGGCAGAGCCGAACAGGCCCCACTGGACGCCTGCCTTGATCTGAAGGGACGGATCGGCGGTAACGATCTCTTCGAAGCCTGCAATGTTGCCTCCGTGATCGTCGGAGCCACCCAACCGGGTGGGAAAGGCACGATGCACGGTGTTGTTGTCCACCAGGAACTTCAATTGCTCGAACACGCGGGCGCGGTGCTCGGTGTGGTGCAGCCCTTCGATCTTTTGTACCACCGGATTGCCGGCCACTTTGCGTGCCTCATGGCGGATATGAGCCCACTTGCCGAGGAGTTGCTCTCCCAGCGCGGCCACGTCCACCACAGGCTCGGCGCCAGTGGCGGCAGCGTCCTTACTGCCCGTGGGGTCTTGGGCGGATGCAGTCCGGTCCACTACTTCAGTCATGTTGCTTCCTTCTTTGGTTCCGACAACTGATGAGTCATTGCTGGTGTCAGGTGGATGTCTTGAGTGCTGGAGCAATGCCGAGGCACAGCCAGTCAGTGATTTGCGCCGCCATGGTTTCCTGGTCCGGCTTGGCTCCGCCTGCCGGGCTGCCGAGCCACATCTCTCCGGCGTTCCTGACGAGTCCGATTGCGGCGGTGGGCCAATACACAAGCACCGCTTCCTTCTCTTCGCCCAGGTACTCCCGCATGGGGGTGGCGATCATTTCAGTGATTTGCTCAAAGAAGTTCCCCAGCGCTCCAGACGCGGCGATGGCGTCCTGCGCTGACGCTTCACCTGGGGTGAGCCGGGTAATGAACGCATAGACGTGGGGGCTTGATTCGGCCATCTGCAGGTAGGCGGAGACCATGGCAAACAACCCTTCGCGGGGGGTCTGGGCCAACTGTGCGGCTTCCTGCATGCGGCGCTGCATCTGCCCCAGCACTACCTCGCCCATGGCTTGCTGAAGTCCGGCTTTGTCACCGAAATAGCGGTAGAAAACGGACTTGGACGTTCCGGCGGCTCCCGCGATGTCCTCCATGGACGCGTCACTGCCTAGCCTGTGAACGGCCTTGCGGGCTTGCCGGATGAGTTCGGCACGCCGCTCCTCGCGGTGGGACTGCCAGCGGGCGGTCCGGCCGTCGACGGCGGTATTCTGCGCGTCCGCTGCAGCACTGGCGAATTCTTCGTGGCGGTTGTTCACGATACCCAGCGTATCAGGTACGCTGGGTATCAGTAACTGGCATTGATCGAAGGAGACCAGCATGGCTGCAGCAGACGTCACCACGGGTGGAACCGGCGAACCGGCTACCACCACCCACGCACCACGCAAAGCGGTCATTGTGGGCGGCAACCGCATCCCGTTTGCCCGCACGGGGGGAGCGTACGTCAAGTCCTCCAACCAGGACATGCTCACCGCGGCACTGGACGGGTTGATCGCCAGGTTCGGGCTGCAGGACGAACGCATTGGCGAGGTAGCTGCCGGAGCCGTGCTCAAGCACTCGAGGGATTTCAACCTCACGCGGGAAGCCGTCCTCGGCTCAGCGCTGTCACCTGAAACCCCTGCATATGATCTTCAGCAGGCTTGCGCAACCGGGCTTGAAACAGTGATCGGGCTGTCCAACAAGATCAAGCTGGGGCAGATCGATTCAGCCATTGCCGGCGGAGTGGATTCGGCGTCCGATGCCCCCATCGCCGTAAGCGAGGGACTGCGCGAGATCCTGCTGGACCTGAACCGCGCCAAAACCCCTGTACAAAAGCTCAAGATCATCGGACGCATCCGCCCCAAGGACCTGGCCCCGGACGCACCGAATACGGGTGAGCCTCGCACCGGCCTGTCCATGGGGGAGCACCAGGCACTCACCACGGCGCAGTGGAAGATCACCCGCGAGGCCCAGGATGAACTTGCCTTCAACAGCCACCGCAATCTCGCTGCAGCTTACGAGCGTGGCTTCTTTGATGACCTCATTACCCCGTACCGCGGCCTCAACCGCGACTCCAACCTGCGCGCAGATACCACTTTGGAGAAACTCGGATCGCTGAAGCCGGTCTTCGGCAAGAACCTCGGCGCGGAAGCGACCATGACAGCGGGCAACTCCACACCACTCACTGACGGCGCGTCCACCGTCCTGCTCGCAACCAATGAGTGGGCCGACGCCCACGGCCTGCCCAAGCTCGCAACGGTCCTGGACGGAGAAGCCGCCGCGGTAGACTTCGTGCACGGCAAGGACGGCCTCCTCATGGCGCCCGTGTTCGCCGTTCCGCGACTCCTGGCCCGTCACGGCTTGACGTTCGAGGACATCGATTTCTTCGAAATCCACGAGGCATTCGCCGGCACGGTCCTGAGCACGCTCTCCGCCTGGGAGGATGAGGACTTTGGCCGCACCAGGCTTGGACTCGATGGCGCACTCGGAAAGGTGGACCGGGCCAAGCTCAACGTCAACGGCTCGTCCTTGGCTGCCGGGCACCCATTCGCCGCTACAGGTGGCAGGATTGTGGCCTCCCTTGCGAAAATGCTGCATGAGAAGGGCGCAGTTGACGGGCGTCCGGCCCGTGGCCTGATCTCCGTTTGCGCCGCAGGCGGCCAGGGCGTCGTCGCCCTTCTGGAAGCAGCATAGGGGAGCTCCATGACGGACAAATACACACAACTGGTGAGCCGCGGACTGGGCAGGGACGTTGCCAAACGGCTCGGATTGCCGCAACCGGTGGAACTTCGCCGCTACCAACCCGGCAGCCCGCTGGTCACCGGCCCAGTCCTGGTCAACGGAGACAGCCCAGGTGCGGATGATATTGCCACCACACTCCTCGGATGGGGTCTTGATGTCCGGCGGAACGCGTTGCCCAAGGAAAAGCTGGGGGCCATCATTATGGTCCTCGATGCCGTCCAGCATCCCGCAGACCTTGCCAAGCCGGTACTGACCGCAGGCACTTCGCTCCGTGATCTGGGCACCAACGCAAGGGTGGTCACCATCTCCCGGACGTCCCAATCAGCCCAAACCCCTGCCGCGGCTGCTGCGCGCCAAGGCATTGACGGGCTGGTCCGGTCCTTGGCCAAGGAACTCCGCACTGGCTCCACCGCCAATGGCATACTGCTCGACGACGACCTCGCCACCACCAGCCCGTCGGCATTGGGCGCACTGAGGTTCTTCCTCTCCGGGCGTTCTGCCTATGTGGACGGACAGTTCCTGACGGTCAGCTCGGCGTCAGGGGCTTTGCCCAGCGACCCGGACAAGCCGTTGGCCGGCAAGGTCGCAGTCGTCACCGGGGCGGCCCGGGGTATTGGAGCTGCCATCGCCCGGACTCTGCACCGCGACGGCGCCACAGTGGTTGCCGTGGACATTCCGGCGGCCGGGGACCACCTGGCTGCAGTGGCCAACGAGGTACGGGGCACCGCCCTTCAGCTCGATATCAGTCGTGATGACGCCGGGCACCGGATCATCGAACACGCAGTGGAACGCCACGGCCGGCTCGACATCGTGGTCCACAACGCGGGAATCACCCGTGACAGGCTGCTCGCGAACATGGACGAAAGCCGTTGGCAGTCAGTGATCGCCGTCAATATCGCAGCCCAGCTGAGCATCAACGAGGTCCTTCTCGCGTCCGAACACTTCAAGGTCGCACCGCGCATCGTGTCGGTGGCTTCCACCAGCGGCATCGCCGGCAACAGGGGCCAGACCAATTACGGCGCCTCCAAGGGTGGGGTGATCGGGATGGTGCGGTCTACAGCCCCGCTGATGGAACCTTTTGACGGAACCATCAACGCGGTGGCCCCCGGATTCATTGAAACCGAAATGACGGCCAGGATGCCCTTCGCCATCCGCGAGGCTGCCCGCAGGCTCAACTCGCTCAAGCAGGGTGGTCAGCCCCGGGACGTCGCCGAGACCATTGCCTTTTTGGCCAGTGATGCCGCTGGCGGAATTTCTGGTCAGGTACTGCGGGTCTGTGGTCAGCAATTGGTGGGAGCATGACCAATCCCCAGCCAGTGATCCTGGGCGAGCTGCCCTCACTGTCCAAGCTCTACGTCAACGCGGCAACAAGCGCCGCCCGCCGTCGGGTGTTGGGCGCGTCCACGAGCCAGCACACCGTGCCCTCGGTCAGCCACGAAGTGCGTAACGTCAAGGCAGACGTGGGAAACCTGACCGCTTACCAACATCTGGTAGGGGAGACCGCCAGCGACACCCTGCCGGCCGGATATGTCCATGCCCTGGCCTTTCCGGTCTCGTTGAGCGTCATGAACCGGGATGATTTCCCGCTGCCGCTCCTGGGCATGATCCACCTGAAGAACCATGTGGAACAACGGGTTCCCATAGCCTTCTCCGAGGCCCTGGACATCCGGTCATGGGCTGAGAACCTTGCTGGCCACAAAGCCGGAACGCAGGTGGATGTTGTGGCGGAGGTCCGCTCGGCGTCCAGCGGCGCCCTGCTCTGGCGTGGCGTCTCCACCTGCTTGGCCAAGGGCGTCTTCCTGCCGGGCATCGACAAACCCGGAAGCGCGAACGGAGCATCAGCACCCAGCGACTTTTCTCCTCCCAACCCCACCGCGCTGTGGCAACTCGGTTTGGACACAGGCCGAAGCTACGCAACGGTCTCCGGCGACTTCAACCCGATCCACCTCAGCGTCCTTTCTGCCAAGGCACTGGGCTTACGAGGGTCAATTGCCCACGGAATGTACCTTGCTTCCCGTGCGCTGGCTGACGTGGGGGCCGTCAAATCCGATTCGTATACCTGGGACGTTGCCTTTGAGGCCCCGGTGTTCCTCCCGGCACGGGTCGCCGTGGATATTTCCACGGTTCAGTCTGGTTCAGGCAGTTGGGAACGTTCGGATTATGTAGCGTGGAATGCCCGCAGCGGCCGGCGGCACTTCACCGGCACTGTGGCGGCGTTGGGCTGAGCAAGCTCCCGTCGATAACGGAACGACGGCGGTCACCGAAAGGTGACCGCCGTCGTCGTCGTTAATCCTTGACTGCTGCCCTGAAACTGCCCTGGAAACGCGGGCGGGACATAAGGCACGACGCCGGCACAACCCGGGCCACAGACAAAACAAGGCCCGGAATCCGTGGATTCCAGGCCTTGCGATAGTGCGCGGAGGGGGACTTGAACCCCCACCCCCTTTCGAGGACTAGCACCTCAAGCTAGCGCGTCTGCCATTCCGCCACCCGCGCAGGTGGTGTTCGGTTGAGCCGTTTTGCACCTTCCGGTGCTTCACTTTCCTCCGAAGCAGCGAGAAAAACTCTAACACGGTTTCCGGTGGCGGAAAAATCGGCGCTGGTCAGGACGGCCTCGAGGGACACCCGGAGACTTCCGGCGCCATGCGTTCCTGACGCGGTGCCGGTCCGGTGAGTAGGCTGATGGGATACGGGACGGTGCCGCTGCGGGAGCCGCAGTGCACGTCGCCGGAACCTGCAGCCCAGCCACGCAAGGAGAGTTTCCATGTCTGTCATCCGCCCCGAAGATGAAGTTGTCCGGATCTGCCAGGAGCTGATCCGCATCGACTCCTCCAACTTCGGCGACGACACCGGACCGGGGGAGCGCGCGGCGGCCGAATACACGGCCGGCCTCATTACGGAAGTGGGCCTCGAAGCTGAAATCTTCGAATCCGCCCCCGGCCGCGCCAACGTCGTGACCCGGATGGCGGGCGAAGACCCGTCTGCCGACGCCTTGGTGGTTCATGGACACCTGGATGTTGTTCCTGCCCTGAAAGACCAGTGGAGCGTTGATCCGTTCAGTGGCGAATTGAAGGACGGGCTGGTCTGGGGCCGTGGTGCGGTGGATATGAAGGACATGGACGCCATGATCCTGTCAGTCATGCGCGACTTCGCCAGGACGGGCCGCAAACCCAAGCGCGACATCATTTTCGCGTTCTTTGCCGACGAGGAAGCCGGTGGCACCTACGGCGCCCGCTACGCCATCGAACACCGGCGCGAACTCTTTGATGGCGCCACCGAGGCGATCTCGGAAGTGGGTGGCTTCTCCGCCACCATCGGCGGCCAGCGGACCTATTTGCTCCAAACAGCCGAGAAGGGCCTCTCCTGGCTCCGACTGGTGGCACACGGCCGTGCCGGCCACGGATCCCAGATCAACACCGACAACGCCGTCACCCGCCTGGCCGCTGCCGTCACCAGGATCGGCGAGTACAAGTGGCCGGTGGAGTTGACCCCTACCACCCGCCAGTTCCTGGACGGCGTTACCGAACTGACCGGCGTCGAGTTCGATCCCGACAACCCGGACATCATCCTGAAGGAACTCGGCACAGTAGCCCGCTTTGTGGGTGCGACGCTGCAGAACACCTCCAACCCCACGCTGCTGCGTTCGGGGTACAAGCACAACGTCATCCCGGAGTCGGCAGAGGCATTCGTGGACTGCCGGACGCTTCCTGGCCAGCAGGAACTGGTGTTCGAGACCATCAAGGAACTTGCCGGCGAGGGCATCGACATCAACTATGTCAACAAGGATGTTTCCCTGGAAGTGCCGTTCGCCGGCAATCTGGTGGATTCCATGATCGATGCACTGCACTCCGAGGATCCCGGCGCCAAGGTGCTTCCCTACACGCTCTCCGGCGGCACGGACAACAAGTCCTTGAGCAAGATCGGCATCACCGGGTACGGTTTCGCCCCGTTGATGCTTCCTGATGAGCTGGACTTCACCGGCATGTTCCACGGCGTTGATGAGCGCGTTCCGGCCGAGTCCCTCCAATTCGGCGCACGCGTCCTGAACAGGTTGCTGAGCAACTACTAGACCGCAATCAGCGAGAAAGAGGCCTGGAGATGTCTCCCGAGGAAATCCTCCCCGACGCCCTGCTTGAGCGGCTGCGCGGCCGCGCTGCCGGCTACGACCAAAACAACGCGTTCTTCCATGAAGACCTGGAGGAGCTGGCCGCGGCCGGCTACTTGAAACTTTTCGTACCGGAGTCCGACGGCGGATTCGGGCTCGGTCTCGAAGCGGCAGCTGCCTTGCAGCAAAGGCTCGCCACGGCGGCCCCGGCCACAGCGTTGGCCGTCAACATGCACTTGGTGTGGACCGGCGTCGCGCAGGTCATGGCTGCACGAGGCGATAACTCCCTGGACTTCGTCCTCAAGGAAGCGGGGCAGGGGGAAGTCTTTGCCTTCGGCATTTCCGAAGCCGGCAATGATTCGATGTTGTTCGACTCTGGCACCGTCGCCGAGCCGCTGCCCGATGGAGGTTACAAGTTCACGGGCCGGAAGATCTTCACGAGCCTGTCGCGTGGCTGGACCCGGTTGGGCACTTTCGGTAAAGACTCCGACGCCAGGGCCGGAGAGGGGGAGCTGGTGTTCGGCTTTCTTCGCCGCGACGAGCCCGGACACGAAACGCTCAGCGACTGGGACACCCTGGGCATGCGGGCCAGCGCTTCGAACACCACGCTCCTGCATGGCGCTGTGGTCCCGGCGGAGCGGATCTTCCGCAAGCTCCCGGCAGGACCTAACAATGACCTGCTGATCTTCGCAATTTTCGCGTGCTTTGAAACCCTTCTCGCCGCGGTCTATACGGGGGTGGCCCAGCGTGCTTTCACTCTTGGTGTAGAGAACGTCAAACGCAGGGTATCGGCCAAACACGGTGGACGCAGCTTCGCGCAGGACCCTGATATCCGGTGGAAGGTGGCCGACGCCGCACTGGCCATGGATGGCATCGCACCACAAATATCCAGCATTGCCCGCGACGTGGACAACCTGGTGGACCATGGAGCCCAGTGGTTCCCCCGGCTGGTGGGACTCAAATCCCGGGCTACGGAAAACGCGCGCTACGTGGTGGATCTTGCCATCCGTGTCACAGGAGGCTCCAGCTATTTCAGGGGCTCAGAGATGGAACGCCTCTACCGGGACGTCTTGGCGGGCATTTTCCATCCGTCCAACGACGAATCTGCACACAACACGGTGGCCAACGCCTGGTTGGGGCCGCTGGACGGTTAGGAGCCTAGACGGTCCGCTGGACCGAATACACCTTGCGGCGCAGCCAAAAACGGCGGCCACCGCCGAGGTAGAGCACGCTGCGTTCGAGCTCCCACTTGCCGTACTCGGAATGTTCGGCGAGCCGGCGCCGGGCGTCGGGCAGCGAATCGTCAGGTCCCACCGTCAGGACGAGGTACTCGTACTGACGTGCATAGTCTCGTTGGCGCTCTACGGAGCTACCCGGAAATTGTTCTCTCATCCCTCTCCATTTTCGTCCTTTTCCGGCTAACGTGAAGGCATGAGCATCGATCCGCGTGTCGCGCTTCAATCATTGACCGCCGCCCTCGAAGAGCACCTGGCTGCGTCATCCGCCCGCCGCGGTGAGGGCGACCCCAATGTCGAGGCCGCTTTTTTCGCTGTTGCCGATGCTTTCGAAGTGTACGAGGACGCACTCTACGAGGCGTATTCCGAGGTTACTCCGCTTCAGGTCTTCGATGACGAGGAAGACGAAGACGACGAGGTGCTCGACGAAGACCTCGAAATCGTCGAGGACTAGGAACGCCATCGACCGGCCGCCTGCGGGCGGCCGGTTTTTTGTGCCTTGACGTCTTGTTGGCAGCGTTTCACGCCCGGATTTCCGGGGTTTTTACTCGTCAGGGCACGTAGTCCCGGCACCCCTGGGTAGGTACTTGCACGTAGGGGTCATAGGTAATCCTGCGCAAAGTTGAGTATCGACTACTGGTGCGCCTTCGGAGCGCCGCGGCTTCACTGATAGGTAGGCAACGGCAGGTCTGTAAAGAGGGCTGACATGGTAAGAGTTCCAGTCTTGCGGTACGGCAAGGCAGCGGCACCCCAGGGTGCGGCTCACGCCCCCACGGGGTCAGCCTTCCGCGCTCACTCTGCCGCCGCCAACGTCAATCCGCCGGCGTCTCCTTGGATTGGCAAGCCCGCTGCTGCACAGCGGACTGAAAAGGCGGGACTGGCGGCGCCGGGGTCCGATGTCACCTTGGACCCCGTGCCGCCGCCAGTCACCCACCGCCGCCAGCGGGTCAAGGTACCGTTCAAAGACCGTTTGACGTGGACGCGATTCCTGACATACAGCCTCCGGCTCGCTGACACGGCGCTGGTTGCCGGAGCCGTCATCGCCGGGACAGTGCTGAACACCGATGGAATGGGAGGATCTCCCGGAGGGCCGGCGCAGGCCCAACACCTGGCCATGGGGTTGATCCTGGGAGTGGTCTGGTTGGCGGCCTTGGAGGTATACAGGACACGCGATCCGAAAGTCCTCGGTGTAGGCCCCGAAGAGTACAAGCGGGTACTTTCTGCCAGCTTCCGGGTTTTCGGGTTCCTGGGCATCGTTGCGGTGGTTTTCCGTTTGGAGGCAGTCAGTTCCTTTGTCCTGGTCTCCTTGCCGCTGGGCCTGGTGGCCCTGACCGGAAGCAGATGGGGTTTCCGCCGCTGGCTGAGCCACGAAAAGTCCAGGGGCCGTTGCCTGTCCCGCGCGATCGTTGTTGGCGAACCCCAGGACGTCAGATACGTCATCAAGCAAATCAATCGAAAGTCCGGCGCCGCCTACGACATCCTGGGGGCCTGCCTCCCAGGTGCCCGCCGCGGTACCGTCCTGGCCGTGGACCACCTGCGCGTACCGGTCTTGTCCTCCATCTACGGCGTGGCGCAAACCGTCCGGCAGACCGGTGCCAACGCAGTGATCGTGGCAGGCCCGGTTCCTGGTGGAAACCAGTTCATCCGCGAACTTGGATGGCGGCTCGAGGAAAATTCCGCTGAGTTGGTTCTGGCAGCAACCTTGACCAACGTGGCAGGACCGCGCATCCACTGGCGGCCCGTTGAAGGCCTTCCCCTGATGCACGTTGATATTCCGCACTACTCCGGCGGCAAGCATACGCTCAAGCGGCTGATGGACATCGCGGTATCTGCAGCGGCCTTGTTCGTTCTGGCTCCTGTCCTGCTCGTCCTGGCCTCGATCGTCAAGGCCGACAGCCCCGGGCCTGTCTTGTTCAAGCAGGAGAGGATCGGAAAGAAGGGCACTACCTTCCCGATGCTGAAGTTCCGTTCCATGGTGGTGGACGCCGAAGCACATCTTGAAGCCCTCAGCAGCCAGGATGAGGGCGCCGGTGTCCTGTTCAAGATCCGCGGAGACCCCCGCGTTACCCGGTGCGGCCGCTGGATGCGCAGGTACTCACTGGATGAGCTGCCGCAGTTCTGGAACGTCCTGGTGGGAAACATGAGCCTGGTAGGGCCCAGACCGCCACTGTCACGGGAAGTCAGCGGATACGAGCGCCACACGCACCGCCGGCTGTTGATCAAGCCCGGAATCACGGGATTGTGGCAAATCAATGGACGCTCGGACCTTCCGTGGGACGAGGCAGTCCGGCTGGATCTCTATTACGTGGAGAACTGGTCAATAGCGGGGGACCTCATGATCATGTGGCGGACCTTCCGGGCCATGACCCGACCGTCCGGCGCCTATTAGTAAACGCCATGCAGTACCTGACAAGAACCGCGCTTTCAGCACAGAAGTCGAGTGGGAAATGAGCATACGAACTATTCCATCAGGACAACGGAACGGCCACGCACTGCGGCCCAGGCTTCGCATTGCAGTGGTCGGAGCAGGCTATTGGGGTCCCAATCTCGCCAGGAACTTGAAAGCCAGCCCTGACTGGGACCTGGTGGCCATTTGCGACCTGGACGTAGAGCGCGGCCTCAGGCTCGCCGAAACGGTGGGTGGCGTGGCCGTCGTCGAATCTTTGGATGAACTGCTGGACACCTACAACCTCGACGCCGTCGCGGTGGCGACGCCGGCCCATACCCATCACGGAGTGGTGATGACGGCGCTGCGCGCAGGCAAGCATGTGCTGGTGGAAAAGCCCCTGGCGGACAGCCGGGCAAAGGGTCTGGAAATGGTGGAAGAAGCCAAAGCCAGGGGTTTGGTGCTGATGGCAGACCATACCTACTGCTTCACCCCTGCCGTTTTGAAAATCCAGGAGCTCGTAGCCACAGGCGCGTTGGGCGATATCCTCTACGTCGATTCGGTCCGCATCAACCTGGGCCTGGTCCAACCGGACGTCAACGTCTTCTGGGATCTGGCTCCCCATGACCTGTCCATCCTGGACTTCGTCCTGCCGGGTGGCTTGCATCCCACAGAGATCGCAGCCCACGGGGCAGATCCGCTGGGTACCGGCCGTGACTGCGTGGGCCATTTGACGTTTGGCCTTCCCAACGACGCCATGGTGCACATCCATGTGAACTGGCTCAGCCCCACCAAGATCCGGCAGATGATCATCGGGGGGTCGAAGAGGACCCTCGTGTGGGATGACCTCAACCCGCAGCAACGCCTCAGCGTCTATGACCGCGGGGTCAGCCTGGAACACCAGCCCCGGTCCACCGCCGACAAGCGGACCTCCGCCATTTCCTACCGCCTCGGCGACACGTGGTCACCTGCACTGCAGGAACGCGAGCCCTTGGGCCAGGTGGTGGCCGAACTCGCCGCGTCCATCCGGAACCACACCATGCCCCGAACCAGCGGTGAATCCGGGCTGCGCGTCCTCTCTGTCCTGGAGGCCGTCACCCAAAGCCTGAGCACCGACGGGCAGTCCACCGTGGTGGCCGGCAACGAGGTCAATCTCCAGGTTGCGCGGTGAAACGGCTCCTCGGCGCCAGCGTCCTGGTCACCGGTGGTGCCGGAACCATAGGCTCCACGCTGGTCGACCAGCTGCTCGACGCCGGTGCGGCGCACGTGGACGTCCTGGACAACCTGGTGCGCGGACGCCTCGCAAACCTGGACGACGCCCTGGCCAGTGAACGGGTGGACCTGGTGGAAGGTGACCTGCGGGACCGCGACCTGGTACATGACCTCACCCGTGGCAAGGACCTTGTGTTCCACCAGGCCGCCATCCGCATCACCCAATGTGCCGAGGAACCTCGTCTGGCACTTGAAGTACTGGTGGACGGAACGTTCAACGTGCTCGAGGCCGCCGCCCAAAACTCCCCGGACAAGCTCATCCTGGCCTCCAGCGCCTCTGTCTACGGCCAGGCCGAGGAATTTCCCACCTCTGAACGCCACCACCATCACAACAACGACACGTTCTACGGCGCAGCCAAGTCCTTCAATGAGGGAATGGCAAGGAGCTTCCGGGCGATGTCGGGCTTGAACTATGTGGCACTAAGGTACTTCAACGTTTATGGGCCACGGATGGACGTCCACGGGCTGTACACCGAGGTGCTGGTCCGCTGGATGGAGCGGATCGCTGATGGCCGTCCGCCGCTGATCTTCGGCAACGGTCAGCAAACCATGGACTTCATCCATACAGCCGATGTGGCACGGGCCAACGTCCTTGCAGCAGTCAGTGATGTCACCGAGGGCATATACAACGTAGCCAGCGGAACCGAAACCAGCCTCGCCGGGCTGGCGCAAACGCTGCTGGGGGTCATGGAGTCACCGCTGCACCTTGAGCACGGACCGGAACGGACCGTCAACGGCGTGGCGCGGCGCCTGGCCGATACCTCGGCCGCACGGGCGGACCTTGATTTCGAGGCTGCCGTCGGCTTGGAGGATGGACTGCGCTCGCTGGTTGCCTGGTGGCAGCCACTGCGCGATGAGATTGCCGCAGGACGGACCACCAACAGCCCTGATGTTCCGGTAGTTGGTGCGAGATGACCGCCTCCGGGCTCCACCTGGCACGCATCGACGTCATGAAGCCGTGGCTGGGCGAGGAGGAGGCCCAGGCAGTGGCCGAAGTGATCGCCTCAGGTTGGGTGGCCCAAGGCCCCAAAGTCCGCCAGTTCGAAGAAGCGTTCTGCCTGCTCCAACAGGCAGACTTCGCCGTGGCGACGTCCAACTGCACTACCGCCCTGCACTTGGCCCTTGTAGTGGCCGGGGTGGGCCCGGGTGATGACGTGGTGGTGCCATCGTTCTCCTTCATTGCCACAGCGAACGCGGCAACGTATGTGGGAGCGCGTCCGGTGTTTGCCGACGTCGACGTCACTACCGGCTGTGTCACCGCAGAAACTCTGCGGGCCGCCCTGACTCCGGCCACCAAGGCCATGATCGCTGTTGACCAAGGCGGGGTTCCTGTTGACCTGGATCCCATCCGTGCGTTGTGCGATCCCTTGGGCATCACCGTGGTCGAAGATGCTGCCTGCGCCATCGGATCCCGGTATCACGGCCGGCCGGTGGGGGCAGGCTCGGACGTGGCGGCCTGGTCCTTCCACCCACGCAAGATCCTCACCACAGGGGAGGGTGGCATGCTCTCCACCTCACGGCAGGACTTTGCGGATAGATCAAGGCGACTCCGTGAACACGCCATGAGTGTCTCTGCTGCCGACCGGCACGCAAGCATCCTGGCGCCCCCGGAGGAGTACCTCGAGATCGGGTTCAACTACCGCATGACTGATCTTCAGGCCGCCGTCGGTCTCGTCCAACTGGGCCGGCTCCGCGAAGCCATCCAGCGGCGGCGGGAACTGGCCGCCACCTACGCAAACGCCTTCGCAGGCGTTGAGGGCCTCCGGCTGGTCAACGACCCGGACTATGGAACCAGCAACTTCCAGTCCTGCTGGCTGGAAGTCGGGCCGGGGTTTCCCGTGGGACGGGACGGGTTGATATCTCTTTTGGCCGAAGATGGAATCTCCGCGCGTCGGGGGATCATGGCAGCCCACCGCCAACCGGCCTACGCCGGCAAGGACAGCGGTAAGGCAGACCTGGATGCCACAGAATGGCTGACTGACCACACGCTCATCCTGCCCTTGTACCACCAGCTTTCCCTGCACGACCAGGTCCGGGTCATCGATTCCGTTCTTCGGGCAGCAGGTCGACTGACATGAGTGAACTTCTCCTCATCGCCGCCAGCGGCCTGGCCAGAGAGGTCCTGGCCATGGTCCGCAGCAACGGGCCCTTTGACGTGATCGGGATACTCGACGACGACGAAGACAAACTCGGGCGGGTGGTAGACGGCGCACACGTCCTTGGCCCCATCCGGGACGCCCTGAAATTCCCTCATGCTCTTTTGCTGGTGTGCATCGGATCCGGAACCGGGCGGGAGGCCGTTGTGATGAGGCTCAGGACCCTGGGACTGGATGAAGAGCGTTATGCCACGGCCATTGACCCCTCCGTGCAGATTCCCGAAGGCTGCATGATCGGCAAGGGCAGCATCCTCCTTGCCCATGTGAGCATGACGGCGTCCGTGACGATCGGCAACCATGTAGTAGCCATGCCCGGAGTCACTTTCACCCACGACGACGACATCAGCGACTTTGCGACCTTCGCCTCCGGAGTGTCGCTTGGGGGCAACGTTCACATTGGGCGTGCCGCCTACGTGGGGATGAATGCCAGTGTCCGCGAGCGCACGTCCATCGGCGCGAATGCCACGATCGGGATGGGGGCGGCCGTTCTCACCGACGTACCGGCGGAAGAGACGTGGGCCGGGGTCCCGGCCCGGGTCATCAGGCGGGGAAATTCCCCTGCCTTGGAGGGCATCCAATGAAACTGATGCGGCCTGTTCCCCTGCGGCACCCGGTAAGCGTTTCGGTGGTGGTGCCGTGCTACAACTACGGACACTTCCTGCCTGAGGCTGTTGCCAGTGCGTTGGCCCAGGAGGGCGTGGACGTTGAGGTCATTGTGGTCGATGATGCGTCCACTGATGGCAGCGCCGCCGTGGCGTGGCGGCTGGCCTCCGAGGACCCGCGCATCAGCGTTGTTCTCCACGACAGCAACAAAGGGCACATTGCCACGTACAACGACGGCCTCTCCAGGGCGCGGGGCCGCTACGTGACGCTTCTCTCCGCGGATGATGTGATCGCCCCCGGTGCGTTGGGCCGGGCTGCTGCGCTGATGGAAGCCAACCCCCGGGTGGGAATGGTGTATGGCCTTCCCCGGGACTTCACTGGCGAGCCCCCGGCCCCTTCCTCCCATGACCACAGCACATGGACTGTGTGGGAAGGCCGGGCATGGATTTCCCTGGCGTGCGCCCGTGGAAGGAACTTCATCCTTTCACCCGAAGTGGTCATGCGGACCGCGGCTGTGCTCAGCGTGGGTGCTTACAGCACCACCTTGCCGCACTCCGGGGACCTCGAGTATTGGCTGCGGGCCGCCGGCTCCTGGGATGTGGGCCGGATCAACGGGCCGGTTCAGGCGTTCTACCGTGTCCATGGGGCCAACATGCATCAGACAGAGTTCGCAGCGGCCGCCGTGGATCTCAAGCACCGCTTGGAGGCTTTCCGGGTTCTTGAAGACTCCCGCTTTCCGGGCAACCCGAAGAACCGGGCACGGCAGGTGCAGCGGGCCAAGTGTGCCCTCAGCAAGGAAGCTGCCCGGTTGGGGTTCAGGGAAATCAACCGGGGCGGATCGGTGGAGACCGCAGTCGAGCTCCGTAAATTCATCGAGGGCCTTCACGAGGTTCCCGGGAACATCCATCGGGCCAACGTGTTGCATGCCAGGATCTCCCGGGCAGCCCGTAGACGGAAACCCCGGACGGGACGGCTCGCCGCCGGTTTCGTGCGGAGCCAGCTGGATCGGGTCCGATGGCGGCTATGGGCCATGACGGGAATCTCGTGACCGCCGTCAGCGGCCAGGACCGCACACTGGGCAACCGGGCTGCGAGCGCCACGCTCTGGGGTGGCGTCAATATGGCCCTGGGCCGGATTGTCCAGTTTGCCACCACCATCATCGTGGCCCGGATGATTGCTCCGGAGCACTTCGGGGCGCTGGCGGTTGCCATTGTGGTGCAGACCATCGCCACCAACATGGCCGAGCTCGGTGCGACCGCCGCCTTGGCACGCGGCACCGGGGATCCGGACAAGATCGCCCCTACTGTCTTCTCCATTGCACTGGTCACCAGCGTCGTCATGACCGCGGCAGCCATCGCCCTGGCACCTGCCTTGGCGGCTGCCTTTGATGACCCCGCGGCGACGCCCGTGATCCAGGTGCTCTCGCTCACCATTCTTCTCCAGGGGGTTGGCGCCGTCCCTTCCACCATGGTGTGGCGGGAGTTCCTGCAAAAGCCGCGGGTCGTCGTCGACCTCTGCAGCCTGGTCACCGTGCTGGTGCTGGTGGTGCCGATGGCGTTGGACGGTTGGGGAGCGATGGCGCTCGCCTGGTCCAGGGTGGGTGGGCAGCTGGTGGCCATGGCCGGCTATTGGATCATCACTCCCAAGAGGTACGCCCCTGGCTTTGACCGTGCGGTGGCAGCGGAGATCCTGCGTCTGGGCATGCCGTTGGCCCTGGCCAACCTGGTGGTTTTCGTGACACTGAACGTGGACTATCTCCTGGTAGGCAGGATGCTGGATCCAACCGCATTGGGCCTGTACCTGTTGGCATTCAATCTGGCCGGGCTGCCAAGTTCAGTGATCACTGCGGTCATCCGGGCCACAGCGGTGCCCACTTTTGGCAGGCTCTTCTCCGAAGGAACATTGGGTGTGTTGGCCGCCCGGTTCGTGACCGGGGTTTCCTATGGCGCTTTTCCGATCTCCGCCCTGGTGATAGCGCTGGCCCATCCCTTGATCGTCACCGCCTATGGCGGGGCATGGGCGCCGGCGGGCGTTGCACTTGCCACGCTGGGGGTCTTCGGCGCCACACGGATCCTGGTGGAACTCTTCGCTGACCTGAGCGTGGGTGCAGGCAGGACCGGATGGCTCTTCTGGGTCCAGGTCGCCTGGCTTGCCGCCCTGACCCCGGCCCTTTTCGCCGGCATCACGTGGTGGGGGATTGCCGGGGCAGGGATCGCCCATGCCGCGGTGGCCTGCCTGGTGGTCATTCCCCTCTACGTCACGTCCTTGACCTCGGTCCTGCAGACCAGCGCCTGGCAGCTCCTGCGCGGAAGTGTCCGCCCGTTGGCGGCGGCTGCAGTGGCGGGGGGCTGTGTTTGGCTGGCCACCCAGGGGATAACCAACCCTGCCTTGGCCTTGGTCTGCGGCATAGTGCTCGGTTCGGTCCTGTATGTGCTTCTGACTTTCCGCCAAGGCAAAGAGCTCGTGGTTGAGATCCGTGGGCTGCTCAAGGCCGGGGATGCCACGCCTGAGCCGTCCCCTGCCGGCATTCCCGGAAGCACGGTCCAACCATGATGCCCATCACTCTGTCTGCCGCCCGCCTGGCAGCCCAGCGTGTCCGCCGGGATGGCTGGCGGCCTGTTGCCCGGCTGGTGGCGGCAAGACTGGTCACCTCCGCTGTGGAGGCCTGGCATCTGGCGGAACCGGGCCTTCCCCTGAGGGAGGAAGACATCATGGACTCCAGGCCTCCTGCCCGTCCCGCCCCCGCACCCGTCACCACCGGACGCCTCAGGATCGGCTGGATCTGCACACCGCCGGCGCCCGGTTCCGGGGGACACACCACCTTCTTCCGCATGGTGGAGGAGATGGAAGAGCGGGGCCATCAGTGCACCTTGTTCCTCTATGACACCAACGATGACGACACCAGCCGTCACGAAGAGACTATCCAACGCCACTGGCCGGCGCTGCGTGCCGGGGTTCGCAGCGCCACACATGGGATGGAAGGGGTGGATGCACTCATTGCCAGTTCCTGGCCTACGGCACATGTTGCCGCGGGACGGGCACCGGGCAGCGTCCACCTCTTCTATTTCATCCAGGACTACGAGCCGTACTTCTACCCCCGCGGGTTCCTCTACTCACTGGCAGAGGACAGTTACCGCCTGGGGTTGACCAACGTGGCACTGGGCGGCATGATCGCCGAAGTCATGCAGGAAGAACTCGGCGAAAAGCCCCAAGCCGTTGTTCCGTTCGGATGCGACACCGGCACGTACAGGCTTCCCGCGTCCACTGAGCATCCGCCGCGGTCCGGCGTGGTCTACTACGCCAAGAAGAAGGTGGACCGACGCGGCTACCTCCTGGCCAAACTGGCCCTGCAACGCTTCCACGCCCTCCAGCCTGAGCAGGAAATCCACATCTACGGAGACAACGTCACTGGGTGGAGCATCCCCGTCACGAACCACGGCAACCTCACCCCGGCGGAATTGAACAGCCTGTACAACCGAACGGTCGCCGGGCTGGCCATTTCCTTCACCAACATTTCCCTGGTCCCCGGCGAGCTCCTCGCCGCAGGAAACATTCCCGTGTTGAACCAAGCGCCCTTCGCTTCAGGACTGCTCAACGACCCGGACGCCGTGTGGGCACCGGGAACACCCACGGGCTTGGCTGCTGCGCTCGCGGACGTTGTCAGTGCACCGGACATCGAGGAGCGTGCCGCAGCCGTTGCCGGCAGGAAACGACTGGATTGGGGAGATTCCCGTACGTCATTTGCTCACTTCGTGGAAGCCTCCTGTGCCCGGCTCCCACAAGAGACCCTTCAAGATTCCCTGCGTGGAGGCCTCACATGAGGCGGATGAAGAAGATCCTCATTTTCCCTCCGGCCCGCGAAATCGAGGTACGCGATCTTGAAGGAACGTCGGGCACCGCCGGCCATGTGGGCCTCCTGCTCAAATTCACGGCCTTTGCCGTGTTCTTCTTCCCGTCCAACATGGTGGTCAAACCGATCGGTGCCGTGGGGACGGTCCCCATCATGCTGGCCCTCCTGCTGCTGACTTTTTGGCTCTGCTCGGCATTCTTCGGCCTGCACCATCCACTGCAGACCCGGTATCCGGGACGGCTGGGGCTGGGACTGCTCTGGGTGGGAACGTGTGCGTCCTATGTGGCACTGTTCTCCGGCTTCACCGGTAATACCAACGTATCGGCCCAAGCTGCGGCCGACCGTTGGCTGATCCTGATCCTGGCCTGCGGCGGGATCGCGTTGGTGGCAAGCGAAGCCGTCCGCACCCTGGACAACGCCATGTCACTGGTCCGGGCCATCCTTGCCGGCGCCTTCTTCTGCTGCCTGGTGGCCTTGGTCCAGTTCCTCTTCCGGGTCAACCCGATGCTCTGGATCCAGGAGGCCATGCCGGGATTCACCGACAACGGAGGAAACACGGCCTTCCAAGTGCGCGGGCTCATGACCCGTGTTGCGGGAAGCACGTTCCACTCCATTGAACTGGCCGTTGTCTGCGCCATGCTCCTGCCTTTGTCCATCTGGCGGGCCATCTATGACCGGACGGGCTACAAATGGTTGCACTGGACGGGTACAGCCTTGCTGATCGTCGCCATCGCCTCCACGGTGTCCCGGTCCGGCGTCCTCGGACTGTTCCTGGGAATGCTGGTATTCATTCCCTTCCTCCCACGCTCAGCGCGGCGCTGGGCGGTGGTGGCCGCGCCGGCAGCCATGGCGGCACTCTTCGTTGCCATCCCCGGACTGGTGGGGACACTGACATCCTCCTTCACCGCGGGAGACAGCGACCCCTCCCTCACAACCCGCACCAACAACTACCCCCGCGTGGCCGAGATGTTCGGTGAACTGCCCTTCCTGGGGCTTGGACCCGGAAACTACATGCCGGAGAACGCCCTCTACATCCTGGACAACCAGTACCTCAACTCCCTGGTCACCCTGGGCCTGGTGGGCTTCATCGGCATGGTGGCATACCTGATCCTGCCCGCCGTATCATCCTTCATCGCCGCCCGCGCATCCCGTATCCCTGCCCTGCGCTGCCTGGCAGGAGCGGCCGCGGCTGCCGGCGCCGTGGCAGCAGGCTGCTCACTGACGTTCGACTCCATGGCTTTCCCCGTGTTTGCCCTGATGTACCCCTTTATTGTCGGCCTCGGAGGAGGCGCTTGGATCATGATCCGCCGTGAAATCGAGCTCAGGAAAACCACAGCTCCTGACCTGTTCAAGAACGGTCCGCCCCACGACGGACATCTCCGCAACCCATCAACTCCGAATGTCGAGGCGATCACATGGACCCGGTAGCAGTCATCAAGACGTTGTGGCATCACAAGTTCGTCGTGTTGCCTGTCCTGCTGGTGACGGTGCTGGCGGCCGTCTACGTGTACTCCTTTGCCCCACGCTCCTATGAAGCCAAGGCAACATACGCGATTGTCAATCCAAAAATCCCCACCGCTGCCGAGCTGGAGAAGAACCCGGCCCTGAACCTGCTCAACTCGGACAACCCCTACCTTCGATCAGCGGATTCCTCGTTGATTGCCCAGGTAGTGGGTACCAGGCTGAACGATGACACCACCGGGGATGCCCTCCTCCGGGAGGGACTGAGCACGGACTTCACAGTCCAACGTCCGCCTGCTTCTTTCCTGATCGAGATTGCCGCAGCGTCCGAGACCAAGGACAAGGCCGTTGCCACGGTCAAAGCCCTGGGGTCCCGGCTGGAAGCTGACCTGCTGGCCATCCAGTCCATCAACGGGGCAGATGAGCGCTTCCTGTACACCTCGCTGATGGTTGCCGCGCCCGACAACGCCACCGAGCAGTTCTCCAGCCGTCTCCGCTCACTGATCGTTGTCCTGGTGGCCGGAATCGTACTCACCTTTGGGGCCGTGTCCATAGCCCGGGGCCTGGAAACATCGCGGGTGCGGGCCCGTTCGGCGTCCCCTGCAGGGGAGCGGAAAAAGTCCCGCCGCAAAGGCCATCATGACCCCGACCCGAACGGGCCTGCAACCGGCGTCCCCGGCCTCGACGAGCTCACCATCCAGGAAATCCTGGCACCCTCCCAGGCAAGCCACAAAACAGAGCGGCTTTTCGCAGCAAACAGCCACGGGAGCGAACCCCTGCGGTCCACCAGCAACGGGAAGTCTCCCGTCAAGGAAACATCTGCCTGAAAGGTAGCCCGTGAAACCAAGGACAGCCGGGGTCCTCGGCGGGACTGTTCTCGCCGGCCTTGCCGTCGCCGTTGCGGCTGCTGCTGCCAGCGGAGTAGGTCCCTTCGCCGGGGCGGCCACACCCGAAGAAGGGCCAAGCAACGCCTCAACAACGTTGGCAGCAGGCCATGAAGGGGTGACGCTGCGCCCCATAGACGGTGGCGCCGACTACTACGGACGGTTCAAGGGCGGCCTCCCAGGCGATCCCTCGTTCTTCCCCATCGCAGTCTGGTTCGAAAGCGTCCTGGACAAAGGAAACATTGCCCTGGACACGGAAGCCGGACTCAACACCTACGTTGAGCTGACCGCCAACTCCGACCTGAACCTGGTGAAGGCGTCGGGCATGTACGCCATTCCCACCTTCGAGTCCCCGGACGCCTCCGGCTTCGCCCTCAGCGACGAAGTAGACATGTGGGCAGGGCCCGGCAGTGCTCCCTGGACGGGAAAGTACCCCGGCGAAGGCCCCCTCTGCGTGCCGGAGAGCAGCAAATGCGGGTACACCGTCCAGAACGAGCGGCGCGCAGCAGCACCCCCGGGGGCCATGCTGTACTCCAACTACGGCAAGGGCATCGCCTTCTGGCTCTCCGACGAAGAATCCGTGGAATTCTTCAAAGGAATCCAGGACGTCGTATCCGCAGACACCTACTGGTTCACCGACCCCAGCATCTGCGCCAAAGGCGAAGGCGGTGCGATTGTTAACTACACCCGGGACCTGACACAGGATGAATGCCGGTTGGCAGCCAACTACGGCTGGACCATCGAGCGGATCCGCACCCTGCAGGCCGGCGGCAACGCCACACCCATTTGGGCCTTCGTCGAAGCCGGGCACCCCTTCAAGGACTCCGCCAACGCCACCACCATCACAGCGCCACAGATCCGCGCAGCAGTATGGAGCAGCCTGATCCACGGCGCCAGGGGAGTGATCTACTTCAACCACAACTTCGGCGGCCCCTGCATCTCCCAACACGTCCTCCGCGACTGCGGAGTACAGGTCCGCCCCACCGTGACTGCGCTCAACCAACAAATCACCGCCCTCGCCCCCGTCCTCAACGCCCCGTTCCTCGACGGTGCCACCACGGCCACAGGCCCCGTGGACTTCACCACCAAACTCCACAACGGAAAAGTCCATGTTTTCGCCGGGGCGAACAAGAACGCCGGCGGCCAGGCAAGCTTCCACGTCCAGTGCGGCGGCAGCACCGCCGTCGTGATTGACGAGAACCGGACCATCCCGGTGGTGGGCGGCACCTTCACCGACACGTTCGCTGACGGAAACACCGTCCACCTTTACCGCATCGAAGGCGGCGGGAGCTGCGGCTTCTGACTAACGGCTGCTGTCGTCCCGCTCCCAGCCGGCTGACACCGAACGCCCCAACAGCGGACGACGGCGGCCGGCAACGGCGAAGGCCACGTAAACTACGGCGTCAACCGCCGTCAACGGCCCCCTGACGGCGGCAATAAGCTCCCGCACCGTCCGGGACGTCCCAACCCCACGCTCCTGCCCGTCCTGTTCCGCGTTGCCACGGTAGGCCCGGCGAAGGACAGCCAGCAGGGCTGACCGGGTCCGCGGGGTTCGCACCACCACAGGCACCGTGGGCAGCACAGCCTTCTCCACCCCACTGAAAAGGCGATCCACGTAATAGTCATCACCCGTCAGGATCGGAAACCCACCCAGGCGATCATGACCAGCCCTGCCCAGGGCGTACGCACCCGCACCCCACAGCCCCTGGGCGTTCGACGGTATCCTGGCCCGCGCCCGATAGTAGGACCGCACCAATGCCGAAGCGCCCACAGTGTCGTAGCGGAACGCCGGACGGGCCGCCAACAGCGGACCGTCCCCCAGTGCGGTCAAGACAGCGTGGACGGCCTCCGTGCTGACCTCGATGTCCGCGTCAAGATAAAGGCGGGGCCAACGCTCCGCCACCTGATCCGCCGCGTTCAAAGCAGCAGACTTCGAAGCCGCCTCTACCTGGAGGACCCTCACCCCCCGGAACCCCGAAGCAACGGTTTCCGTCCCATCCGTGCACCCGTTGCACGCCACAATGACCTCCACAGTGCCCCAAGCAGCCACCCCCTCCAGCGATTGAAGCGTCCGCCCAATGACGGAGGCTTCATTATGGGCGGGGATGATCACCGCACCTGATGGCGGCGCCATGCCCTGTATCAGGGGCTGCTGCGCAGCAGACCGTTCGCCGCTGGAAGCGTGAGGCAACGCCTTCCACCGCCTCCGGTCCACCACAGCCAAAGCAGCCTCACGATGCCCGGGCCTATTGAGCCGGACAAGCTCCGAAACCAACACCACAGCCCTGAACGCCGCCACCCTGCCCCGGCCGCCATACTTCGCTGCATACCGGACACGATTCACGGACATCAACGCCGTCAACTGCGGCGAAGACCCCGAACCCCCACGTTCATGCCACATCCGGGCCAACGGCTCACACCAGATCGAACGGCCCGCATCACGGACCCTCCGGCAATAGTCCGTTTCCTCCGAATACAAGAAGAACTGCTCATCCCACCCGCCCACGTCCCTGGCAGTATCGGCACTGATCAACAGCGCGGCACCCGTCGCCCAATCAACGCGGTGCGCATGGAGGTAACTCTCGGGATCAAAATCCATCTCAGACAACCACCCCGGCCTGCCCTGCACCCGGCCACCCAAAGCCGCATCACCCAGCGCTCGCAGAACGCCAGGCTCCCGCCGCAGCGATGGGTACACAGTGCCGTCGTCATCCAGCAGGACAGGAACCACCATTCCAGCGCCCGACAGTGCCATCCTTCGACGCAGCGCAGCTACCGCACCAGGCTCCACCCGGAGGTCCGGATTCAGGATGAGATACGCGTCCGCGTCTCCGGCCATACGCATTGCGGCATTGATTCCGCCGGCGTACCCGAGGTTGCCCCCAGTGCGTACGGCAGTGATGTCGGGATGCCTCAGTACCTCGTCCATGGTCCGGTCATCGGGGGAGTTGTCCGCGACCACGACCTTGATGGACTGCACCACCGTTTCTTCCCGCAGGCTGGCAACCAACGCCGGGACGTCGTCGGCGTTGTTGTACGTCACCACCAGCACTGCGACATCGGCCCTTGCACCTGCCGGGACGAACTGCCCCGGAGCACGGCTGGGCCCGTCCTCCGGGGCGCTGGTAACGGCAGGGGATAGGCCACCCGCAGCCGAGGCCACCGGGTCAGGCGGGGCGGCACTGCTACTGGAGGTCCTCAGCGTCAGGTAGGCCGCCGGGCCGTCCACCAGGTACCGGCGGGCCAGCCGTCGCGGTTCAAGCAGCAGCCGCCACGCCCATTCGAGTCCATGGGTGCTCACCCACACCGGAGCGCGCCTGATCCTGCCGGCGAGGAAATCAACAACCGCTCCGAAGGCCAGCAGGACCTTGGCCCCCGCCAGCTGCCCATATTCGGCAATCCAGAGCTCCTGCCGTGGCTTTCCCAAACCCACCACCAGGACGTCCACGCCGGCGTCAGCGATGTTCGCCGCCAAAAGCGTCGATGCGTGCACATCCACGAGGACGGGACGCTCTGGAGCCCACCAGCCCGCCACCGTCAAACCGGGCCGTTCCCGGGCAAACCTCTTCCGGATCAGTTCCTGCGCCTGCGGGCTTCCACCCAGGAAACCCACGCGAAGACCCCGGCGTTCGGCCTCATCCAGCAAGGGTTCCACCACATCGCTGCCGGCCAGCCGTGGCCAGGCCTGACCCGTGACTCTGGCCGCTTCGGTCACCAATGGCGCGCCGTCGAGCAGTGTCAGCCATTCCACCGGTGCAGGCTGGTCCAGCGTTCCGTTCCACCGGCTCCCTGCGCCGAAATGACGGAGGTGGTCAAGATTGGCGGAACAGACGCCCATAGGTGTCGCACCGCCGGACTGCGCACGGTCCATGATCAGCTCCACAGCCCGCTCGAAGTCCATCAGGTTCACCAAGGCGCCACCCAGGTTCACCGATTGCTCTGCGCTGGCTTTGCCTCGGCTGGGGCGGCCTGCGGTGGCGTTGCCCGTCGTGGAGCGGCCTCGGCCGGACCAGCCTTTGGACCGGCGCCCGCGGGGAGCCAGCAGCAGTGCGCTGCCGTTCATCTCCAGGGCGGACGAAGGGTGGGGGAGTGCGTCTTGTCGGGGCGCGATCTTCGGCAGCAGCATTCTCGGCTCTCCAGGCTTCAGGGTCCAGCTCAGGACACAACAATTGAGCCGGCGATCCATGCTGCTGCACTGCCTGGATCGCCGCGGACAGCCAAGGCTGCCCATCCAACGTGTTCACTTGAGTTGTCTCCCGGGCCCACCTGGGGCGGGCTGCCGTACGGCCACTGTAGGCCCTTTTTCCGGACGCCGCTAGGGTTCCAAACCCTCCAAATACTCCGCCAGGCGCAGGTGTGCCGGAGCCGGGTCAAATCCGGTGGCCCGGATCTTCGACAGGTCCAGAACGCTGCTTCGGGGGCGCGGCGCGGTACCGGGCTTGGCATAGTCTGCAGTGCTGACGGGCTGCACCCGGCCGGGATCGGCTCCGCAGTGCCGGAACACATCGCGGGCAATGCCGGCCCAGGATGCCCGCTCGCCGCTGTTGCTGACGTTGTACGTGCCATAGGGGGCCTGATGGTCCACCAAGTGGCGGATCGCGGCAGCGACGTCGACGGCGAAGCTCAGCCTGCCCCATTGGTCATCAACCACGGACGGCGAAATCCCCTGGGCGGCCAAGGCGGCCATGGTTCGAACAAAGTTTCGACCCGGGCCCACTACCCAACTGGTCCGCACGATGTAATGCTGCGGAACCGTCGCCGCGGCCACGTCTCCAGCTGCTTTGCTCTGGCCGTACACCCCCAGGGGCGTCAGGTTCTCGTCCTCCCGGTGAACGTCTGCAGTTCCGTCAAAGACGTAGTCGCTGGAAACATGGACCAGCGTCAGTGAATGCTCGACGGCGGTCCTCGCCAAGCGGGCCACGGCAGTTGCGTTGATGGCCCAGGCGGCCTCACGGCCCTCCGCGGTTTCTGCAGCGTCAACTCCCGTGAATGCTGCCGCGTTGATGATGGTGGAGTACTTCCCCCAGTTCCGTGCCGCAAACAATTCAGGGGCAGTGAGATCGAAGCCGGCCCTGTCGGCGAATTCCACGCTGGTCTCTCCGGCATACGCGCTCCGCAAGGCTTTGCCGAGTTGCCCGTCCGCTCCGAGAACCAGCGTCCGCCGCGGCTGCATGGGCTTGACGTCCCGCAAGCGTGGATGGTTCTTGTCCTGGGCCGACAGGACAGCACGGGCCAAGGGAATGGGCCACGGAACGGCCACGTGGTCATCGGCCGCGTTGAGGAAGGTGTAGTCCTTCTGCGCCTCAGCACTCCAGTGATCATTGACCAGGTACGTGTACGCCGTGTCATCGTCCAGGGTCTGGAAGGCGTTTCCAACACCGCGGGGAACGTACACCGCATCCTTGGCCGTCATTTCCGCACAGAACATGGTGCCGAAGCCGGGCCCTTCGCGCAGGTCCACCCACGCGCCGAAGATCCTCCCCGTCGCAACCGAAATGAACTTGTCCCACGGTTCGGCATGGATTCCCCGGGTAGTTCCCCGCGCAGCGTTGAAGGAGATGTTGTTTTGCACCGGCCCGAAATCCGGGAGCCCCAGGTCCAGCATCTTCTTCCGATGCCAGTTTTCCTTGAACCATCCTCGGTCATCCCCGTGAAGCGGCAACTCGAAAAGCACCAACCCGGGGATCGGCGTGGTCCGTGAACGCAGCTGCTGTGCCGGCTCCACGGCTTAGTGACCCTGGCCGGCGTATTTGGATTCCGTTGAGGCTTTCTGGGGCCGCCACCAGTCCTCGTTGTCCCGGTACCACTGAACGGTGGCAGCCAGGCCGGCGTCGAAATCCGAATACCGGGGCGACCACCCCAGTTCACGGCGGAGCTTGCTTGAATCGATGGCGTAGCGGAGGTCATGGCCTGGGCGGTCGGTCACCAGGTCGTAGGCGTCGCTGGGCTGGTTGGTGAGGGACAGCAACTTTTCCACCACCTCCTTGTTGGACCGTTCTCCGTCGGCCCCAATCAGGTAAGTTTCGCCCATTCGGCCACCGTCAAGAATGGCCACCACTGCCGACGAATGGTCTTCGACGTGGATCCAGTCGCGCACGTTGCGGCCATTGCCGTAGAGGCGCGGCCGGGTGCCCTCGAGGATGTTGGTGATCTGCCGCGGGATGAACTTCTCAACATGCTGGAACGGACCGTAGTTGTTGGAGCAATTGCTGATGGTTGCCTTGAGGCCGAAGGACCTGACCCATGCCCGTACCAGCAGGTCCGAGCCTGCTTTCGTGGCGGAGTAAGGACTGGTGGGCCGGTAGACGGAGTCTTCGGTAAACCGGCTCGGTTCATCCAGGGCAAGGTCCCCGTAGACCTCGTCCGTGGAGATGTGATGGAACCGGGTGCCGTGCTTTCGAGCGGCTTCGATCAGGGTGAACGTTCCCAGCAGGTTGGTGTCAAGGAAGGGCCGGGGCTCTTCCAGGGAGTTGTCGTTGTGGGACTCGGCAGCAAAATGCACCACTGCATCCACTGCGGCAGTCAACGGATCCACCACCGCGGCATCACAGATGTCACCCTGGACAAATTCGAGGCGTTCAGGTGGCAGCCCGGCAAGGGATTCGAGATTGCCTGCATAGGTCAATTTATCCAGGACCGTGACATGAAGGCCGGTGTGCCCCATGATGTAGTGGACAAAGTTGCATCCGATGAATCCGGCCCCGCCGGTGACAAGGATTCTCTGCATGGCCCTAGAGTAGCCGTCCGCGGCGGGACAGGGCACAGGTGAGGACGGCAGGTTTGCGAGGAATTATTCTTGCAGGTGGGACGGGTTCAAGGCTCCATCCCATCACGCTCGGAATCAGTAAACAGTTGGTTCCGGTGTTCGACAAGCCCATGATCTATTACCCGTTGTGCACACTGATGCTCGCAGGGATCCGCGATGTCCTCATCATCACCACTCCCGGCGATGCCACCCAGTTCCAGCGGCTCCTGGGCGATGGTTCCCAGTTCGGCATCAACCTTACCTACGCGGAACAGCCGACGCCGGACGGGTTGGCCCAGGCGTTCATCCTGGGGGAGCGGCATATCGGGTCAGGCAAGGTGGCCCTGATCCTCGGGGACAACATCTTCAATGGACCCGGCATGGGCAACCAGTTGCGCCACTACGTGGATGTCGACGGCGGTGCCATCTTCGGCTATTGGGTCAAGGATCCGTCCGCCTACGGTGTGGTGGAGTTCGACGACGACGGCCTGGCAGTATCCATTGAAGAGAAACCGTCCATGCCCAAAAGCAATTACGCCGTCCCCGGCTTGTACTTTTACGACAACACCGTGGTTGCCATGGCCAAGGACCTCAAACCCTCCCCGCGCGGGGAACTGGAAATCACGGACATCAATAGGAAGTACATGGACCTTGGCCGGTTGCACGTACAGAAGTTCCCCCGCGGAACCGCATGGTTGGACACCGGCACCTTCAGTGACCTGAACGATGCTTCAAACTACGTTCGCACCACTGAGAACCGGCAGGGCTTGAAGATCGGCGCACCGGAAGAGGTGGCGTGGCGGATGGGCTACCTGAACGACGACGAACTTCGCCAGCAGGCTGCCAAGCTGGCCAAGAGCGGGTACGGCAACTACCTGCTGGACATCCTGGACCGCCAGTAGCCCGGGCTACGGGGCCGAAACGTCCTCCAGGGCGCGTCCTATCTCCGCAGGCAAGGCCGTCAATTGTGCGTCCAGCAGTTCCTTGAGCTGGACGGCGTTCCTCGCCCCGACGATCGCCGTCGCGACACCGGGGCGTGAGAGCAGCCAGCTCAATGAAACATCCATGGGGGTGCGCCCCAGCCCGCGGGCGGCCATGGCCACCGCTTCCACCACACGCGAAGCCCTTGGTTCCAGGTACGGCTCAACATAGGCGGCGAGGCGGTTCTGCGCGGCGCGGGAGTCCACTGGAATCTGTCCACGGTATTTGCCGCTAAGGACGCCCCGGCCCAACGGCGCCCACGCCATAAGACCCAATCCGGCGTCTTCCACAGCAGGGATCAGTTCGTCTTCGGCCTTCCGTTGGACCAGGGAATACTCCGACTGGTTGGCTACCAGGGTGAATCCGGCCACGGCAGCGGCTTTGGCGGTCTGCCAGCCGTTGTAGTTGGAAATTCCCACGTACCGGGCGCGGCCGGTCCGCTGGGCCAGTTCCAGCGCTGAAAGGGTCTCATCAAGAGGTACGTTGGCATCCCACTCGTGGGCGAACCAAATGTCGATGTAGTCGGTTCCCAGCCTTGCGAGGCTGGCATCGAGCGCGGACAGCATGGCCCCGCGTGATGCATTGATGCTGCGCCTTGAGTCCGACGACGACGCGCCGGCTTTGGTGGAGATGACCAGTTCGGAGCGGGCCACGACGTCGCCCAGCATGGAACCCAGCATGGCCTCGGCCTGGCCTTGGGCATAGGAGGCTGCCGTGTCGACCACCGTGCCGCCGGCAGCGACAAAAGCGTGGAGAACTTCGGCAGCGTCCTGCTCATCGGTCTCCTGTGCCCAGGACATGGTTCCAAGGGACAAAGAGGACACGCGGAACCCACTGTTCCCGACATAACGCTGCTGCATAGCTGCTAGCTTACGGGGAGTTCCCAGTCTTCATGACGTAGGGTCTATTCACGTGAACTGGATAGAAGCAGCCTTGCTGGGCCTGGTGCAGGGCCTCACCGAATTCCTCCCGATCTCTTCGAGCGCACACCTGCGGATCGTCGGCTCATTCCTCCCGAATGCTTCCGATCCCGGTGCCGCGTTTACTGCCATCACGCAGTTGGGAACCGAAACCGCCGTCATCGTCTATTTCTGGCGCGACATCGTGAGGATCGTCCGCGCCTGGTTCGGGTCCCTCACCGGCAAAGTCGAACGCAGCAATCCCGATGCCCGTATGGGCTGGCTCGTCATCCTGGGCAGCCTTCCGATCATCGTGCTGGGCCTGCTGTTCCAGGATCAGATCGAGTCGGTGTTGCGCAGCATGTGGATCGTCGCCACCATGCTGATCGTCTTCGGCATGATCCTGGCTGTCGCGGATGCGATCGGGCGGCAGGAGAGGGATCTCACACAACTGACGTACAAGCACGGCATCCTGTACGGGTTCGCCCAGGCCATGGCCTTGATTCCGGGGGTCTCCCGCTCCGGTGGAACCATCACGGCCGGGCTCCTCATGGGCTACACCCGTGAAGCCGCTGCTCGGTATTCGTTCCTGCTGGCCATCCCGGCTGTCTTCGGCAGTGGCCTGTACCAGCTGTACAAAACGGTTTCCAATGATGGCCTGGCCGGTCCTTACGGCTTGGCGGAGACTGCCATGGCTACGGTCATCGCTTTCGTGGTGGGCTACATCATCATTGGCTGGTTCCTGAAGTTCGTCTCCACCCGCAGCTACCGGCTGTTCGTCTGGTACCGGATCCTCCTGGGCCTGGCCTTGTATGTCTTGCTGTATTTCAATGTCATCAGTGCCTAGCACTAAGGTTGAGTCGTGAAATCGTGGACCTCCCGCCCTGTTCCTGAGCTGCCCGGCAGCATGCCGCAACTACGGCTGTTCGACACAGCCCTTGGCCGTGTAGTGGAGGTTGAACGGCAACCGGAACAGTCCATGTATGTTTGCGGCATCACGCCGTATGACGCGACCCATATGGGTCATGCCTCCAGTTACGTGGCCTTCGATCTCCTGAACCGGGCATGGCGCGACGCTGGCCTCCGCGTCTCCTACGTCCAAAACGTCACCGACATTGATGACCCCCTGCTCGAGCGCGCCACGGCCACGGGCGTGGACTGGCGCGAACTGGCCCAGAGCCAGATCGAGCTGTTCCAGACAGACATGGACGCACTCAATGTCCTGGCACCCGATCACTACATCGGCGCCGTTGAAGCCATCCCGGACATCGTGCCTGCCATCGAGCGCCTCATTGCTGACGGCGTTGCCTACCGCGTTCACGGTTCTGACGGTGAGCCCGACGGCGATGTCTACTACGACGTCGAAATGGCCGGCAAGCGCTCGGACGCAACAGACGCCTGGACGCTGGGGGCAGTGTCGGGACTCGGTGAAACAGAGATGCTGGCGCTGTTCGCCGAACGCGGCGGAGATCCCGCAAGGGCCGGAAAACGCCACGCACTGGACCCCCTGCTCTGGCGTGCAGCCCGTGACGGCGAACCAAGCTGGCCCGGAGGCTCCCTGGGAGACGGCCGGCCCGGTTGGCACATCGAATGTACGGTCATCGCACAGAAGTACCTTCCGGCTCCCTTCACTGTCCAAGGCGGAGGCTCGGACCTCGTGTTCCCGCACCACGAAATGGGTGCCGGCCACGCGTACTCCCTGTCCGGAGTGCCGCTGGCACGGCACTATTCACATGCCGGCATGGTGGGCCTGGACGGAGTGAAGATGAGCAAGTCCAAGGGCAACCTTGTTCTTGTCTCCAAGCTCCGCGCGGCTGGTGAAGAACCGGCGGCCATCCGCCTGGCGATTCTGGCCAACCACTACCGTTCGGACTGGTCCTGGACCGATGAGGATTTCGAGGCAGCCAAGATGCGGCTGGCGCGATGGCGTGAAGCAGCGGAGCATGCCCAGGCAGGTTCAGCGGGACCGCTGGTGGCCGCCATGCGCAAGGAACTGGCCAACGACCTCAACGCGCCCGGAGCCATTGCAGCGATCGATCGTTGGGCGGAAGACGCCCAGCAGACCAATGCTGCGGCGTCCGAACACGACAGTGCCGTCGTTGCTGACGCCATCAATGCTTTGCTTGGCGTCGAACTCTGATCCCACAAAATCCTTGGAAACACAGCAGCGGCCCCGACATGACGTCGGGGCCGCTGCTGGTTTGTTACGGTGTTGGCGGGTCAGGGCCGTTCCTTGCCGCGTCGCTTGAGATACCGCTCGAATTCGCGGGCTATGGATTCCCCGGACGCTTCAGGAAGATCCGCTGTGTCCTTGGCCTCCTCCAACTGCCGCACATACGCGGCAATTTCCGGGTCCTCGGTGGCGAGTTCGTCCACGCCGCGCTCCCAGGCTTCCGACTCTTCAGCCAAGGCCAAGCTGTCCAGCGGAACCTGAAGCAGATCCTCAACCTTGTGCAAAATGGCGAGCTGGGCCTTGGGGGAGGGCGGCTGGGCCACGTAGTGGGGGACTGCTGCCCACAAGGAGACAGTCGGCAAGCCTGCAAGCATGGCAAACTCAGCGAGCACACCTACGATGCCCACGGGCCCCTCGTACTGGGAGGCCTCAAGGTTGAGCCGCTCCCGCAATGAGCTGTCCTCGGTGGTGGTGCTCACCGGGATGGGACGGCTATGGGGCACGTCAGCCAGCAACGCGCCAATCAGAATGACTGAGTCAACCTTGAGGGCTTCGGCGTGGACCAGCAATTCTGTGGTGTAGGCACGCCAACGATAGGAAGGTTCGGTGCCCAGGACAAAGACGACGTCCACGTTGCTGTCCGGTACCGCTGCCTTGTAGATGCGGGTCGAGGGCCACTTGACCTTGCGGGCCCCGGAGGATGTCCGCCGCACAGTAGGCCGCGTGAACTGGAAGTCGTAGTACTCCTCGGCATCCACGGTGGCAACCTTCTTGCCGTCCCACAGCTTGTTGAGATAGTGCAGCGCATCGCTGGCGGCTTCACCGGCATCGTTCCAGCCCTCAAAGGCGGCGAGCATTACGGTGACACGCTGGCCTTCCGCAGGTTCCTTGAGGAAACGCTCGGGCTCCGCGGTGCTGTCCTGTCCTTCGGGTGTCCCGTCCACACTGTTCATCCACTCACCCTACGTCCAAGACCCTCGTGGATGCATGGCATTTCATGTGGGTGCGTGTCCGGTATTCGCCCACAGCGCAAAGCAGGCACAGCCGGTCGCCCGGTTCCACGTAGACTGGAAACCATGCATTCCTCACCCAGCCAGCCCCTCCTCAAAGCCGTGCTCTGGGATATGGATGGCACACTCGTGGACACCGAACCCTACTGGATCGCTGCCGAGCGCGCGCTGGTGGAGGAACATGGCGGGAGCTGGTCCCACCAGGAAGCCATGCAACTGGTGGGGCAGTCGTTGCTGCATTCCGCTGCTGTCCTGCAAGCCGCCGGAGTCGGGCTTGAAGCCCGCGAGATCGTGGATACGCTCAGCGCCCAGGTCATTGAGCAGGTCCGCAAGGAAGTTCCCTGGCGTCCAGGCGCCCGCGAATTGTTGGACGAACTCCACCAATCAGGCATCCGCTGCGCCCTGGTGACGATGTCCGAGGGCCCGCTGGCCGGCGTTGTAGTGGACAGCCTGCCCAAGCCCTACTTCGAGTTCATGGTCACCGGGGATACCGTCGCCAACGGAAAACCGCACCCCGAGGCGTACCTTACGGCCGTGGAACGCCTCCGCCTGGATGATCCGTCTTTGACGATCCACCACTGCGTCGCCCTGGAGGATTCCATTCCGGGCGCCACCGCGGCCATCGCTTCGGGCGTGGTCACCGTGGGAATTCCGCATCAGGTACCACTGCCGGAGGATCACCGCATGGTCATGTGGGACACTCTGGTGGGCAGGACTGCCTCCGATGTACAGCAACTGGTCGTTGACCGCTTTCAGGCAGCAAACCTCCTCGAAGGGGCCAACTAGGTGACAAGCTCCTCCACCCCGCATCACGCAACCAGCAAGAAGGACGGCATACCCCTCGGAAAGATTGCAGGCATCCCTGTCTTTCTCGCCTACTCATGGTTCGTGATCGCAGGCTTCACGGTCATCGTGTACGGACCCGCGCTCCTGGTACGGATGCCGGATCTCGGCATCGGGGCCTACTTCGTTGCCTTGGGTTACGCCTTGCTGCTGGCCGTCTCTGTCCTGGTCCATGAACTGGCGCACGCCTTGAGCGCCAAAGTCTTCAACTGGCCCACGGAAAAGATTGTGCTGAACCTCTGGGGTGGCCACACCCAGTTCGAGAACTTCACGGCTTCACCCGGACGTTCAGTAGTGGTCGCCCTGGCCGGCCCTGCCTCCAACTTCGTCCTGGCGGCCGGGATGTGGGCCGTCCTCTCTACAGGCCTCCTCAACGGGGTCTCGGACATCCTGGCCAACATCCTGATGTGGGCCAACCTCCTGATCGGACTCTTCAATGTCCTCCCTGGCCTGCCTCTGGACGGCGGGCGTTTGGTTGAGTCGGCCGTGTGGAAAGCTACGGGCAGCCAGGACAAAGGCACCATCGCCGCCGGCTGGTCCGGCCGAATCATCGTTGCCGCCTTGGTCATCTGGTTCATCGGCCTGCCAGTCATCAGTGGTTCGCCGTTGGACATCAGCCTCATGCTCATCACCGTCCTCGTCTGTGGTTTCCTCTGGATGGGCGCGTCCAGTTCCATTCATCACGCGAAACTTCGCAGCCGCCTTTACCTCGTGAGCGCTGCGGGCCTGGCAGAGCGCGCCGTGGGCGTACCGAACTCAGCCACCGTGGCCGATGTCCTGGGCATATCACCGTCCGGAAGTCCCGCCGTCGTAATTTGTGGGCCGGATGGCAAACCGCAGGGCGTGGTGGACTTTGGCGCAGCGGCCGCAGTGCCTCCGCAGTCGACGACGACGACGCCGGTCACCGCAGTGGCCCACGCCCTCGGCGCCGGGGCTTACGTCCCGGAATGGTCCAAGGGCCAGGAACTGATCCAGTACTTGGCACGTCTTGAGGGCGGCGAATACGCTGTGGTGGACCACAACGGAATCGTCACCGGGCTTCTCCGTCAGCAGGCAGTAGTGACGGCCATAACAGGTAAGGAAGCCCGCCGGAGCGGGCGCCCCTGACATCCTTGCCGGTAGAGTTGCATGCCGGCGGTTTTACCGAAGAACCCATTGATTTTTGGCGCCCACCCGCCAGCACGATGTTGCGGCCAAGCCGTACAGGAGCGAGGAACAGTACATGAGCAGCGAAACCGCCGCCCCCGAAGCAAACGCAGGCACCGACGAGGCATCTGCTGGCCAGGCGATGACCGGCCAGGCTGTGCGACCGACGGGCGCTGCGCGTCGCCGCGGGCCGTTCCGCGTGGGTGAGCGGGTCCAGCTCACTGACGAACGCGGCCGCATGAACACCATCACCCTGGAGGTGGGCGGTGCTTTCCACACCCACCGCGGCTTCCTGAATCACGACGAAATCATCGGCAAGGTAGATGGCTCCGTGGTCAGCAACAACGTCGGCCAGCAGTACCAGACCCTGCGTCCGTTGCTCTCCGACTTCGTGTTGTCCATGCCTCGCGGTGCCGCTGTGGTCTACCCGAAGGACGCCGGCCAGATCGTCACCATGGCCGACATCTTCCCGGGCGCACGCGTCGTGGAAGCCGGCGTCGGCTCCGGTGCGCTCTCCATCTCCCTGCTGCGTGCCGTGGGTGACGGTGGCTACCTTCACTCCTTTGAGCGTCGCGAGGAATTCGCCGACATCGCCCGTGGCAACGTGGAGACCATTTTCGGCGGACCGCACCCCGCATGGCAGATCTCCTTGGGTGACTTCCAGGAAGAAGTAGTCAAGGCTGAGGCTCCCGGCTCCGTGGACCGCGTGGTCCTGGACATGCTCGCTCCGTGGGAATGCCTTGATGCCGTGGCCACCGTCCTGGCGCCCGGAGGTGTCTGGATCAACTACGTTGCAACCGTCACCCAGTTGTCCCGCACTGCCGAAGCCATCCGTGCTGACGGACGCTTTACCGAGCCTGATGGTTGGGAGTCGATGGTCCGCGGTTGGCACCTTGAGGGCCTTGCCGTCCGTCCGGACCACCGCATGGTGGCCCACACCGGCTTCCTCCTGGTGACACGCCGTCTCGCGGATGGTGTTACCGGAATTTCAGTCAAGCGCCGCCCATCCAAGACAGAGTTCAGCGAAGAGGACCTCAACGCCTGGACCCCCGGCGCAGTGGGGGAGCGGTCGGTCTCCGACAAAAAGCTCCGCCGGGCTGCCCGTGACGCCATCGCCGGAACCAACGTCCAGGATGATCCCGCAGTCACAAACTGACAAAGGTCACAATAGGGTCCGCATTCCGGATGTCGCCCAGCACCCTGAGCTTTTCGGGACTAAGGTCTTCTTAAGCGCAGGAAGGGGCTGATGAATCGTGGATACGTCAAACAACGACCTTGGACGGCCGACGCCGGAGGAAGCACACGCCGCAGCGGAAGAAGCAGCAGGCCGGGGGCCTGCCGCGGTCCAACCGCCAGAGCCCTCGAGTGATCTGACTGTTGCCGAACGGCAAATTAATATCCTCCGGGACAAGCTTCGCCACATCGACCGACAGTTGGCAGCCGCTACCCAGAACAACGGCAAGCTCGTGAGCATGCTGGAGACGGCGAAGGCCGAGATCCTCCGCCTAAAGGGTGCACTTGAGCAGGAGGGCCAACCACCCTACAGCTTCGGAACCGTGGTGCAGATCAACGCGCGGAAGCAGCCGGCTGCCGGTCATTCCGGCCAGGCCGCGACCGAAGAGTCGGTGGACATTTTCAATTCCGGCCGGAAAATGCGTGTGGGTGTCAGCCCGCTGGTCAACCTGAACCAGCTCGCAGTGGGCCAGGAAGTCCTCCTGAATGAAGCACTGCTGGTGGTGGCCGGCCTCGGCTACGAGCGTGCCGGCGAACTTGTGACGCTCAAGGAAATGCTCGGCAAGGACCGCGCGCTGGTGGTTGGGCGGGCCGATGAAGAGCGGGTGGTCCGGCTTTCGGGCGCCCTGCAAAGTGTTCACCTGAAGGTCGGAGACGCACTGTCCTTGGACTCCCGCACCGGTTACGCCCTTGAGAAGGTGCCGCGGGCCGAGGTGGAGAACCTGGTCCTCGAAGAAGTCCCGGATATCACCTACCAGGACATCGGTGGCCTTGGCCCCCAGATCGAACAGATCCGCGACGCCGTGGAACTGCCGTTCCTGCATCCGGACCTTTACCGTGAGCACGGGCTGAAGGCCCCCAAAGGCATCCTCCTCTACGGCCCTCCGGGCTGTGGCAAGACCCTCATCGCCAAAGCCGTGGCCAATTCGCTTGCAGCACGTGCGGCGGAGCGTGCCGGCAACACCGACCTCAAGAGCTACTTCCTGAACATCAAGGGTCCGGAGTTGCTGGACAAGTACGTGGGCGAGACTGAGCGGCACATCCGGTTGATCTTCTCCCGCGCACGGGAAAAGGCGTCCGATGGCAGCCCGGTAGTCGTTTTCTTCGATGAAATGGACTCGTTGTTCCGGACCCGCGGTACCGGCGTTTCCTCCGACGTGGAAACCACCATCGTTCCGCAGTTGCTCAGCGAGATCGATGGCGTGGAGCGCTTGGACAACGTGATCGTCATTGGCGCCTCCAACCGTGAGGACATGATCGATCCCGCCATCCTCAGGCCGGGCCGCCTTGACGTCAAGGTCAAGATCCAGCGCCCCGACGCCGAAGCCGCGGCTGACATTTTCGCTAAGTACATCACCACTGACCTGCCTTTCCATGCGCAGGACCTGGCTGAATATGGTGGAGACGTCCAGGCCACCGTCGATGCCATGGTCCAGCGCACCGTGGAAGCCATGTACTCAACGGAGAAGTCCAACGAATACCTTGAGGTCACCTACGCAAATGGCGACACCGAGATGCTCTACTTCAAGGACTTCAACTCCGGTGCCGTGGTGCAGAATGTGGTGGACCGTGCCAAAAAGTACGCCATCAAGGACCTCCTGACCAACAATCAAAAGGGACTCCGCATCGAGCACCTGCTGCGGGCCGTGGTGGACGAGTTCCGTGAGCACGAGGACATGCCCAACACCACCAACCCGGACGACTGGGCACGGATCTCCGGCAAGAAGGGCGAGAGGATCACGTACATCCGCACCATCGTCCAGGGAAAGGCCGGCCAGGAACCGGGCAAATCCATTGAAACCACTGCCAACACGGGCCAGTACCTGTGACAGCAAGACCCGAAGGTACGCCCTCTGAGAAGTTGCCCGCCGGCGGTGCCATGCGCGTCATGGGCTCGGAAACTGAATACGGCATCCATGCACCATCGGCTCCCGGAGCGAACGCCACCATGATGTCCGCGAGGATCATCCAGGCGTATGCCACAGTCACCCGGCAACGGGCGGCGGGGGGAGCGGAAACACGCTGGGACTACACCGATGAGGAACCGTTGCACGATGCCCGCGGCTGGACCGTGGACCGGGCAGCGGCGGACCCAAGCCAGCTGACGGACCAGCCACCAGTGCTCGACGCCGAGGCAGTCGCGTTGGCCTATGGCCGCCAGGAGCTGGAACTTGATGGCGCGGACGAGTCCGGTTCCCTGCTGATGAACATGGTCCTGGGTAACGGTGCACGCCTTTATGTGGACCATGCGCACCCGGAGTATTCGAGTCCTGAGGTCACCAACCCCCGGGATGTTGTTGCATGGGATGCGGCAGGCGATGTGGTTGCCTTGGCCACTGTCCGGAAAGTGGCGGCCGATGCGGGCCTCCCTCCCATCAACCTCTACAAAAACAATACGGACAACAAGTCAGTGTCCTATGGTTCGCATGAAAACTACCTCATGCCGCGTTCGGTTCCCTTCGGCGACATCATTCGCGGCCTGACACCGTTCTTTGTGTCCCGCCAGGTCATTTGTGGGGCCGGACGCGTGGGACTGGGGCAGGACAGCTCGACCCCCGGTTATCAGATCAGCCAACGCGCCGACTTCTTCGAGGCAGAGGTGGGTCTGGAAACGACAATCCGGCGCCCCATCATCAACACCCGGGATGAGCCGCACGCAACAGCCGACAAGTACCGCCGCCTCCACGTCATCATTGGCGACGCCAACCTCAGCCAGGCATCGAACTACCTCAAGTTCGGCACCACTGCCATGGTCCTGAGCCTCATAGAGGCCGGCCAGGCACCCAGGATCGAGGTCCACGAACCCGTCCAGGCCCTTCAGGCCATCAGCCACGACACAACGCTGACGGCAACCGTGAGGTTGCTTGATGGGCGGAGGGTGACTGCCCTGGACATCCAGTGGATGTACTACGAGGCTGCCGCCAAGCTTTCCCAGGAAACGGGAGTGGCGGATTCCGTGACCGGTGACGGCCACACCCATGGCGTTTTGTCGCGGTGGGAATCAACGTTGACCACGCTGGGCATCGACCTCGACGCCGCCGCATCCTCTGTTGAGTGGGTAGCCAAGAGATCGCTCCTGGAAGGGTACCGGAAGCGCGACGGACTGTCCTGGGACGACGCCCGGCTTGGTCTGGTTGATCTTCAGTGGTCCGATATCAGGCCGGAAAAGGGTCTCTACTACAGGCTGCTGTCCAAGGACCGCATGCTCAAGATCGTCGACGACGCCGACATCGCCCGGGCGGTGACCGAACCGCCGTCGGACACCCGCGCATACTTCCGCGGCCGTTGTGTTTCGAAGTTCGGCAAGGACGTGGTCGGGGCCAGCTGGGACTCGGTTATTTTCGATGTTCCTGGGTTGGGCAAGCTGCAGCGGGTCCCCACCCGCGAACCCCTCCGGGGCACGGAGGCGTTGACTGGTGCGCTGTTTGAGCGTCACCAGGATGCAGGCGCCTTCCTGTCCGATTTGATGGGCCGCAATGTACCCCCGGCGAAGAGCTGAGGGCGCTCCGCCACGGGAAGATCCGGGCCTGGTCAAAGCCATACGCAGCAGCCCGCAGCGTGGCAATATGGCAGTAGGAAGTCTCCGTCATCAGGAGACTGACAGTAGGGAGAAAGAAAATGGCAGCACAGGAGCAGCAACAACCACAGTCCCGCGACACGGAAACTGAGGTGGATGTCCCTGAGGCCCCGCCCGCAGCACCTGCGGCCCAGGCTTCGGACGCGACGCAAGGCGTGGATGACCTCCTCGACGAAATCGACGGCGTTCTCGAATCCAACGCTGAAGAATTCGTCAGGGCGTTTGTCCAAAAGGGCGGCCAGTAACCCAGACCCGCTACAGGATGTACTGCCCGGCAGGCGTGAGGCCGCCGGGCATCGGAACGCAGAGTCGAAGGAGTGCAGCAATGCAGGACCCATCAACCGGCCCCCTGGCCACCCAGGCAACATCCTCTTTCACGGAGCATCTCCAACGCTCGCGTCCCGAACTCCTCCCGTTCAATCAGTCATTACCCGCCGGCACCGTCCCGTCCTCGCCGCACGCCACCACGATCGTTGCTTTGACGTATCCGGGCGGAGTGCTGATGGCGGGAGATCGTCGCGCCACCATGGGCAACATCATCGCCAGCAGGCACATCGAGAAAGTGTTCCCTGCTGATGAGTACTCCGTCTTGGGAATTGCCGGAACAGCGGGCCTGGCCATCGACATCACCCGTCTTTTCCAGGTTGAACTGGAACATTACGAGAAAATCGAGGGCACCTTGCTCAGCCTCGTGGGCAAGGCGAACCGTCTGGGCGCCATGATCCGTGGGAACCTGCCGATGGCCATGCAAGGAATGGCGGTCATTCCGCTGTTTGCAGGGTTTGACCAAGTCTCCGGCGTGGGCAGGCTGTTCTCCTACGACGTCACCGGTGGCCGTTATGAAGAACAGGAACACCATTCGGTGGGTTCAGGTTCAGTGTTTGCCCGCGGAGCCCTGAAGAAATTGTGGAAGCCGAACCTCTCCGAAGAAGCCGCGGTTGCAGTGGCCGTCGAGGCGCTCTACGACGCCGCCGATGACGATTCCGCCACCGGCGGGCCCGATCCCGTCCGCCAGCTGTGGCCTGTGGTCTACACAGTGAACCGCGCCGGAACACGGCGTGTCCCGGAACGGGATTTAGCGGCCATAGCGGGCGCCATTGTCGAATCCCGCGCCATCGCCGGACGGGAGGCCTGAAATGACCCAGCAATTCTATGTCTCGCCTGAACAACTCATGAAGGACCGGGCGGACTTCGCACGGAAAGGCATCGCACGGGGCCGGTCAGTAGTGGTGATCAGTTGTGCCGACGGCATCGCGCTGATCGCAGAGAACCCCTCACCGTCCTTGCACAAGATTGGTGAAATCTACGACAAAATCGCGTTCGCGGCAGTGGGCAAGTACAACGAGTTCGAAAGCCTCCGGCAGGCCGGCGTCCGCTACGCCGACGTCCGGGGCTATTCCTACGATCGCGAAGACGTCACCGCCCGCGGACTGGCCAGCGTGTATGCCCAGAGCCTCGGTGCTGTGTTCACGGCCGAACAGAAACCCTTCGAAGTGGAACTCGCTGTTGCTGAGGTCGGCTTGGCGCAGGAGCAGGACCACCTTTATCGGCTGACGTTTGATGGCTCGATCGCCGATGAGAACGGCTTCGTGGTCATGGGCGGGCTCGCCGACCAAATTTCCGACGTCGTCAGCGGGGCTTGGGATCCCGAGCTCACCCTGGCCGGCGCCATGGGCTTGGCCCTGCGCGCCCTGTCGACAGACAAGGACGCGGATGCCCTGCCGGCCACCGCCGTCGAAGCTGCGGTCCTGTACCGCGCGTCCGAGAGCCACCGCGGTTCCCGGCGGGCGTTCCGGAGGCTTTTGCCGGAGGACATGACCCGGTTGCTCACAGAGGAGGCTTGAGATGGACAAGAGAATATTTGGCATCGAAACGGAATTCGGGATCTCATATTCGAGCCCGGACTCGCGGCCGCTGGCTCCCGAGGAAGTGGCCCGCTACCTTTTCCGCAAGGTGGTCAGTTGGGGCCGTTCGTCGAATGTGTTCCTGACCAACGGCTCGCGGCTGTACTTGGATGTGGGTTCGCATCCGGAGTATGCCACCGCCGAATGCGACGACCTCGCACAACTGATTGCCCATGACAGGGCCGGTGAACTCATCCTGGACGACCTCGTGGATGAGGCCCAGGCAAGGCTGGCGGCAGAGGGCTTCAACGGCACTGTTTATCTCTTCAAGAACAACACCGACTCCGCGGGAAACTCCTACGGCAGCCACGAGAACTACTTGATTCCGCGTCGCGGCGAATTTTCCCGGCTGGCTGAGATCCTCATTCCTTTCCTGGTGACGCGCCAGCTGATCGCCGGTGCAGGCAAGGTCCTCAAAACACCGCACGGGGCCACCTTCGCTTTCTCCCAGCGCGCCGACCACATCTGGGAAGGCGTGTCCTCAGCAACCACCAGGTCCCGGCCCATCATCAATACCCGCGATGAACCCCATGCGGATGCCGAGTTCTACCGCCGCCTCCACGTGATCGTGGGGGACAGCAATATGTCCGAAACCACGGCACTGCTCAAAGTGGGAACAGTGGACCTGATCCTCCGCATGATCGAGTCGGGAGTGATCATGCGTGACATGCGCATGGAAAACCCCATCCGCAGCATCCGCGAGATCTCCCATGACCTTACGGGCCGCGCGCTGGTCAGGCTTGCCAACGGCAGGCAGCTCACCGCCCTCGATATCCAGCGCGAGTACCTCACCAAGGTCACTGAATTCGTCGCCACCAATGGGGCACACAATGCCCACGTACCGCTCATCCTGGACCTCTGGAAGCGCACGCTGGACGCCATCGAAAGCGGCGATACGTCTACCATCGATACCGAGGTGGACTGGGCGATCAAGAAGAAGTTGATGGACGGGTACATGCGCAGGCATGACCTCAGCCTGGATTCTGCACGAATCGCCCAGCTTGACCTCACTTACCACGACATTTCGCGGCAACGCGGAATCTTCTTCCTGCTGCAGGCACGGGGAGCGGCCCGCCGCTTGGTCACGGAAACAGAGGTGAAGGACGCCGTGGACGCACCGCCGCAAACTACCCGGGCCAAATTGCGTGGAGACTTTGTCCGCAGGGCTCAGGAACTTGGCCGTGACTACACCGTGGATTGGGTCCACCTGAAGCTGAATGACCGCGCCCACCAGACAATTCTGTGCAAGGACCCGTTTCGGAGCGTCGACGAACGCGTGGATGCGCTGCTGGACTCTATGAGCTGACTCCCAGCTTCACGGGCTATTCTGGATAGTGGTCTCTCCACGGGACCCAACCTGCTTGGAAGCGCAATGCGCCCTTCCGAGTGTCCCTTGCCCCGACGAAAGTGTCTTTTTTGTGCGCCGACTCCTAGCAATCCTCCTGCCCGCCCTTCTGCTCATCACCGCCTGCGGCGGAGAGAGCACTCCGGCCGCCGAGCCCACCAGCAAGTCCGTTGGCGACGTCTCCAAGCTTGATTCCGTGAAGGTGACGGACCACGGCAACGACAAAGCGCCGGGCATTGAGTTCTCCAAGCCCCTCACCGTGGCCGAGCCCACAGTTGATGTCGTCAGTGAAGGCGACGGAGCCCGCGTGAAGGCGGGGCAGACAGCCGAGCTGGCCTACGTCGCCGTGGACGGCAACGATGGCAAGACCCTTGAGGACGGCTACGCGACCGGCCCCCAGCCGATCGATCTGACGGACCAGATCAAGTCCAGCAATGAACTGATCTACAACGCCATCATCGGTGCCAAGGTGGGCAGCCACGTTGCCATCGCCGCACCCGGCAATTCCTCGGGCGACACCCCGGCCGGCACCCAGCTGGTGGTCTTCAAGATCATCTCCGCCAAGGATGCCGCTCCGGTCCTGGAGAAGCCCGAAGGTGAAGCTGTTACTCCTCCTGCCGGCCTGCCCGCTGTGAAGGAAGACGACAAGGGCATTCCGCAGATTTCCGTGGATGGCGTTGCCGCGCCCAAGGAACTCATCGCCCAGGACCTGATCAAGGGCTCCGGTGCTGCCGTCAAGGCCACTGACACCCTGACGGTCAACTACGTCGGTGTGAACCTCGTGGGTGGCACCAAGTTCGATTCGAGCTTCGACAGGGGAGAGCCCACCAGCTTCCCCCTCACCGGCGTCATCAAGGGCTGGACGCAGGGCCTTGAAGGCAAGACTGTTGGCTCCCGCGTGTTGCTGGTCATCCCCCAGGACCTGGCCTACGGCGAAACCGGCCAGGGTGAAGCCAAGGGCGACCTCGTGTTCGTCGTCGACATTCTGGGCGTCAAGTAACCACTGCCGAACCGTCTGCAAGACTGCCGGGCACTGGCTTAAGCTGGTTCCTGACACCATTTCCGTTTCTCACACCAAGGAGCACCCATGTCATTTGGTCAGCGTGACTTTGACCGCACCAAGCCCGAAATCGACTTCCCGGAAGGCGACGTCCCCACGGACCTCGTCATCACGGACCTCATCGAGGGCACGGGCACGGAAGCCAAAGCCGGAGATACCGTCTCCACCCACTACGTCGGCGTCGCCTGGTCCACGGGCGAAGAATTCGATGCTTCCTGGGGCCGCGGCGCACCGCTGGACTTCCGCGTTGGCGTAGGCCAGGTCATCCAGGGCTGGGACCAGGGCCTGCTGGGCATGAAGGTCGGCGGCCGCCGTCGCCTGGAAATTCCTTCGGAACTCGCCTACGGTTCCCGTGGCGCCGGTGGAGCCATCAAACCCAACGAAGCCCTCATCTTCGTTGTAGACCTCGTGGCTGTCCGCTAGGACCCCACTCAGGGCAAGGCGCGTTACCTTCCGGTTTTACCGGTCGGTGACGCGCCTTGCTGCTTTCCCGCCGGACTTTAGTAACGTAGCAACCGTGTCCGCATCCCGCACCGAACGACTTTTGAACCTTCTCCTGGCTTTGCTCAATACCCGGGTGGGCCTTCCACGCTCCGTCCTGCGCGAGAAGGTCTATCACGATTCCGCAGAGAATGACGTTGCCTTTGGGCGCATGTTCGAGCGCGACAAAGTGGACTTGAAACAGTTTGGCTTTGAGATCGAGACACTCACCGATCCGCGCCATTTTGGCGTCGATGACCCTGCCTCCACGCGCTACCGCATCGGCAAGGACTCCAACCGGCTGCCTGATGTGAGCCTCACGCCTGCAGAATGCACCGTGTTGCTTCTCGCCGCGCAGTTGTGGGAACGGGCAGCGCTTGGCTCCGCGGCAGCCAACGCCGTCCGCAAGCTGCAAGCCGCAGGAGGCTTCACGGAAGTGGATCTTCCCGCCGGTGTCCAGCCGCGGATTAAACCTGCAGGACAGGCCTTCGACGACGTCGTGGCAGCCATGCACGGCAACCATCCGGTCCGTTTCGGCTACCTCGCCGTCAGTACCGGGCGTGAAGAAGTCCGCGAGGTTGAACCGTGGGGACTGGGCAGCCGCTTTGGCCAGTGGTACCTCGTGGGCTTTGACCGGGGGAGAGGAGCCAAGAGACTCTTCCGGCTTTCACGCATGACTACCGCTGTCACCTTGGTGCCCGGGAGCAGCTTCGAGCCTCCGGTCGGTTTCAATGCCCGGGCCGAGCTGGATGCCCTCCATGAATTACCCTTGCAGCGGGCCACTCTCTCCGTCGACAAGGACCGCCTGCTTGCCTTGCGCAAAAGAGGCGTCGAAACAACATCCGTCGATACGCACCGTGATCGCGTCATGGTGGAGTTCCGCGATCCCGAGGTACTCGCCGAAGAGCTGGCATCTTACGGTCCCCAGGTAAAGGTGGACGGCCCGGCTGAACTGCGCGCCGCCGTCGTGCGCCGCCTCCAAGGTGCCCTTGACTTCGACGCTCAACCGCCCGTACCTGTGGCGTTCCCGGAGGTCGCCCGGGCGCAGCGTGCCCGAAAGCGGACCTCGGAGGACCAACTGGCCAGGATGCTGCAGTTGGTCCCGTTCCTGGTCCATCACCAGGGACTCCATATCCAGGAAGTGGCAGACCACTTCGGCATCACCCGCAAGGCGCTGATTGACGATCTCAAGATCCTCATCTGTTCTGGACTCCCTGAGGGATATCCGGATGACCTCCTGGATATTCAATGGGAGAACGACCATGTGTACATCTCCGAACACCTTGACCTGAACCGCCCGGTACGCTTCAGCGAGGATGAAGCCGCTGCCTTGCTGACCGGCCTGGCCATGCTGGGAGACCTTCCGGCGCTGGCCGGCGTCTCCGAAGACGAGCCCGGGAGTGCGCTGGAATCCGTCACCCTCAAGCTGACTGGTGCTGCAGGGCAGGCAGGACGGTTGGCAGGCGCAGTAGCCGGGCAATCCGTCGAGCCAGAACAATCGCAGGCGTTCGCCGTCATTACCCAAGCCATCAGGGACGGCCGGCAGTTGCACCTGAAGTATCTTTCCCGGCAGCGGGATGAGCTGACGGAACGCGACGTTGACCCCTTGCGGCTCTATTCGTTGGACAGCACGTGGTACTTCGAGGCGTATTGCCACAGCAAGGCCGGGATCAGGAACTTCCGCCTGGACAGGGTGGAAATCGTCGAACCGAACGGACGCCCTGCCTCAGGCACAGCCACTGCCGGGCAGGACTTCCCTGCCCGCTTGTTTACGCCCAGCGATGATGACGTCCTGGTAGTGATCCACCTGACAAGGCAGGGTGTGGGGCTGGCGGATGACTATTACGCGGAGCGCACGGCGCAACTGTCCGACGGCGGCCTCCTCGCCGAGGTGCGGTTTGGCACGGCGGAGTGGCTGCCGATGTTCGTCTCCCAGCACGGCGGTTCGGTCCGGATCGTGGACCCTGAGGCCCTGCGCGAGCAAACCAGGGCATGGCTTAACTTGGCCGTGCAGCAGTACGACTCTCCGTCCGACGGCGCGGCTGGCTAGACTACTCAGATGCCTTGGTGGTTCTGGATCCTGTTGTGGATCGCGCTCATAGCCCTGTCGTTGCTGCTTCACCTGACGCTGGGGTATCGCCTGTTCAGAAAATTCATGTCAACTGTTCATGAACTGGGCGACGCGGGTAAACGTTTCAGCAACCTTTCACCTGCGGCCGAAACCTCCGACGTTGAAACCGCGGAAGACCGCCCCGAGCCGGGGTCCGCAATTTTTGCCTCACCGGATCAGATGCGTCATGATTACCTGACGGCCAAAGCCTTCCGCCAGGAAGTTCGTCGCCAGAGGCGCGTCAAGCGCAAAGCAGAACGGGGTCAACCCCAATCCCTGCACGACATTGAATTCAGATAGACGTAGGATGTATCCAAAAGGAAAGGACCTCCCCACATGAGGCTCGAAGGCTGGCATCTCATCATCATCATCGTCCTGGCTCTGGTGCTCTTCGCAGCGCCGAAGCTGCCGTCCATGGCGCGCAGCATTGGGCAGTCGATGCGCATTTTCAAGTCTGAAGTCCGGGAAATGAAGAAGGACGGTTCTTCCGAAACGAAGGACTCCCAGGACGCTTCCGACGCCGTTGAAGGCAAGGTAGTAGGCCACCCGGACGCTAAGGCCAAGAACAACGGCGAGACTGACGTTCCGCCCTCCAACCGCGTCTAAAGAGAAGTGGTAGAAACGAAGGGGCGCAAGGCCAACCCCGAAGCCCGGATGGCGCTCCTTGACCACCTCAAGGAACTGAAGAACCGGCTCTTCAAGGCTGCAATCGGCATCATCCTGGGCACCGTGGTGGGCTTCATCGTCTACCAGCCACTTCTGGAGGCCCTGATCAAACCGATCAAGGACCTCAACGAGAAGGAGGGGCGCGCCGCCACCCTGAACTTTGACGGAGTGGCCAGCTCATTTGACCTGATGGTCCAGGTCTCGGTCTTCCTTGGCGTGCTCCTCGCAAGTCCCGTATGGATCTACCAGCTCTGGGCCTTCATTGTGCCCGGGCTGCACAAGAAGGAGCGGCGCTTGGCGCTGTCCTTCGTGGCAGCAGCCGTACCCCTGTTCATCGGCGGAGTGCTCCTCGCCTGGCTGGTGCTGCCCAACGCCGTTCGCGTGCTGACCGACTTCACTCCCGAAGGTGGGTCAAACTTCATCAGCGCCGAGATCTACCTGGCCTTTGTCCTGAGGCTTCTGCTGGCGTTCGGCATCGCCTTCCTGGTACCCGTGGTGCTCGTTGGACTGAACCTCGCCGGGATCGTCAAGGGCAAGCAACTCATCAAGAGTTGGCGCATTACCATCTTCCTGGTCTGCTTGTTTGCTGCCATGGCCGCTCCTGGCGCTGACGCCATGAGCATGTTCTATCTGGCAGCACCCATGCTGCTCCTGTTCTTTGCGGCCATTGGAGTCTGCGTCCTTAACGACCGTCGCCGTGAGCGCCGAGCCATCAAGAAGGCAGCTGAGACTGAAGCCACGGCAGACATCGCCACCCCGGCGACCGATCTGGAGAATCTCTAGACCGTGGGCCACTAGGCTTGATGCATGTCCTCCATATCCGGGTCTCCATCACCATCAGAGAACTACCAGGCTGCAGCCCAGCGGGCTGCTGAGTCGAAAACCTATCTGGGCGCTTTCGCCCGCTCCTTGGATTTTGACCTGGACGACTTCCAACGCGAGGCATGCAGGTCCCTTCAGGAGGGCCGTGGCGTCCTGGTGGCAGCACCCACGGGCGCAGGCAAGACCATCGTGGGGGAGTTCGCGATCTACCTTGCCCTTGAGCGCGGCCTCAAGGCTTTCTACACCACGCCCATCAAGGCGCTGAGCAACCAGAAGTTCTCGGAACTGGCATCAAAATACGGCGCTGCGAACGTTGGCTTGCTGACAGGCGACACCACCATCAACGGCGACGCTCCTGTGGTGGTCATGACCACCGAAGTCCTGCGGAACATGCTCTACGCAGACTCGGAGACCTTGGGCGACTTGGGGTTTGTGGTGATGGACGAGGTCCACTACCTGGCCGACCGCTTCCGCGGTGCAGTCTGGGAAGAAGTCATCATCCATTTGCCCAGCGAGGTCCAGGTGGCTTCACTCAGTGCCACCGTTTCCAATGCTGAAGAGTTTGGCGCCTGGCTGGACACTGTCCGGGGGGATACCGATGTCATTGTCTCCGAACACCGGCCCGTGCCGTTGTGGCAGCACGTCATGGTGGGCCGCGAAATAGTTGATCTCTTCGCCGGCGACACCACCTTTGATGAAATTGCGCCGCAGGCCACCGGCGCACCCGAGACTGAGGTGCCGGATATTTCCGAGGCCGCCGAGGTAGCCAGCGAACCCGCCCCCACGGATCGGCGGACCGTCCATGCCAAGCGTTCCTCCGCTGCCAAAGTCCAGCAGGCTGTTACCGGGCCGGAGTTTGAGGTCAATCCGGATCTCCTGGCCATGGCCCGTTCCGAGAGCCGCATGAACATGAGCGGCCGCTTTGGCCACGGGGGACGCAGCCGCCGTCGTCAGGACCGATACCGCGATGAACGCCAGCAGTCAGAACAGCGCAGCCCGGTTCGCAAGGCAAGCCGGCCCCAGGTCATTGAGAGCCTCAGGCGCCAGGATCTGCTGCCGGCCATTACGTTTATTTTCTCCAGGGCCGGCTGTGACGCTGCCGTCGCGCAGTGTGCAGCGTCCGGGCTATGGCTGACAACGGAGCGTGAACAACAGATCATCGCCCAGCGCGTGGACGAAGCCAGTCACGAAATTCCTGCGGACGATCTCGATGTGCTCGGTTTCTGGGGCTGGCGCGACGGACTGGTCAGGGGCTTTGCCGCCCACCATGCAGGCATGCTGCCCACCTTTAAGGAAGTGGTTGAGAAGCTCTTTGCCGATGGCTTGGTCAAGGCCGTCTTCGCCACTGAAACGCTGGCCCTGGGTGTCAACATGCCGGCCCGCTGCGTCGTGCTGGAGAAACTGGAAAAGTTCAACGGTGAAGCCCATGTCAACATCACGGCGGGGGAGTACACCCAGCTGACGGGCCGGGCAGGACGCCGGGGCATCGACGTCGAAGGCCATGCCGTGGTGCTGTGGCAGCCGGGGACCGACCCCGCGGCTGTGGCAGGTCTGGCTTCACGGCGCACGTACCCCTTGAACTCCAGCTTCCGGCCCACTTACAACATGAGCATCAATCTGATTGCCCAGTTTGGCCGTGTTCGCGCCCGCGAAATTTTGGAGTCCTCTTTCGCGCAGTTCCAGGCAGACCGCTCAGTGGTCGGTATTGCCCGGCAGGTGCGGGGGCGCGAAGAGTCTTTGGCTGGCTACGCCAAATCCATGCAATGCCATCTGGGTGACTTCACCGAGTACGCAAAACTCCGCCGCGAGCTGAGCGACGCAGAGAATTTCGCGGCCCCCGACCATCAGCGTGCCCGCAAGTCCCACGTCGCCGACTCCCTGGCCCGCCTGATCCCCGGCGATGTCATCAGCATCTTCAGCGGCAGGCTGGCCGGCCATGCGGTTGTTCTCGAAGTGGATCCGAATGCCCGTGAACCCCGGCCATCGGTGCTTACCTCGGATAACCAGCTCCGCCGGATCGGCGTGCACGACCTCGAGGGACCGGTCTCGCCCGTGACGCGGATCCGCATACCCAAGTCCTTCAATGCCAAGGTGCCCAAGGCGCGCCGCGACCTCGCCTCCTCCATGCGCCACGCCATCAGTGAAGATGCACCGCACAGCCGCCGCAACAGCAGGCACGAAGACTTCGGACTGGGGGCCCGCCTGCCGGACCAGGAAAAGAAGATCACTGATCTGAGGCGCGCGCTCCGGGCCCACCCCTGCCACGGCTGCAGCGAACGGGAAGACCACGCCCGGTGGTCGGAGCGCTGGTGGAAGTTGCGTAAGGAAACCGATGGACTGGTCCGCCAGATCCAGAGCCGCACCAACACCATCGCCAAAACGTTCGACCGCGTCTGTGATGTGCTCTCCGTGTATGGCTACCTGGAGACGAACGACGCCGGCCACGTCACCATCAGCGTCGACGGGCAGCGGCTTCGCCGGATCTATGGCGAGAAGGATCTGCTTATTTCCCAGTCGGTCCGGCGCGGGGCCCTGAACGATCTCGATGCCGCCGAGTTGGCGTCATTGGCCAGCACGCTTGTCTACCAAGCCAAACGCGAAGACCGCGGCCTGCGGCCCAAGATGCCCAGTGTTTCGTTGGAGTCCGCCGTGGATATCGTCATCCGCGAATGGTCCCAGCTGGAGGACACCGAGGAACACCACAGACTCCCCTTGACGGGCGAGCCGGAACTTGGACTGATGTGGCCCATGTACAAGTGGGCCAAGGGCCGCCATCTTCAAGATGTCCTGAGCGGTACCGACCTCGCTGCCGGTGACTTTGTCCGCTGGGCCAAACAGGTAGTGGACCTCCTTGACCAATTGGCCAAGATCCCGCAACTTGACCCCAGAGCGGCACGGATCTGCCGCGAGGCCATCGAACTGGTTCGCCGCGGAGTTGTTGCCTACTCCACGGTGGCTTAGCGCCGCACCTCACTGATTGACTGTTTTCAACGCTCAAGGAGCACAACGCATGAACCAGCCAGGCGTGCCAGCCGGCCAACACCGCCCTGCAGGGGACCGCAAGGTCACCATGTACCGCAACGGTTCCATCTATACGGCCGCTGACCCTTTTGCCACCGCCATGGTGGTGGACGGCGATACCGTCGCCTGGGTGGGCTCCGAGCAGGCCGCCACGTCCATTGCTGACTCGTCCATGGAGATCATCGATCTCCGCGGCGCCCTCCTTGCACCCGGTTTTGTGGACTCGCATGCGCACCTCACGGAAACAGGCCTTGCCCTTTCCGGCGTGGACCTTGCCACAGTGCGTTCAGCCAAGGAATTGCTCGACGCCGTTGCCACCGCCGCTGGCAACGGCACCATTGTGGGGCACGGTTGGGATGAGACAGCGTGGAGCGACTCCTCGCTGCCGACCATCGAAGAACTCGATCGCGCAGGGGCTGGACGGCAGGTCTACCTCTCCCGCATTGATGTCCACTCAGCCCTGATTTCTTCATCTCTGGCCGCAGCTGCCGGGCTGAAAGGGGTGGACGGGTTCTCCGGCGGTGCACGGGTGGTGCGTGCAGCGCATACTGCAGCGCGCCTGACGGTCAGGCAGTTCCCCGAAGCGGAGCGTCGTGGACTCCAAGAACGCGCCCTCAGGGAAGCGGCGTCCCATGGCTATGTGGCAATGGCCGAAATGTCAGCACCCCACATCTGCGGCCCGGACGACCTGCGCCTGGCAGCGTCGTGGAACGACCTCGGCGGCAGCCCTGAAGTGCTTCCGTACTGGGGAGAGCTGGCCTCGTCTGTTGAACACGCCGAGGAAATTCTGGGCGGTCTGGGGACCAAGGTCCTGGGCCTCGCCGGAGACCTTAACGTCGACGGTTCGCTTGGTTCCCGAACTGCTGCCCTCTTGGATGACTATTCCGATGCGCCCGGGAACCGCGGCAGCTTGTACCTCCCGGTCGATGATGCAGCCAGACACCTTGTTGCGACTTCCCAGCTGGGCATCCAGGCGGGCTTCCATGTCATTGGCGACGCCGGCCTCGCCGCTGTTCTTGAAGCCTTGGACGTTGCCGCAGCTGAGGTAGGGGAGCAGCGGATCCGGGCCGCGGGCCACCGACTGGAGCACGTTGAACTGGCCGATCAGTCCGCCATCGACAAACTGGCCAAGTACTCCATCACTGTCAGCGTGCAACCTGGCTTCGACGCCGCGTGGGGCGCTCCAGGCGGGCTCTACGCGCAGCGTCTTGGAGGTCGAAGCAAGGCCATGAACCCCTTTGCATCCTTCTACGCGAGCGGTGTCCCCATCGCCTTTGGCAGCGACAGTCCTGTCACGCCCTTGCGGCCATGGTCCAGCGTTCGCGCCTGCCTGGAACACAGCAACCCGGAACAACGGATATCCGCCAGGGCTGCGTTCCTGGGACATACCCGCGCCGGCTGGCGTGCCGCGAAGCACCGCAACCCCCTGATGGGCCAACTGGTGCCTGGTGCACCCGCCAGTTTCGCTGTGTGGGAAGTCGAGGAGCTGATGGTCCAGGTGGCAGACAGCCGCGTCCAGTCCTGGAGCACGGATCCCCGGGCCCGGACACCGCTGTTGCCTGCACTGGATACCGGCAGCGACCCCCGGTGCTTGCAGACTGTCCGTGAGGGACAGGAGCTGTTCGCCCACGAGTCGCTCCGGGTTTAGGGGAATCAATTTCCGGTCCGCGATTGCCCTGCTGAACTGGGTCGATGCCAGGATCCGCAGGTCACCGGCCGGTTGACAGCGTGGGGGGAGTCCGTAGCATTGAGGCTCAACGGATGATCAGCCCGGGGGCGAAAGCCACGGTTTGACGGTCCGGTCGCGACCGGAGGACATTCATGGTGGCGGCAAACAGGTGGGCAGGTCCGCAGCGACCCAGAAAACAGTTCGTTCGGGACTCAGTTGCCCGGCGCCACTGGACCTGGGCTTGTGGACCTGCCCGCGGCATGCGGCCTCCGGCACCTCCGCCTGTGTCCCAGGCCACAGCCGCCAAAGGAGTGCGCCGCGGCGTCCTATAATGGAGAGTTGCGCCAGAATGCCAGCCGCCACGGCTGGCCCGGCACACTGACCGCTCCATCAAGGAAAGGCCTCTTCTTGCGTGTCCTGACGATCATTCCCACCTACAACGAGCTCGAATCGCTCCCGGTAACCCTGGGGCGGCTGCGCGCAGCAGTTCCCGAGTCCGATGTTTTGGTGGTTGACGACAACAGCCCTGATGGTACCGGACAGCTTGCCGATGAGTTTGCTGCCACGGACCACCAGGTTCACGTGCTGCATCGCAAGGGCAAGGAGGGTCTTGGTGCGGCCTACATCGCCGGCTTCAAGTGGGGGCTCGCCGCAGGGTACGACGTCTTGGTGGAAATGGACGCCGACGGTTCGCACAAGCCGGAACAGTTGCCGTTGCTGCTGGATGCCGTCAAGGACGGAGCCGACCTCGCCATGGGCTCACGCTGGGTCCCCGGTGGCAGCGTGGTCAACTGGCCGCTCTACCGCCAAGCCATTTCACGTATCGGCAGTACCTATGCCCGCATCATGCTCGGCGTGAAGATGAAGGACGTCACCGGTGGCTACCGCGCCTTCAAGCGCAGCACCTTGGAGGCCCTGAACCTGGATGAAGTCGAGTCGGTTGGCTACGGCTTTCAGGTGGACCTCGCATGGCGGGTGGCCAAGCTTGGCCTGCGCATCGAGGAACGCCCCATTACCTTTGTGGAGCGGGAGCTTGGTGCATCAAAGATGAGCGGCAACATCGTGGTGGAAGCCATGATCAACGTCACCAGGTGGGGACTGGCCGCTCGCTGGGCCAAGCTCACCCGCAAGTCGCCTGCCACGGCAAAGTAGTCCTCCAATAGACAAGTAGTTTCTCCAACAGAAAGGCCGGGCCTGGTTCCCAAGGGAAGCAGGCCCGGCCTTTCTTGTCTAATTTTTCTTGTCTGGGTTGCAGACTAAGCGGAGCGGCGCTCTCCACGGCGCTCACGCAGAATGTTCAAACGATCCTCCAGGATCTGCTCCAGCTCAGGCAGGCTGCGGCGTTCCAGCAGCATGTCCCAGTGGGTACGGACGGCTTTCTCATTGGCGTCCACAGGACGCTCGCCATCAACCAGAAGAGCTTCCTTGCCGGTCTTGGAAACCCAGACCGGGGGAATCTCGGCCTCGGAGGAGAAGGTCACGAAGACCTGTTCGCCGTCCTCGCAACGGTACTCGACCCGCTGGCGCGGTGCCGGTTCAACGCCGGATTCGGTTTCCATGCTTTGGGCGCCAAGACGCATACCCCGCAGGCTGCGATCGCTCATGATTACTCCCTCTGTCTGTACGCGGAGCAGGAACCCCGCGCTGGCCGTAAGCCGTTTTCACGATCCTTACGGACTACTTCTGCACACCTTGCATCACTAATTGCAACGCCTGGCCAAGCTTTTATGTTCCATCCACGCTGAACCAGCCGGACAAATATCCCATTATACGCGGAACATCTCCTAGTACTCAAAAGCCGCGACACGCAACGAGCGGCCAGCCGCAGTGGCTGACCGCTCGTAGCGCCGTAACCTTTGGTTATTCAGCAGGCCTTGCGTGCTCCGCGGACGCTGTGGGAGCGGAAGCCTTGCTGTCGTCGTTGCCGCCGAAGAGGCCAACGGGGGAGTCCCCGTTGTTCCCGCCGAGGGCGCCGCCGATGCCTTTGAGCGCCTCGCCGACTTCGCTGGGAATGATCCAGAGTTTGTTCGAGCTTCCTTCGGCGATCTTCGGGAGGGTCTGCAAATACTGGTAAGCAAGAAGCTTCTGGTCCGGGTTGCCCTTGTGAATGGCATCGAAGACCTTCTGGATGGCTTGGGCTTCACCGTCGGCGCGGAGGATGGCTGCCTTTGCATCACCCTCAGCTGCGAGAATGGCCGCCTGGCGCTGGCCTTCGGCAGTGAGGATTTGCGACTGCTTGGTACCTTCGGCGGTCAGAATGGCCGCACGACGATCCCGCTCTGCGCGCATCTGTTTTTCCATCGAGTCCTGGATGGAGTGGGGCGGATCAATCGCCTTCAACTCCACGCGCGAGACACGGATTCCCCAACGGCCCGTGGCTTCGTCAAGGACGCCACGGAGTTGACCATTGATCTGATCGCGCGATGTGAGCGCTTCTTCGAGGTTCAGCCCGCCCACCACGTTACGGAGCGTGGTGGTTGTCAGTTGCTCGACTGCCTGGATGTAGTTGGCGATCTCATACGTAGCCGCCCGGGGGTCAGTGACCTGGAAGTAGACCACTGTGTCGATCGAGACCACCAGGTTGTCCTCAGTGATGACCGGCTGCGGCGGGAAGGACACCACTTGTTCGCGGAGGTCGAGGAGCGGCAGGAGCCGATCGACGAACGGGATCAGGATGGTCAGGCCCGGGTTCAGCGTGCGCTGGTATTTGCCGAGCCGTTCAACGACGCCGGCGCGGGCCTGCGGGATGATCCTGACCGAGCGGACCAACACTATGATGACAAAAATAACGAGAACAATCAGCACAATTGCTGCTGCTGTTCCTCCTAAGCCGTCCATACATCTCCTTCGTTCCCCAATTGCGTGGTTTGATGCGGCGGTCCGGCCACGTTGCCGAACCGCGTGAGTTCAAGGCGCGTTGTCAGCGCGGGCTGTTTTCGGCAGGCGAGGTGACTACCGCCGTCGCGCCGTCGATTTTGGTGACCTGAACTGTGGCTCCGGCATCGATGACTCCGGCGGTGCTACGGGCGCTCCAGACGTCGCCGCCGATTTTGACGAGTCCACTGGTGCCGCTCACGGCTTCGATGACGAGAGCCGGCTGGCCAATCAGCCGGTCGATGTTGGACCGCTGTTCTTCGGGACCCTTGTGCAGGTGCTTCAGCGCGACGGGCCGCACGAAGGCGATCATGAGGAGGGAAACCACGCAGAAAATGACGATTTGAAGCCAGAAATCCGCGCCGGCAAAATCAGCTACCAGCCCGGCGAGGGCTCCTCCGCCCAGCATGATGAAGAAGAGGTCCAGGGTGAGCATTTCCACCACTGCGAACGCGAGGAAGACCGTGAGCCAGAGTGCCCACCAATTCTCGCCGAGCCATTCGAACATCATTTCCCCCTTGGTCCCGGATCCCGCGGGCGGGATCACAGTCGCTGTTCTTCCATCCTAGCCCGATGCGCTGTCCCACGTCAGGACACGGTAAACACGTTGATCCGGAATTTCGCCGTAGTGGCCACGGTACCGGCGGGATGGTCCACTGGTCCCTGGTCCCGGAGATGGTGGCCGGCGGGACCCATGTACGCGAGGTCGCCCATCTGCAGGCCGGTCAGCTCCAAAGGCACGTCCAGGCCGTACACCGCAGTGGGACTGAAATACCCCTTCATAGTGTCAACCAAGCGTCCCTCTTTGCCCTCCTCGATGCCCAGCATTCCCGTCCTGGCAGCAACCTCGGCAAGATGGCCCGGCCTGGGTGTCACCACGATCAGTTTGCCGCCGGGGCGGATGACCCTCGCAAACTCGGCTGGGTTGCGCGGGGCAAAGACCACCATGACCACGTCCACCGAATTGTCGGCCACCGGCAATGGACGCCAAATGTCCCACACGAGGTTTGCCGCCTGGGGGTTAAGCCGGGCCGCCCTGCGGAGCGCGAACTTGGAGATGTCCAGGCCGATTGCCGCAGCCCCGGATTCTTCGATCACTGAATGGAGATAGTGCCCGGTGCCAGTGCCGGCATCCAGCACCACCGCGCCGGGAAAGCCGAGCGCCCCTGCCGCTTCTTCTGCGACTGCGGCGGCCAAAGCAGAATAGTGGCCTGCGTCCAGGAATCGGTGACGTGCAGCCACCATGTCGGCAGTGTCGGCTTCAAAGACTGTGCCTTTGCCCGTCAACAAGTTGAAGTAACCCTGTTTGGCGGAGTCGAAAAGGTGCCCGGACCCGCAGGCCAGCGTCCTCTGCGGATCTTCCCTCAGCTGGAGCGCCCCTTGGCACAGGGGACAACGGAGGGCAGCGACGGCGTCGGACAACATGGCTTCAATCCTACGGCTGGACGGAGTGTCAGGTGCCGCGCACCGGGCTCCCGGGCTAGGCTCACCCTCGTGAAACCCGAGCAACTGCCCCTGCTGAACTCCGTGTCCGCCCCTGCCATCCACCCGGACGGGACCAAGGCGGTGGTTTCTGTCACCAGGCCCGATTTTGACGCTGACACTTATGTTGGCCAGTTGTGGACGGTCCCCATGGACATCACCAAGCACCCGCGCCGAATTACGCGCGGTTTCAAGGACAGTTCGCCGGCCTTCTCACCCGACGGCCTCGTCTTGGCTTTCCTCAGGAGCGATCCCGACGGCAAGCCGCAACTGTTCGTCGTGGAGGCTGCCGGCGGCGAACCGCAACGGATCACGGATCAGCACACTGGAGTGGCGGGCTTCGTGTGGGCACCCGATTCGCACCGGATTGCTTTCCTGGCCCGCGTCCCGGAACAAGGGCGTTACGGAACGGTGGACGGTGTGACCTCCGGCGGCGAGGATGCCCGACTGCTCACAGCGAACCAGTACAGAATGAACGGTCTGGGTTACACCTCCGATCAGCGCCAGCATCTCTTCGTTGTTGAGGTTCCGGAGTTGGGCGGTGAGCCTGCAGTAGCGCCCCGCGGGCGGGCGGCCCACGAACAGCCGGCACCTGCGGCGCCCGGCATTCCAGCGGCCAAGCAACTGACGTTCGGCGATTCAGACCACGAGTCCCCGTGCTTTTCTGCCGACGGCTCGCAGCTCTATTTCGTGGCTGCGCTGCATGAAGGGCACGACGACGATCTTGTCACCTCTGTTTACAGGGTGGACGCCGGCGGAGGTGAGCCGTCCGTCGTCGAACCATCCAACGCCGGTCTTCAAACCGTCACCGGCGTCCGCGCCTCCTTGGACGGACGCTGGCTCTTCTATACCGCCCAGGATCTGGGGATGACAGGAAAGGACTTCGTTGCCCGAAACGGCGTCCTCCACGTCATGCCGGTTGGAGGGGGAGAAGCAGAAGCCCTGACCGATGGAGAACACCTGGACGTTTCAGGGCCTTTGGAACCGAGCGGACCTGCCAGCGTGCTTGTCCTGAACACGGCCCTGGGCAGCGTTGAACTGCTTGACGTTCCCGCCGATGGCGAGATCATGCCGCTGGTTCATGGTGCCAGGGTGGTCATTGGTGCAACGGTTGCCGCCAACGGTGAGATCGCTGTGAGTCTCTCCGACGCATCAACCGTGGGCGACGTCGCTTCCCTGGTACGCGGGGAGCTGCGCTTGCTGACCGATTTCTCAGCCGCACTCAGGAACAATTCGCGGGTCAGCGAACCTTTGGACTTCGAGGCCACATCCTCTGATGGGCATCCGGTGCATGGTTGGCTGGTCCTGCCGGACGGGCCCGGACCGCATCCGGTGTTGCTGTCCATCCACGGTGGTCCGTTCGCCCAGTACACCGGATCATTCTTCGATGAAGCGCAGGTTTACGCTGCTGCTGGATACGCAGTGGTGATGTGCAATCCGCGTGGCTCAGCCGGTTACGGCCAAACGCACGGCCGCGCCCTCAAGGAGCGCATGGGAACTGTGGACATGCAGGACGTGCTGGCGTTCCTGGACGCGGCCCTGGCCGCCCATAGCGCGGTGCTGGACAAGGACCGGGTGGGCATCATGGGTGGTTCCTACGGGGGTTACCTGACCGCCTGGACCATCGCCCACGATCACCGCTTCAAAGCTGCGATCGTGGAACGCGGCTTCCTGGACCCGGTCAGCTTCGCGGGGTCCTCTGATATTGGCTGGTTTTTCGGCAGTGAGTACACCGGTGGCACTCCTGAGCAGATGACGGCCCAAAGTCCCATGGCAGTTGTAGGTGCGGTCGAAACCCCAACGCTGGTGGTGCACAGCGAAAACGACCTTCGATGCCCCATCGAACAAGGGCAGCGCTACTACTCACACCTGAAGGCCCGGGGAGTTGACACCGCTTTGTTGGTGTTCCCGGGCGAGGACCACGAATTGTCCAGATCCGGGACGCCGCACCACCGGAGGCAGCGCTTTGACCACATCCTTGGCTGGTGGGCCCGGTACCTGCCTACTGCATCGAATCACGTGGAGGCTTAGGGGTCCGCTTAGCCTGGGGTGGGCCAACAGCGCAGGAAACCCAGGCTCCGGCGTGCATCCTCGATCCCAGGCGAAGCCCACCGGGCTGAGTGCTCCGCATTGCTGGACAACGACCTGATTTCGGCACGGTCCAGGTACAGCGTGCCGAGGAGGTGGTCCGTCTCGTGTTGCACAATGCGTGCCTGCCAGCCTGAGAACCATTCCTCGACAGGCTCACCCGCGGTTGTAACGTAGCTCAGCTCTACATTCCGGTAACGGGTCACCACTGCCTGGTAACCGTTGACGGACAGGCAGCCCTCATAGAAGGAGGCCGTCTCCACCCCCAGCGGACGGCACTGCGGGTTCACTATGGCGAAAAACTCCATATGCTCCCGATGCCGCACCGCGGCGGATGCGGGGTCGAGATCGTACTGATCCTCCAGCACGGCCAGCTGCAGGGGGATGCCCAGCTGGGGAGCAGCCAACCCGACGCCGGGAGCGTCATGCATAACCCCGCGCATCCGATCCACCAAGGCCATCAGTTCAACATCGTCCAGCTGGCCATCGTACGGTGCGGCGAGTTGGCGCAGCACGGGGTGTCCGGCCTGGACGATCGGGGGAAGTTCTTCCGCATCGAGCAATCTGCGGACAGCGTCCCGGATCTGGGTGGGGTTCAAGTCCGTGGCTGGGCTCGCGGCCTCGTGATGAGGTTGATGGTTCATGGCACGAGCCTATCGCCACGGGTGTGCGTTGCGTTGGGCTAGGCTCGACGAATGACCGATTCATCTTCTTTGGACCGTGTACTCGGGTTCGTCAGAACTGTTGAAGCCGGCGGTGGAGCTGCTGAGCTGCGGCCTTACCTTGCCGAGGACTTTCAACTCACTGAGTGGCCCCACGCCTTGTCCAAAACAGGTTCCACAAGGAACCTGCAGGACACTCTGGCCGGCGCCGACCACAGCAAGGACATTGTTGCCGATCAGCGATTCGAGGTAGTCCGCAGCACCAGCGAAGGTGACCGCGTGGTCCTCGAGATGAACTGGTCCGCCACGCTGCTCCTTGACCTGCCGCACTGGGACCGTGGCGATACCATCAGGGCCAGGAGCACAGCGGTCTTTGAGCTGCGGGACGGGCTGATCGTCAGCCAGGATACGTATGACTGCTACTACACGACGCCGGATAGCTAACGCATGGTGAAGCGCCGTTCCACCAGCCCTGCTATCGAAGGAAGCCCGAGCACGCCGGCGAAGAACCTGTTCCGGGCTTCCATGACCGACGATGGCAACGGCCTGCCCAGCGCCATGTTGAGCCCGGCCTGACGCGAAGCCCGTTGGGCTGCCTTTCTGCGGGACCTCTCGAAGTGCTCCAGCAGCCGCCCTACGTCGGCCCCACCCAATGAAGCATCCATGATGGGTGCGAGTGCCGCAGCGTCCAACCAGCCCAGATTCATGCCTTGACCACCGATCGGGCTGATTTCATGGGCGGCATCGCCGAGCAACACCACCCGGCCGTGGACCATTCGTGCCGCAAGCCGGGACCGCACCTCGAAGGCACTCAGCATGGTGTTGCTCCGGGCGTCCGGCACTTCGCCCGTTCTGGCGCCGATCAGCTCAGCCAGCCCGGCCGCCGTCGTGCCCTTGTCCGGTGACCCCATCCTCACCACCCATCTGCGTACCCCGCCCGGCAGCGGAAACGACTCCACAATCCCGGCCGGTTCCAGATAGAGGACGGCATCCGTGCCGTGAAGGGTGGCATCAGCGAAATCGCCCATGATGTAGCAGTCCGGATAGCTCCGTGGCGGCAAATGCGGCAAAATCCTTTGGCGGATCGCGGAGTGCGCCCCATCAGCGGCCACCACCAACCGCGCGCGGAACTCGAGGCTGCCGGCGGCTGAATCCGCCGCGACACGGACGGACCTGAAGTCATCCACCACTTCCTGGACATCCGCGCCGCGGACGATCGCCGCGGAGTCCAAATCCATGACGGTCCTCTCCAGGACCTTTTCGGTGACCGTCTGCGGTACCGCAAGGATGAACGGGAACTCGGGGTCGCCGTCGAACGCCAGCCTGGCAACCATGCGCCCATGGCTGTAGGCAACGCCCCGGCGGATATGGACGCCGGCGGCAACCAACTCTTCGGCAACCCCGGCGCGGGCCAGTTGCGACAACGCCGGAGGATGGATACCGATGGCCCGCGAACTGTCACTCCGGCTGGACCTCCGTTCCAGGATCCGCACCTGATGCCCCCGTTGAAGCAACAGGGCTCCCATGAACAGTCCCACGGGTCCGGCACCGACGATCACAACGTCAAACATTTTCTGCCCTTGGATCAAAGGCCGTGCGCTCCTTATGGACCAGCAGGTGGTGCCATGGGCCGTTTGCCTCGACCCGCCAGCCCTCCGGAACGGTGGATTCCAGTTCCGGGGCTGTGTAGCTGCGTTTGATGGACACCAAGCCGTCACCCCAGATGTAGGAGCCCACGCCCAAGGGCCAGAAGCCGACCATGAACAGCAGGTAGGAGAGGTTACTGCGTTTGAGGTCGTTGTGGAGCACGAGGCCGCCGCTGAGCGCCTCAGAATCGCGGAGGACACCGGCGATTTGCCCGGCATCCAGGTGGTGAAGGATGTGGTTGGAGATGACGAAATCGAAAACCAACCCTTCTGCTACGAGCTCGGAACTGTGTGCTTGACGGTACGTGACACCCTCCATCGCGGGAACCTTCGAGGCAAAGGCAAAAGCCCTGGCATCGGGATCGATCGCAGTCACCGCGAGGCTGAAGCCATCCTTCCGGGCCCACCCGGCGAGACTCCGTGCCACGTCACCGCTGCCGCATCCAATGTCCAGAAGCGACGCTGCACCCTTGGCAGCCAACACCGGCCTGATCCTGTGGCGGTAGGTACTGTGCCACCTCGACAGAAGCCTGTTGACCACCAGAAACCTGGCATAGGTCCGGGTGAGGCGATCGGGGTCGCAGTCAGCCTTGTCCATCTCCTCCACGGACGACAGATCCCTCTTCTGAAGGGACCCCCAAGGACTCACAGATCGGGGGAGACCAGCGTGAAGAGGCCCGTCTCCACCGTCAGGCCCGGCCCGAACGCCATGGAACAGATCCGTTCCTCGCGTTCGGTGGCGGCCTGGCCCAGCATGTACTTCAGGACGAAGAGCACCGTGGCGCTGCTCATGTTGCCGTATTCACGCAGCGTCTCCCGAGCCGGAATCAACTGCTCCTGGGTCAGTTCCAGCCTGGACTCCACCTTGTCCAGGATGCTGCGGCCGCCCGGATGAATGGCCCAATGGGTGATGTCCCGGTAAGGGAGTCCGGCCAGCTCCGGCTCCCTGGCGAGGAGTGGTTCAAGTGCGCCCGTGATGTGTTCCTCGATGATGTGGGGAACGTAGGAGCCCAGCACCATTTCAAATCCTTCGTCGCCGATATTCCAGGCCATGGCTTCCTCGCCGACAGGGGTAAGAACCGTTTCGAAGTGATCCAGCCTGATAACCGGTTCAGGGCCTTCTGGTTCCCGTGCCGTCACGATGGCGGCCGCGGCACCATCACCGAAGATGGCTGAACCCATGATGGTGTCGGGATCGTTGGACGTGCGGACGTGAAGGGAACAGAGTTCAACACAGATCACCAGGACTACCGCCTCGGGATCGGCAACACAGAACTGCTTGGCGGCTTTGAGGGCAGGAAACGCGGCGTAGCAACCCATGAAACCCAGGTGGTAGCGCTGAACGGCAGGGTTCAGGCCCAAGGCCCTGACAACCTTGTAATCGGGGCCCGGGTTGAAAAAGCCCGTACAGGACACTGTGATGACGTGGGTAATGTCATCGAGGTCGATACCGGAAGCTTGGGCAACCGCAGTCTTTCCGGCCTCCACAAACAGCTTGGTGGCTTCGGTAGCGAAAATTTCGTTGCGCACCTTGGTGCTGGGGCTGAGGACCCTGTTGGTTTCGGGGTCGAAAAACTTTGGGTTCTCCGGGTGGGCATCAAGGCTGAGTTCGGCAACGGCCGTGTAGCGGGTGTCGATTGCTGCTGAGTCGAAACAGGTGGTGACCAGGCGCGTTCCCAATCGTGTCAGGCCTGGTTGGGAGGCGAAGACTTCGCGGGCCTGCTGCTGGACGAGGATTGTTGGCGGAACTGCGGTTTCAAGGGACCTCACGTATACCGGCATGCTTCATTCTTAGCGAGTAAACGGTGGAAGACAATGGCAGAATCGAACTTACTGACCGAGGTTGGTCACGGATAGCCAGGCGACGCCGACGGGGGACTGTTGGGCAGCGCCGCCCCACAGATGGAGAAATGATGACTATTGCCGCGAGCACTGACACGGAGTTTCCCGAGTCGCATGTCGCAGACACCCACGATCTCATCAGGGTCCAGGGTGCGCGGGAGAACAACCTGAAGGACGTCAGCATCGAGATTCCCAAGCGCCGGCTCACGGTGTTTACCGGTGTCTCCGGCTCAGGAAAGAGCTCCTTGGTTTTCGCCACGATCGCTGCAGAGTCGCAGCGCATGATCAACGAAACGTACAGCGCTTTCGTCCAGGGCTTCATGCCCTCGCTGGCCCGCCCCGACGTGGACGTGTTGGAAGGCCTCACGACGGCGATCATCGTTGACCAGGAGCGCATGGGCTCCAACCCCCGTTCAACAGTTGGCACCGCCACGGACGCCAACGCCATGCTGCGGATCCTCTTCAGCCGCCTCGGCCAGCCGCACATCGGTTCACCCAACGCCTACTCTTTCAACGTCCCCACGGTGAAGGCCAGTGGCGCCATCACAGTAGAGCGCGGCGAGGGCAAAACCAAGACAGAGAAAGCAACGTTCAACCGCTTGGGCGGTATGTGTTCACGCTGTGAAGGCATGGGGTCCGTCAACGACTTCGATCTCACAGCACTCTACGACGACACCAAGTCGCTCAGCGAGGGCGCGCTCACCATTCCCGGTTACACCATGGATGGTTGGTATGGACGGATCTTCAGCGGTTCCGGGTTCTTCAATATGGACAAGCCCATCGCCAAGTTCACCAAGAAGGAACTCCACGACCTCCTGTACCGTGAGCCCACCAAAATCAAGGTGGAGGGAATCAACCTCACTTACGAAGGCGTCATCCCCAAGATCCAGAAGTCGATGCTCAGCAAGGACGTGGACGCCTTGCAGCCCCACATTCGCGCCTTCGTTGAGCGGGCCATCACGTTCACTACGTGCCCGGAGTGCGAGGGCACCAGGTTGAGCCCCGAAGCGCGGTCTTCCAAGATCAACGGCAAGAGCATTGCCGATGTCTGCACCATGCAGATCAGCGACCTCGCCGGCTGGATCCGTGAACTTCATGAACCCTCGGTGGCGCCCCTCCTGAAAGGACTCCAGCACCTTTTGGATTCTTTCGCGGAGATCGGCCTCGGCTATCTCTCGCTCGACCGGCCTGCCGGCACACTGTCCGGGGGAGAGGCGCAGCGTACCAAGATGATCCGGCACCTGGGATCCTCCCTCACTGACGTGACCTATGTTTTTGACGAACCCACCATCGGACTCCACCCGCACGACATCGAACGGATGAACCAGCTGTTGCTGCAATTGCGGGACAAGGGCAACACCGTGCTGGTGGTGGAGCACAAGCCCGAAACGATCGCGATCGCCGACCACGTGGTTGACCTTGGCCCCGGCGCAGGAACCGGCGGAGGCTCCGTCTGTTACGAGGGAAATCTGGAGGGTTTGCGGGGGAGCGACACCATCACCGGGCGACACTTGGACGATCGTGCTTCGATCAAGGATTCTGTGCGTTCCGCTACCGGCCGGCTGGAGATACGGGGAGCCTCAACGAACAACCTCAAAAATGTCGACGTCGATATCCCCTTGGGCGTTCTCTGCGTCCTCACGGGCGTGGCAGGTTCTGGCAAAAGCTCACTGATCCATGGTTCGGTGGCGACTCGTGAGGGCGTGTTGGTGATCGACCAAGGCGCCATCCGCGGCTCGCGCAGGAGCAACCCCGCCACCTACACCGGACTTCTGGAACCCGTCCGTAAAGCCTTTGCGAAGGCAAACGGTGTGAAGCCGGCGTTGTTCAGCTCAAACTCGGAAGGTGCATGCCCTACCTGTAATGGCGCCGGTGTCATCTACACGGACCTCGGAGTCATGGCGACCGTGGAGTCCACCTGCGAAGAATGCGATGGAAAGCGATTTCAGGCCTCAGTTCTTGAATACAAGCTGGGGGACCGCAATATTGCAGAAGTGCTTGCAATGTCTGTGGATGAAGCCGAAGTCTTCTTCAAGGAAGGTGAAGCCAAAACGCCGGCGGCCCACAAGATCCTGGACCGTTTGGCGGATGTTGGCCTCGGCTATCTGACCCTTGGTCAGCCGCTGACAACTTTGTCCGGCGGTGAGCGCCAACGGCTGAAGCTGGCCACCCAGATGTCCGAAAAGGGTGAGATCTACATCCTGGACGAGCCGACCACCGGTCTGCACCTGGCCGATGTACAGAACCTGCTGGGAATGCTGGATCGCCTGGTCAAGTCGGGCAAATCAGTCATTGTGATCGAGCACCACCAAGCTGTGATGGCGCACGCTGACTGGATTATCGACCTGGGTCCAGGGGCCGGGCACGACGGCGGCACGATCGTTTTCGCCGGGACGCCGGCTGAGCTTGTGGCCGGGAAGTCGACGCTGACGGGCAAGCACTTGGCGGCTTACGTGGGCGCCTGACAACTCCAAGCGCTGCGGGCCGGCATAGTCCACGCCCGGCCCGCAGTTCCGTTGCGGCCATCTTCCTGACATCTTTCCGCTCAGTAGACGCCTGAAGTCGCAGTGTCCCACTCAATGTGATGCCGATACACCCAATCGAAGTTGTCCTCCGACTTGCGTGCAATGCCGCGGAAGACCGCAGGCAGGACCAGGTCCTCGAAAACGCGCTTGAACTGGCCGCGGATCTTCGGCGCCGCATTCCTGCGGCCCCATTCCACGACGGCTTCCGCCCGCGTGCGGCGTTCGTTCTCATATCGCGCCAGCGCTTCCGGTATTGACACCGACTCCAGCCCTTGGAGCGAACGACCCAGTGTGACTGCGTCTTCGATTGCCATGGATGCGCCCTGCCCCGACGACGGCGAAGCTGCATGGGCGGCATCACCCACCAGAACAAGCCTCCCGCGCTGCCAGCGCGGAATGCTTGGGAAGTCCGAGGTGGTGTAGGGCCTGATGATGTCATCCGTTGCGGTGATGATGGCTGCCATGATGGTGCGGTCCCCGGCGACGAGCTTGGTCAACCACGCTTTTCGGGCGGCCGAGTCAAAGGTGGCGGGATCTTCAGAGGTCCGTTGCAGGGGGTTGGCAAACCACCAGGTCCGGCCGTCGGGATCCTGCATGTAGCAATAGAAGCAGCGCTTGCCGAAAACCATCTTCATCCGCCCGGCTTCGACGTCCAACAGGCCAGGCGGCAGAACTCCCGCAGGGACGATGCCGCCCGTGTTGAGCAATGGAATGTTCCTTGGTTCCGGTGATGTGGGGTCAAGCAGATTTCTGACCCGTGAGTGAAGGCCATCGGCACCAACCACGATGTCTCCATGCGCAGTGGTTCCGTCGTGGAAAACGGCCCTTACGCCGTCGGGCATTTCCTCCACTTCGGTCAACCGCTTGCCGTACTCGATGCGGATGCCCTGCCGGCCCACTTCTTGCCGCAGCATGCCGTACAGCTCGGATCGAGTCATGGTCCGGGCGGTGGTGCCATCAGCCAAAGACCCTCCGTAGTCGAAGTCAACGATGTGTTTACCGTTGCTTCCCAAGTACATGGACATCAGGGGAGTGCTGAAACCCAAATGGCCCGCCGCGGCTTTGAGCCCGAGAGTGTCCAGGGCATCGAAACCGTTGACGGCCACGGTCAGGAACCCGCCGATGCCATCCGACGGCTCTCCGTAGGCCTCGAAGATGACAGGCCGATGACCGGCCTTGTGCATCGCAATCCCACTTGAGAGTCCGGCAATACCGGCACCAACGATCATGCAGTTCAGCATCAAGGCCTCCAGAATTATTTCGTTCGGTCAAACGAAATATATAGCCATGGCTCTGGGTGGTCAATCCTTTCGGAATCACGAAATACCTTGCTAGCCTCGGTGGATGCAGTCAGACCTCGACCTGGACGCCCGAAAAGCCCTGCTCGAAGCGGTTTACGCTTCCGGACGGGAACTCTCGACGGCGGCCGTCATGTTCCACACAAAGCTCTCCGAACTCCGCGGATTGTCCGCAACGGAAGGCAAAGCCATAGACATCCTGCTGCGGTTCGGACCCATGACGGCTGGAGAATTCGGCCAGCACTCGGGCCTGGCGCCAGCCTCGGTGACCGGGCTCATGCAGCGCCTGGAAAGCAAGGGAATAGCCCGCAGGGTCAGACATGACGAGGATAAGCGGAAGGTCCTGATAGAGCTGGTCGGCGATCAAGTTACTGCCGCAACGCCATATTTTGACGACTTCATGAATGGACTGACAGCCTTGCTTGAGGGCTACAGCGACGAGGAATTGCGCATCATTGCCGACTACTCAGCCAAGGCCGCGGAAATCCAAAAGAACGCGGCCGCACGCTTGGGGGGCTGAGTGTGATGAGGCTTGGACGTACCCCCTTCCCGACGCTTGGTAAGACTGGCAGCGGGACGTGTTGAAGTGGGACGAGTAGCACTACGGCTAGATTTATGGCGTGAGTTCTATTGTTGAAGAAGCCATTGAGGTGCTTTATGCGGCGAAGGTTCCGTTGGCTCCTGGCTTATCGCCTTGGCAGATCGAGGATGTCGAAGAGCAGTTTTCGTTCGAGTTCAGTCCCGATCATGCGGGCTTGCTGAGTCTCGCGATGCCTATCGGCCCGAAATGGGTTGATTGGATGGGCGATCCGGCGGCGATT
>NZ_JAVTJB010000009.1:0-163334 GCF_031843805.1 Arthrobacter sp. WCS2018Hpa-7
CACGCCGCTACTTCAAAAACGACACCCACTCCATCGTCGCCAAAACCCTCCAGCTCCTTGCCGCCAAGGGAGAAGTTGAAGAAGGTGCCTTGGAGAAGGCCATCGAGAAGTACCGGCTCCTGGATGTCAACGCCGGCACCACCGGCGGAGCAGGCGGCGACGCCTAACAACCGCAGGAAAACCCTCGGACGCAGTCCGGCACCAAGGGCTACTCCAGCACCCAACGAAACGGCGGCTTCCACCGAAAGGTGGCGGCCGCCGTCGTGGTTTAACCGTGTGGGAAGACGACTCCCGCGCATGTGACCAGCAACAACGCAAGTTGTAGCCTTCTCACAAATGGAGCTTGCCCGGGATGGGCCGTATGCTCATTCCATGGCAGAGCCAAGCAAAACCACCACCAAGCGCAAGGCAGCAAACCAGGCATTGTCGCCTGAAAAGGCCGAAACTCTGCGTCAACTCCGCGCCAACGTGGGCCAACTGTCCACCAGCACCATGCGCCAACTTGAGAAGTCGCTGCCCTGGTACAGCCGTTTGAGCTCCGATGAGCGCTCGGCGCTGGGGCTCGTGGCACAGAACGGCATTGCGGCGTTCGTGACCTGGTACGAACGGCCCAGCTCGCCGTCGTGGATCCTCACGGACGTGTTCGGCAACGCCCCCACAGAACTGACCCGATCCATCAGCCTGCAAAAAGCCCTGCAGCTGATCCGCATCGTCGTGGAGGTGGTGGAGGACCAGGTTCCGGTGATCGCGCCGGAATCGGACCAGCCCTCACTTCGCGAAGCCGTCCTCCGGTATTCGCGCGAAGTGGCCTTTGCTGCTGCGGACGTCTACGCCCGGGCCGCCGAGTCCCGCGGCTCCTGGGATACCCGCCTGGAAGCACTGATTGTGGATGCCATCCTTCGAGGTGAGAATACCGATGCTTTGCGATCCAGGATCGCAGCCCTTGGGTGGAAAGCCCAGGAGCGCTTCACGGTGATGGTGGGCAATTCGCCCTCGGAACCAAGCGCCAGCTATGTCAGCGAACTTCGCCGGACTGCCGGGCGTTTCGCCGAGGACGCCCTGGTGGGAATCCAGGGTGACCGGCTCATCCTGATCCTTGGCGGTGTCCAGGACCGTGACACCGCCTACCTCAAACTCAGTGAGCTTTTTGCGCCGGGGGCTGTGGTCTATGGTCCCGAGGCCGGGTCGTTGTTGGAGGCCAGCAGCTCGGCCCAGGCAGCATTCGCTGGGCTCACTGCCGCCCGTGCGTGGCCGTCCGCCCCACGACCAGTTGCCGCCGACGACCTCCTTCCAGAGCGCGTTGTCTCCGGTGATGACGCGGCCCGCAGGTCCTTGATCAAGAACATTTACCGGCCGCTGCTCGCCGCCTCCAACGGCTTGGTGGAGACCCTGGGAACCTATCTCGAGCTGGGGCATTCCTTGGAAGCCACAGCACGCGAACTGTTCGTCCATGCCAACACAGTGCGCTACCGTTTGAAGCGTGTCTGCGACGTCACGGGCTGGGATCCGCTCCTCCCAAGGGAAGCTTTCGTACTCCAAACCGCCCTGGTGGTAGGCCGGCTTTCAGCCCAACCGAAAGCCGCTCCCGAACGTCATACGTCGCGTTCACAGAACTGAACCGTTGTAGACTTCCTACAAACTGACCCAGTGAGCTTGGTGTACCAAAACACCAGTGGATCACGTGGCAATTTGGAAAGCTGGATACGTGCTTGCAATCGTCTGCCCTGGACAGGGCTCCCAGACCCCCGGATTTTTGGCCCCTTGGCTGGAACTCCCCTCCGTCGAAGGCCAACTGGCCAACCTGAGCGAGATCGCAGGCATTGACCTCAAGGCCCACGGCACCACCTCGGATGAAGAAACCATCAAGGACACTGCGGTGGCCCAGCCGCTGATTGTCGCGGCGGGACTCGTAGCTGCCACGTCGTTGTTCGACGTCGAACTCAGCACGCTCCCTGTGATCCTCGCAGGCCACTCCGTAGGCGAGATCACGGCTTCTGCCTTGGCCGGTGTCCTCACGGAAACTGAAGCCATGAACTTCGTGCGGGAACGCGCCAACAGCATGGCCGCCGCGGCTGCTGTCACCCCCACCGGCATGAGTGCCGTGGTGGGCGGCGATCCCGCTGAGGTACTCGCAGCCATCGAAGCCGCCGGCGCCACGCCCGCGAACGTCAACGGTGCCGGACAGACGGTCGCAGCAGGCACCTTCGACCAACTCAAGGCCCTGGCAGAGAACCCGCCGGCCAAGGCACGCGTGATCCCGCTCAAGGTTGCAGGAGCATTCCACACCTCCCATATGGCTCCGGCCGTCAGCGCTCTTGAGTCCCTCAAACCCTCGCTTTCACCGCAGAACCCGGCCGTTCCCCTGCTGTCCAACTACGACGGCAAGGAAGTCACTGCCGGAGCTGCCGCCGTCGACAGCCTGATCGCCCAGGTTTCCCGTCCCGTCCGCTGGGACAAATGCATGGAAACCCTCGTGGGCCGTGGTGTCACCGGCGTGATCGAACTGGCCCCTGCCGGCACCCTCGCCGGACTCGCCAAGCGCGGCATGCCCGGCGTCAAAACTGTTGCTGTCAAAACCCCGGATGACCTGTCCGCGGCTCTCGCGCTCTTCGCAGAATTGGAGGGACAGGCATGAGCACTCCCGTGTTGAACAAAGCTGTTGTCAACGAGAATGCACGCATCCTCGGCATCGGCGCCTACCGCCCCGATGTCATTGTCACCAACGAGGACGTCTGCCAGTGGATCGACTCCTCCGACGAATGGATCCGCCAGCGCACAGGCATCATCACCCGCCACCGTGCTGCTGCTGACGTCAGCGTCATCGACATGGCCGAAGGCGCCGCACGCGAAGCGCTGCAGCAAGCCGGCATCGAAGCGTCCCAACTGGGCGCCGTGATCGTGTCCACCGTGACGCACCCTTACGCCACGCCTTCGGCTGCTGCTGCACTCACCGAACGTTTGGGCGCGACGCCGGCACCGGCCTTCGATATTTCGGCCGCCTGTGCCGGGTACTGCTATGGCGTGGCCCAGGCCGATGCCCTGGTCCGTTCCGGCGCAGCCCAATACGTCCTGGTCGTTGGCGCGGAGAAGCTCTCCGATGTCATCGACAACCACGAACGCACCATCTCGTTCCTCCTCGGCGATGGCGCAGGTGCTGTGGTGGTTGGCCCGTCCGACACTCCCGGCATCGGCCCCTCCGTCTGGGGCTCAGACGGCAGCAAGTGGGACGCCATCGGCATGACCCACTCCCTCGAGGACGTCAAGAAGTTGGGCGAGTCAGCCCGGCACTCCGATGAAATCGACGATCCCGCCATTCTTTCGGCAACCCAGGATGTTTGGCCCACCCTGCGCCAGGACGGTCAGACCGTGTTCCGCTGGGCCGTCTGGGAAATGGCCAAGGTTGCCCAGCAGGCCTTGGATGCCGCCGGCATTGAAGCAAGCGACCTCGCTGCCTTCGTCCCGCACCAGGCAAACATGCGGATCATCGACGAGATGGTCAAGAAGCTCAAGCTTCCCGAATCCGTTGTCATCGGCCGCGACATCGCCCAAGCGGGCAATACGTCCGCGGCGTCGATCCCGCTGGCAACGCACCGCTTGCTCCAAGAAAACCCTGAGCTGAGCGGCGGCCTGGCCCTGCAGATCGGGTTCGGCGCCGGACTGGTCTTCGGCGCCCAGGTAGTGGTCCTGCCTTAGCCGGGGCTCGTCCCGGCTACCACAAGCCAACTGAATACGACTTACAAACCCAAATCGCAAACCGCGGTTTGCCCCCTTTCCGGCAGTAGCCGGTACAACAAGAAAAGGAGCCAACAATGGCTAGCAACGAAGAAATCCTGGCCGGCCTGGCTGAAATCGTCAACGAAGAGACCGGCCTCGCCACCGAAGCCGTAGAGCTCGACAAGTCCTTCACGGAGGACCTGGACATCGACTCCATCTCCATGATGACCATCGTTGTCAACGCTGAAGAGAAGTTCGGCGTTCGCATCCCGGACGAAGAGGTCAAGAACCTCAAGACCGTCGGCGACGCCGTCAGCTTCATCGCCAACGCACAGGCCTAGTCCTGACACCAGCTGTGCCGGGCCGGGATTGTCATCCTTGCGCCCGGCACAGCCGCAATACCACCCAAAGATTTTTTTGCCTCCCCTTGTGAAAGCTGCAGGAGGGACGGCTGATCCGACAGAGAGTGATCGCATGGCACGCAAAGTAGTCATAACCGGTCTGGGGGCCACCACTCCCATCGGCGGCGACGTACCCACAATGTGGCAGAACGCGCTGAAAGGGGTCTCCGGCGCCCGCACGCTCGAAGACGAGTGGGTGGCCAAATACGACCTCCCCGTCCACTTTGCTGCCCGGTGCTCGACGCCGGCACTTGAGGTTCTGAGCCGCGTCGAGGCCAAGCGCATGGACCCATCCACGCAGTTTGGTGTCATCGCCGCACGTGAGGCCTGGTCCGACTCCGGTATCGAAGAGATCGACCACGACCGCCTCGCCGTAGCCTTTGCAACCGGCATCGGCGGCGTCTGGACCCTCCTGGATGCTTGGGACACGCTCCGGGACAAGGGCCCGCGCCGGGTTCTGCCCATGACCGTTCCCATGCTCATGCCCAACGGTGTGGCCGCAGCAGTCAGCCTTGATCTGGGCGCCCGCGCCGGAGCGCACACCCCGGTTTCGGCCTGCGCGTCCGGCACAGAAGCCCTCCACCTCGGTCTGGACTTGATCCGTTCCGGCAAAGCGGACGTCGTAGTGTGCGGTGGCGCTGAAGCTGCCATCCACCCGATGCCGTTGGCCGCGTTCTCCTCCATGCAGGCATTGTCCCGCCGCAACGACGAGCCGGAGCGTGCCTCCCGCCCGTACGACATCGACCGCGACGGCTTCGTCATGGGTGAAGGTGCCGGCGCACTGGTCCTCGAGGCCGAGGAACACGCCATTGCCCGTGGCGCCCGTATCTATGCCGAATTGGCCGGAACGTCCGTCACGGCGGATGCTTACCACATCACCGCGCCGGACCCCGAAGGACTTGGTGCTACCCGCGCACTGAAGGCCGCAATGTTCGATGGCCGCATCCAGGCCGAGGACGTTGTCCACGTCAACGCCCATGCCACCTCGACTCCTGTTGGTGACAAGCCCGAATACACGGCGCTGCGTGCTGCTCTGGGGACTCACGTAGACAACGTGGCGGTCTCAGCCACCAAGTCGCAGATGGGCCACCTCCTGGGCGCGTCAGGCGCCGTTGAAGCCGTACTGACCGTGCTGGCGGTCTACGAGCGCAAGGCACCGGTGACCATCAACCTCGAAAACCAGGATCCCGAGATCCCCCTCGACGTCGTGACATCCGTCCGGGATCTTCCCAGCGGCGACATCGTGGCGTTGAGCAACTCCTTCGGCTTCGGCGGACACAATGCCGTCATAGCGGTCAGGAACGTCTGACCGCGTCAGAGCACACCCTTGAATCCAAACTTGAGTGGAACGTGAGAAGGGCCCCACCACCAGATGGGGCCCTTCTCATTGCTATGGGAGACACTTTTTGTTGGTTGCGGCCGGCGGACTCTTTGCGGTCAGCCGTCTTGGTTGCCCTGCTAACCGACCTGGTGCAACCAGCGGACCGGAGCGCCCTCCGCTGCATGCCGGAAGGGCTCGAGTTCCTCGTCCCACGCCTCACCCAGCGCCAGGGACAACTCGTGGTAGACAGCTGAAGGGTCGCCGGCACCTGATTCATAGGCATAGCGGATGCGGTCCTCGGTGACCATGATGTTGCCATGGACGTCTGTGACGGCATGGAAGATCCCGAGCTCCGGGGTGTGGGACCAACGGGCGCCGTCCACTCCCTGGCTCGGTTCTTCGGTAACTTCATAACGCAAGTGGGCCCAGCCCCGAAGTGCCGACGCCAACTGCGCCCCCGTACCGGGCGTTCCGGTCCACGACAACTCCGCCCGGAACATTCCAGGCGCAGCCGGCTGAGGGGTCCACTCAAGATCGGTCCGCTTGTCCACGACCGATCCAATGGCCCACTCAACGTGTGGGCAAAGTGCCGTAGGGGCCGAGTGCACAAACAGGACACCGCGGGTTGTTGCAACAGACATTCCATCCTCCATAGCTGTAGGTACGTCTTCCCCAACGACCTCTGCCTGGATGTTTTGCTGTTGCTGCCGGATGCCATGAAAAATATTTGCGGTCCCTGACAGGCTATTCAGTTGTGTGAAGTACTACTGACGATCTTGGCACAGAGGTAACCCTCAACTGTGAATTGAAGGTTTCCCCGTGGTGCTCTTATTTTGCCGTACGGCGCCGGTTTCCGCCAGTGCGGCACATGAGCGGTCCTGCTCATGCCCTGGGGTGTGCCTGCTGATAACTCTTCCTGAGCCGGTCAACGGACACATGGGTATAAATCTGGGTGGTTGCCAGGCTGCTGTGGCCAAGGATCTCCTGGACGGCACGCAGGTCGGCTCCCCCTTCCAAAAGGTGGGTAGCCGCGCTGTGCCTGAGGGCATGAGGTCCCGTGGCCGCCGTGTCGCCCAGGGCTTGCAGCAGTTCGCTGACCACGGCCCGGATCTGGCGTGGATCAACCCGGTTGCCGCGCACACCCAAAAAGAGCGCCGGCCCGCTGCTGGAGGTGACCACCGCAGGACGTCCCCGACGAAGCCAGTCATCGACTGCCACAGCTGCTGGAACCCCGTACGGCACAGTTCGCTCTTTGTTTCCCTTGCCCAGGACCCGGAGCGTCCGCCGGTCTGGGTCGAGGTCATCAATATCCAGGCCGGCGAGTTCGCCAACACGAACTCCGGTGGCGTAAAGGAGTTCCACCATGGCCCGGTTGCGAACAGCCATGGGGCCTCCTTCTGCGGCGGCCGTGTTCAGGTCGTCCACCATCCGGGCTACCTGCTGCTGCTGGAGGACGCCTGGCAAAGATTTGTCCCGTTTGGGTGCCTGCAGGCGGATCGCCGGATCTGTGGCAATGAGTTCTTCTCTCAGGGCCCAGGCGGTGAAGGACCTGGCCGTGGCAGCCCGTCGGGCCAGGGTAGACCTGGCCATGCCCGATTCACTCTGCGCACCAAGCCAGCGACGCAGGGAACCCAACTCCAGCTGTCCGAGGTCGTCGATACCCTCCTGCACGGCAAAACCGAGAAGGCTCTCCACATCAGCAAGATAAGCACGCACAGTGTGCGCCGACCTCGCCCGTTCACCTTCCAGGTATCGGCGAAAGCCGGCCAGTGCGCTGTGCATCGATGATGGCAGTGATTGTGCGTTCACACTTCCACTGTGCCAGCATCCAGTACCAACGGAAGGGATCAACATGTCTTCCGATGATGGTCAGGTGTTTTTGGCCCGTTTCCAGGTGCCTCGCTCCTGGCTGGCCAATCCCATGAGCCCCAGCCGACCGAGGCCTGCACGCACAGCATCCGGGCTCAGGCCCGCCACGACCGCCAGCTTCTCCACTGAACTGGTGGATCGGAGGGGCAGGGCATCCAGGAGAATGAGATCTTCCAACGACAAGCCATCGTGCACTGACGCGTCGGCTGTCTTTTCCTCACTGTTGGACTCTCCAATTGCTCCGGCCAACTCGGCGATCTCACCCACGTCGGTGACACACACAGCTCCGCCGTCCCGCAGCAGGCGGTGGCAACCTGCCGAGTTGGCGCTGTGAATGGACCCCGGAACGGTCGCCACAACCCTGCCGATCGATTCTGCATGATGAGCAGTATTGAGAGCACCGGAGCGCCAACGGGCCTCCACCACGACGGTGACGGACGCCAGGGCGGCAATGATCCTGTTCCTCTGCAGGAACCGGTACCGGGTAGGGGCTGACCCGGGCGGTACCTCCGAGACGACAGCCCCCTGGGTGGCAACAGCCCGGAGCAAGTCCTCGTTGCCGGAGGGATAGAAGCGGTCAACGCCGCCGGCCATCACGGCAATGGTGGGCAGACCGGCTCCCCCGCCGCTGAGCGCGCCACGGTGCGCATGGGCATCAATGCCGTAGGCGCCCCCGGAGATCACCGTATAGCCACGCTGCGCCAAGCCATACGCGAAGTCGCCCGTAACGGACGCGCCGTAACTCGTGCTGTCCCTGGACCCCACCAAGGCAATGGTTCGATCCAGGGTCGGCAGCGGCTGCTCCTGGCCCCGCCACCACAGGCATAGCGGTTCTTGAAGTCCAAGGTCCTCCAGTTGCTTTGGCCACAACTCGTCCCCGGGAATGATCAAGCGCCCACCCAGCCGACGCATGGTTTCCAGGTCACGGTCCGGGGCAAGGTCATTGACGCGTGGCGCCCATCGCCGGAGAGTGGCGGGGAGTCCCACCCACGTGGACGGTCCCCCGGCTTCGGCAATCAGGGCGGAAATCTCCTGCTCCACGGTGGGACCTGTCGCCAGTTCTCCGGTAGCCACACCCAAGGCGTCGACCGCCCCGAGAGCACGTACCAAGGCGAGCCCAACAGAGTCCTGTGGCTCCATGAGCCGGGCAAGTGCTGCCCGCGCAATCCGTTCCTTGTCCTGCATCCCCGCTGCGGCCACTTGCTTGGTTCCCTTCGTTTCGATGTCTGTCATGTCGTACCCGCTGCTTGCCGCAGTCCGAGTGCTTGGCCGATGTGATCAACGTCCGGTGTCCCGCTGTGTCCAAGGTCTGCAAGCGTCCACGCCAGCCGGAGGACGCGATCGTAACCGCGGGCAGTCAACGTGCCGCGTTCCAAAGCGGCGTCCAGGATTCGGGTGGTCCCCGACGACAGCCGCAGCTCGCCTCGCAAGGTGCGTCCTGGAACTTGGGAGTTCGTTTCAAGCCCCAGTGTCCGCAATCGTTCCAACTGGGCTTCCCTTGCCGCCAACACCCGGGCTGCTACAGCGCCTGAGTCTTCTTCCTTTCCTGCTTGACCAAAATCCGCCAAGGACACCCGTTCAACCTGAAGCTGGATGTCCACCCGGTCCAACAGTGGGCCCGACATCCTCCCGAAGTACCGCCGACGCATCATGGCAGTGCAGGTGCAGTCCATTCCCTTGCCGGACGCCTTACCGCACGGGCAAGGGTTGGCAGCAAGGATGAGTTGGAAACGAGCTGGGTACGCCGCGGTTCCTGCCGAGCGGTGAATCACCAGCTCCCCGCTTTCCAGCGGTTGCCGGAGCGCATCGAGCACCCGGCGCTCATACTCCGGAGCTTCGTCCAGGAACAAGACGCCGCGGTGCGCCCGGGAGGCAGCACCCGGCCGGGGAAGTCCGGATCCACCGCCAATGATGGCCGCGGCTGTGGCACTGTGATGCGGATTCTCGAACGGCGGCCTGCGGATCAACCGCACAGCAGATGACTGAACGGCGGCCAGCGAATGGATGGCCGTTACCTCCATCGCGGCGTTGTCTGCCAGATCCGGGAGCAGTCCCGGCAGACGCTCAGCCAGCATGGTCTTTCCAGCTCCCGGCGGCCCGGTCAGGAGCATATGGTGGCCGCCTGCGGCAGCGACTTCAAGCGCCCGGCGCGCCTCGCCCTGGCCAGACACATCACAGAGGTCCGGTGCCACGGCATGGTAGCCGTCGTCGTCGGGGACGCAGCCGTCGCCGGGATCGTAGTCGAGGGCCAGTTCCTTGGGGTCGGCCCCGAAGTCGAACGCAAGCCTTGCGAGCGTCCTGTACCCGCGGACGTTCGCCCCCGGGACCAACGAAGCCTCCACGGCGTTTGAGTCCGCTACGACGACGTCGGGATAGCCGGCCTGAACGGCCGCCATCACCGCCGGCAGGATGCCCCGGACCGGCCGCAACCGGCCGTCCAAACCCAGTTCCGCGATGAAGACAGTCCCGCCGATGGAACGGACGTCGTTTGCGGCGCAGAGAACCGCCATGGTGATCGCCAGGTCAAAGCCGGAGCCCCGTTTTGGGAGGGACGCCGGTATCAGGTTGGCCGTGATCTTTCGCCGGCTCAGGGGTATCCCGGAGTTTTGGGCAGCCGATCGGATTCGCTCCTTGGCTTCGTTCAGCGCGGCGTCCGGCAGACCCAGAATGACGAAGTTCGGAAGCGTCTGGCCTATATCGGCTTCAACCTCCACGATGTAGCCGTTGAGGCCCACCAAGGCAACGCAGTAGCTGCGCCCCACCCCCATTCAGCCCACACCCCGTAGGTGGTCAAGCTCGGGCTCGCCCACGCCGTCGTCAATGACCGACACGACGTCCACTCGCCTGCGTGGTGCCTTCAGTTCGTGTTCCCGGCACCACGATGAAGCCAATCGGTGGAGACGGGCCAACTTGGCAGTCCCCACAGCTTCAAAAGGATGACCGTAGTCCAGACTTCGGCGGGTTTTGACTTCAGCCACCACCAGGGTGTCTCCGTCGATCGCGACGATGTCGATTTCACCGTCTGCGCATCGCCAATTCCGATCGACGATCCGCATCCCCTGGTTTTCCAGGAAACCGGCCGCCAGGGCCTCGCCGCTACGGCCCAGCAGGTCTTTTGCTCTCATGACCATCACCTCCGCTTACCAGCTTTCCGGCCGGGGGCGGTGGGCGGCAGTGGCTCACGAAGCTATGTGGGTAAACCCTCCGGGATCACTGCTGTGGAGGAAGAGTCAAAGGCTAGTTTCCGAGATCGCCCAAGTCTCCGAGCCCGCCATCCTTGGGCAAGGCCAGGTCTTCACTGCGCGGCAGTTCTTCGACGTTGACGTCCTTGAACGTGATGACGCGGACGTTCTTCACGAAACGCGCTGAACGGTAAACATCCCACACCCAGGCATCCTGCAGGGTCAGGTCGAAGTACACTTCACCGTCCGCGCTGCGTGCCTGCAGATCCACATGGTTGGCCAGGTAGAACCGCCGTTCAGTTTCCACGACGTAGCTGAAAAGACCGACAACATCCCTGTATTCGCGGTAGAGCTGCAGCTCCATGTCGGTTTCATAGTTCTCAAGGTCCTCGGCGCTCATAGTTCCATCTTGCACTATCTGCCGGGCGGCACGCGCCACACAGGACGCGCCACACAGACCGCGCCAACGAGGCCGCTGCAGAGCCGCGACTCTGTGCAGGGTGCCGTCAGACGGCTTCAGGCCCCGTCAAGTTCCAGCTGGTCCGGTGGTAAGCGCTGGGCCCCTGAAGCCGGATCACGTCCCTGTGGGCGGACGTGGCATATCCCTTGTTCTCATTCCACCCGTAGGCAGGGACCTCGGAGTGGAGGTCAACCATGATGCGGTCACGCGACACCTTTGCCAGGACGCTGGCGGCGGCAACGCTGAGGCAGCTCATGTCTGCTTTGACACGGGTATGTACGGGAGCCTCGCACCATGGTCCCAGAGCGGGCTCGTCAAAGAGGGAAGCCTGAATCTCCGGGGAGAGCCAATTGTGGCTGCCATCCAGGAGGACGATGTCAGGCGTAATCCCGCCGGCCAGGATCTCCAGCCACGCACGCGTCCCTGCCAGGCGCAAGGCGGCAATAATGCCAATGTCATCAATTTCCCTGGACGACGCGTGCCCTACAGCGGAGGCAACAGCCCATTCGCGGACCAAGGGTTCCAGCCTGTCACGGTCCTCGGGCTTGAGGAGTTTACTGTCGCGGACATCGGCCAACAAGCCATGATCCTGAAGGTTGACCACGGCAATCCCTACACTGACCGGTCCGGCCAGGGCGCCCCGGCCTACCTCATCCACGCCGGCCAACAACCGCACGCCGGGCGACAGGAAGGAGCGCTCCACCTCAAGGGTGGGGAAACCCACAGGGCTCTTCGCCTTGGTGGTGGGCTTGGCCTTTTTATTGGTCTTGGTTGGGACCTTGACCTGCGTCGTGCCCTTGGAGCCGGCAGCCGTGGTTGCCATTACTTTGCCGGGGTGCTTTCGGGGACATCGCGGAAGACGTCCGGAAAGTTGTCGAGGTAGGTCCAGCGATTCACGGGCCAGGCTATGACAGTGGCCCTGCCCTCAATGTCTTCGATGTTGATGAACCCGCCGTTGCTCTCCTGGTGAGCCCGTGAGTCCGCGGAATGATTGCGGTTATCGCCCATCACCCACACCTTGCCCTCCGGAACAACAATGTCAAAGGCATTCGGCTGCGGTATCTCGGCAGGGTTGATGTACGTCTCATCCAACGGCACACCATTAATACTGACACGGCCCTGGGCATCGCAGCAGGAAACCCGGTCCCCGGGAAGCCCGATGACACGCTTGACGAGGTGCTGCTCATTGTCGTCGGCAGCCAGACCCACAAACTCCAGTGCGTCCCCCACCCAGTCCATTGGGCCGGCCGGCTCTTTTACGACCGGCGTCAGCCAGTTCTGTGAGTCTTTGAACACCACGACATCGCCACGTTGCAGGGCGAAAGGTTCAGGAACCAGCAGGTTGATGAAGATGCGGTCGTTGACGTCAAGGGTGCTTTCCATGGATTCCGACGGAATGTAGAACGCCCGGAAAAGGAAAGTCTTGAGCAGGAAGGACAGCACCAGCGCGATGGCCACCACGGTCACGATCTCTTTGACCCAGACCAGGACAGGGTTCTTGCGGGGCTTCTCCACTGCGTGGGCGCCGCCTGTGGAGTCACGGGCCGCGGGATTGCCGTTGTCGCCGGCAGAAGCTGCGTTGCCGGAAGCACTGGCGTCAGGATGGCGCGAATCAGCCACCCCGGCGGCAGGTGCCGTTCCGTCCGAGACCCGGGCGTCGTCGTCGTACCGCTCGGGATTCTCTGGAGCTTTGTCCGGCATCTACTGTCCGTTCTTCGATGTTTCGGCCCGCGTAGAGCGAGGCATTTCTGCAAATCTATCAAGTGGCCAGATAATCTGGACCGGTCGTCCGATCACGCGTTCCACAGGAACCATACCGCCGCCCGGCGCACCCAGCAGTCCACGGGAGTCGGCAGACCGGGAGCGGTGGTCACCCATCAACCACAGACGGCCCTCCGGTACTGTGACATCGAATTTCTGCTTGCTGGGTTCATCCCCTGGATACACATAGGGTTCCTCAAACGGCTGGCCGTTGACTGTGAGGTGGCCGCTGGAATCGCAGCACTGGACACGATCCCCTGCAACGCCGATGACCCGCTTGACGTAGGTGGTGTCGCTGCCGGTGAGTCCAAACCATTGGCTTGCGGCCGAGACTGCGTCAACAAAAGGGCCTTGCCCGCTGCTCAGCGGAGCGAATGAGCCGCGGCCGTCGAAGACCACGATGTCACCGCGGCGGATCGGCTCGGAATTAAAGGCTGTCCGTGACACCAGGATCCTGTCCCCTGCCCCGAGGAGGGGTTCCATGGATTCGGACGGGATGTAATAAACGTCAAGCCACAGAGACCGGACCAGTCCGCTGATGGCTACAGCGAGGACCAGTGCCAGGAAAACAAAACGCCAGCCCTGTTTCCGGGGCTGGCGTTCTGATGTGTCCATGACTCGTATCCCTGTTGCGTTGCGGATTGCTCCGGAACAACCGGGCACGAATCCTGGACCCGTTACATAAGTCGCAGGACTTACTTGGCGAAGTCGCGCTTTTCCTTGATCTTCGCAGCCTTACCGCGCAGTGCGCGCATGTAGTAAAGCTTGGCGCGGCGGACGTCACCCTTGGTGACGACCTCGATCTTGTCGATGATCGGGGAGTGTACCGGGAAGGTACGCTCTACGCCGACACCGAAGGAAACCTTGCGCACAGTGAAGGTTTCGCGAACGCCGTCACCCTGGCGGCCCAGGACGAAGCCCTGGAAAACCTGGACACGGGAGTTCTTGCCTTCGATGATGTTGACGTGAACCTTGAGGGTGTCACCCGCGCGGAACTCAGGAACATCGTTACGCAGCGAGGCTGCATCTACGCTATCGAGGATATGCATTAATCCACTCCTGGTGAACGCCACAGGTCATTCACTTTGGGTTACGGCAGACAAGCCCGGGGCACGAAAGGCCACCGGAAATCTCCGCCGAAGTTTCTTAGTGTCCGGCTCCGCCACTGATTGGCGCGGCCGGGTTGTCCGACTGTTGGCTGAACTCCCCCTGTGGCAGGTGTCAGCCCAGTAGACACAAGGGTTAATTCTGCCATATGCGCTGCCATCGGGCCAACTGTCAGGACTATTGAACGTTCGACGGCGGCGGCGGACCTCAGATTGCGGCGTCGCCACCGGACCGGGGACGCAAGCGCCCGTCAACGAAGTCGTACCCGAGGTCAGCGAGGGCGTTGCGGTCAGCGCGGCTCAGGGCACCGGCGTCGAACGTTTCCAGAAGGTCCGGACGGCGCTCTGCGGTCCGCCGGAATTGCTCGTGGCGTCGCCATTGGGCGATCTTTCCGTGGTTGCCGCTCAGCAGGACAGCAGGGACGTCATGGTCGCGCCACGAGGACGGCTTGGTGTAGACGGGGTACTCCAGGAGGCCGTCCGAATGGGACTCTTCCACCAGGGACTCAGGGTTTCCCACCACGCCGGGAAGGAGCCGGCCAATGGCTTCGACCATGGCCAGCACGGCAACTTCGCCGCCGTTGAGCACGTAATCACCAAGGCTGACAGGCCGGACAGTGAAGTGGTCCTGCGCCCAGTCGATGACGCGTTCGTCAATGCCTTCATAGCGCCCACAGGCGAAGACCAGCTGCTCCTCCTCGGCGAACTCATAGGCGAGGGCCTGATTGAAACGCTCCCCCGCCGGAGACGGAACGATGAGTACCGGCTTGGACCCTTCGCGAGCACCGGCCACTGATTCGAGGGCCTGTGCCCACGGTTCCGGCTTCATCACCATCCCGGCGCCGCCACCATACGGGGTATCATCCACGGTCCGGTGCTTGTCCGTGGTGAACGCGCGCAAGTCGTGGACGTTGAGTTCCAGCAGACCGTCCTGGCGGGCTTTCCCTATGAGCGAGAGCTCCAACGGTGCAAGGTACTCCGGGAAGATGCTGACAACATCAATCCTCATTCAGGCTTCATCCCCCGCGCCGTCCTTGGGCTCCTCAGGTGAGTCGTCGTTGACCTCAAAGAGGCCGGCCGGCGGGGTGATCAGGATGTACCCATCCTCAACATTGACCTCGGGAACGATCTCCTCGACGAAGGGCACCAGGATTTCCTTGCCGTCGTCCGTCTTGACCATCAGCAGGTCCTGGACGGGCATGGTGTTGAGGGCGGCCACCTTGCCAACCACCTGCGAACCAACCCGCGCCTCAAGGCCGACCAGTTCGTGCTCGTACCAGCCTTCGTCGTCGTCTTCGTCGTCAAGCTCTTCGGTCTCGATGAAGAGCTTCGCACCACGGATGACTTCAGCTTCGTTGCGGTCGGCGATCTCATCGAAACCCAACAGCAGGATGTCCTTGTTCCACCGGGCACTGCGGATGGTCAACGGGCCGGCAGCTGCCGGTTCCACAATGAACTCGGTTCCTGCGACGAAACGCTCGGAAGGGGCGTCGGTGAGTACCTGGACGGTCACCTCGCCGCGGATGCCATGGGGTTTGCCGATCCGGGCCACCTGGAGCTGCATGGGTTCCTCTGAATTCTTGTGTACCGCGCCGCCGGGCAGCCACGGTGATGAAATGGTGGATAAAGCAATCCGGCCCCTCCACCATATTCGGTGAAGGGGCCGGACCTAAGACAAGCAGTGCTGAGCGCGTTACCGGCGGCGGTCGGTGTCGACGACGTCGACCCTGACCTGCTCGCCACCAGCCAAAGCTGCAACCACTGTGCGCAATGCGCGTGCGGTGCGTCCTTGACGGCCGATCACCCGTCCGAGGTCCTCCTGGTGAACGCGCACCTCAAGGGATTCCCCGCGGCGGTTGTTCTTGGCACTGACCTTGACATCCTCAGGGCTGTCAACGATCCCACGGACCAAGTGCTCGAGCGCTTCTGCCAGCAACTTACTCAGCCTCGGTGGTCTCTGCTTCAGCCTCGGCCGGAGCTTCTGCTTCGTCCTTCTTGGCCTTCTTGGTGATGGCTTCCGGAATGATGACGGAACCCTTCTCCGGTGCTACGAAGGCTTCCTTCGGAGCTTTGGTCTTCAGGGTGCCTTCCTGGCCCGGGAGGCCCTTGAACTTCTGCCAGTCACCGGTGATCTTGAGGATCGCAGCAACCTGCTCGGTCGGCTGGGCGCCAACGGACAGCCAGTACTGGGCGCGCTCGGAAGCGACCTCGATGTACGACGGCTCTTCGGTGGGGTGGTACTTGCCGATTTCTTCAATGGCACGGCCATCGCGCTTGGCGCGGGCATCCATGACGACGATGCGGTAGTACGGTGCGCGCATCTTACCGAAGCGCTTAAGGCGAATCTTTACGGCCACTTTTGTGGTCACTCCTGTTTCTGAAACGAGGTGAACCCGACGTTCTGCACCCGTGGGGCGGGCCATACTGGACGGTTCGAAGGACAAGATACGAGCACGGAGAGAGGGGCCGCACCGATCGAGTACCTGTCTATTGTGCCAGATGCCCGGAGCAAATACGACTTACGCCACGTGGGCCCGTGTGTTGTTGCTCACCCGCGGGGGGTGCAAGGTGCGTGCAAACAGGGGCCGGGGTGCTATTCGGACCAGACGTAGAGCCCGGACCGTTCCACCTTTTCAACATCGGTTGCCAAGGCAGCCAACTGCTGGACGTACTGGCGGGATTGAGCGGCATCGAAGGGCATGTCGTCCTGCGCAGCCCAGGCCGCAGCAACGTCATCGAGGACGTTTTCCTCTCCTTCGCTCTCGTAAGTCAACAGCTCGGCCAGTGCCCGCACCATGGCTTCCGGGACACCCAGAAGTGCATCACTGGTGACATCAACCAGGGCAAGTTCATAGTCAGCACCGGCTGCGTGGACCGCCTGGCCGGCAAGGTCACCCAACTGCTCCACTTCGAAATCGGTAATGCCCTCAATCCTGACGGCGGGGCCGGTGACATCCGCGCCCTTATCCAGGGCTGCTGCCCGCTTGAGCGCTTCATCGTGGGTGGCTACAAAAATTTCGGCAAAGCCCATGGAAAGTACTCTCATTCCTTCGTGCTGACGGGGTGGCGGCACAAAACCCGATTGGTTCCATGCCGTCAATGCCCAGCCTAATGCAGGAGCAGGCAGTGCAGCGGGTGTGTGCCGGCGCAGCAGGAGTGGCGGTGCTTAGCGGACAGCGACCCGCAGTTTGTTCCGCCACGGATCCTCGAAGTGAAGTTCGGCGCCGGTGTGGTGGTTCTGCACTCCTGCGATCCTCAGGCGATCCGCCAGCGCCGCGACGTGGTCCGTGCCGGGTACCTCAATGAGCACTTCCCCCAGGCCCAGCGTGTCCTTGCGGGGCCCGGCGCCACGGCTGTTCCACACGTTCATGGCCATGTGGTGGTGGTAGCCGCCGGCGGAAACGAACAACGCCTGGCCATGCCAGCCCGCGGTCCGCTCAAAGCCCAGGGTTTCCACGTAGAAGTGCTGGGCAGTTGCGACGTCGCCCACTTGCAGGTGAACGTGTCCGATTCCGGCCTCCGCCTCGCGCTGTCCGGTCACCGCCGCTTCACTCAGGTGCTGCTGGAGGAATCGCTGCGGAGGCAAGGCAACATTGTCCATCACCACATTCTTGCCGTCCCACTGCCAGAGTTCACGCGGCTTGTCGTAGTAGAGCTCAATCCCATTGCCTTCAGGATCGGTAAAGTAGAACGCTTCGCTGACCAGGTGGTCGGCACTGCCCGCAAACGCGCGGGGCTCGTACTCGGCAGCGGTGGCGATGGTGGCAGCCAGTGAAGGCTGATCGTGGAAGAGAATGGCCGTGTGGAACAGGCCGGCCTCCCCGCGGCCTGGAATCTGGAGCCCTGAGGCCGGAGCAAGGTGCACCACGGGCTTTCCGACGCGCCCCAAGTAAAGCCCACCATCCTGCTCGGCCACGACGTCAAGGCCAAGGGCCCGCTGATAGTAGTCGCTCATAACCGTCATGTCGCCGACCTTGAGCATGACAGTGCCCATGGTCAGTTCGGCAGGCAGAAGATCCTGGCTGAGTGGTGTGGTCATGTGAAGCTCCCGAGTTCGAGGTGCCGCTCATCAGCACCGTTCCTACTTCTCTAAATTACTTGAAGCTTCAATTTATTCCTAATGGACCAAGGAACCCCGAAGAACGATGTGCTTGAGGTTGGAAACAGTCTCCAGCCGGATCCTGGGATCCTCGGAACACAGCACGACGTCGGCACTCGCCCCTTCGCTGATGCCTTCGGCTCCCAGCCACTCCCGGGCACGCCACGCCGCGGCGTCCACGACCGCCGCCGGCGGCAGGCCGGCGTCGTGCAATTCCTTCATTTCCTCGGCGATCCTGCCGTGCTTGATCACGCTTCCGGCGTCTGTGCCCGTGTAGATGGCCACCCCGGCCTCAAAGGCCTCCAGCACACGCTCACGCCGCCGCTCCCAAAGCCGCACCATATGGTCCGCATAGACAGGAAACTTCGGAGCAGCCTGGGCAGCGATGTCCGGGAAGGTCGCGATATTGACCAAGGTAGGAACGATCGGCACGGACTGTTCCACCAAACGCGGAATGTGTCGTGGCAGCAGGCCGGTCGCGTGTTCAATGCAGTCGATGTCGGCATCCAGCATGTCGTCCACTGTGTCTTCGGCAAAGCAGTGGGCCGTCACCCTGGCACCTTCATCGTGGGCGGCAGAGATGGCGTCCTTGACGACTTTCGCGGGGAAGGAGGCAGCGAGGTCACCCACGCCACGGTCAATCCAGTCCCCCACCAACTTGACCCACCCGTCTCCATCCCGGGCTTCCTTCCGAACGGTCTCCACGAGTTGGTCCGGTTCGATTTCATGCCCCAAACCGCGGAGGTAGCGCCGGCTCCGGGCAATATGCCTTCCGGCCCGGATCAGCCGGGGCACGTCCGAACGTTGCTGGACCCAACGGGTGTCACTGGGTGATCCGGCGTCCCGGATCAGCAGAGTCCCGGCGTCGAGGTCAGCCTGGGCTTGGGCAAGGGTGGTCCGCTCGTCAACAGCGCCGCCCACTCCCAAACCGATGTGGCAGTGGGCATCAACGAAGCCCGGGAGGACCCAGCCATCTAGAACGCAGTCCGGTGCCTTCGTGGGGCGCACAAACGTCAAGGTGCCGTCCACGGACCACATCCCATGGCGCTGGTCGTTCCGTGACACGAGCACGGGTCCGGTGAATTCGATGATCTTGGCCATGGAAAAAGCCTAGTCCGCAAGTCCAAGGGAGTTCAGGTTGCTGCAACCCCGGACTCCATGTGACTGGGAGCCTCCGGGGAGCTGTGGTAGCTTCGTCTACGACCACACGGGGGCCCCTGCAGGGGCTGAGATCGGACTGATGCAGTCTGCGACCGTTGAACCTGTCCGGGTAATGCCGGCGAAGGAAGTGAGTGATCCTTTGAGCACCACCAAAACACAGCACAGCCCTGCCCAAAACCGGGCCGACTCCAGCGCAAAGACACCGGAATCCGTGACGCAATCGCTGAAATCCCATTCATTGGCCTACCTTGAGGACCCGGACCACGGGATCCGGGTGCCCGTCACGGAGATCGCTTTGGAGCCCTCCCCCAACGGCAAAGCAAACCCGGCGTTCCAGGTGTACCGCACGGCGGGTCCCGGCAGCGATCCCGTTGTAGGGCTTGAGCCTTTCCGCTCTTCATGGATCGAAGCCCGCTGTGACACCGTGGCTTACCGCGGACGGGAACGAAACCTGCTGGACGACGGCAAGTCTGCGGTTCGGCGCGGCGAAGCATCAGCAGAGTGGAAGGGCACTCAACCGGTGCCCCGCCGCGCCGTCGAAGGTAAAACCGTCACGCAGATGCACTACGCCAAGCAGGGCACGGTGACTCCGGAGATGCAGTTCGTCGCGTTGCGGGAGGGCTGCGACGTTGAGCTGGTCCGCAGCGAAGTCGCCGCAGGACGGGCGATCATTCCCAACAACATCAACCATCCCGAGTCAGAGCCGATGATCATCGGCAAGGCATTCCTGGTGAAGATCAACGCCAACATCGGCAACTCAGCCGTGACGAGCTCCATCGCGGAGGAGGTGGACAAACTGCAGTGGGCCACTCAGTGGGGTGCCGATACCGTCATGGATCTCTCCACTGGCGACGATATCCACACCACCCGGGAGTGGATCATCCGCAACTCCCCGGTCCCCATCGGGACGGTCCCCATCTACCAGGCGCTGGAGAAGGTCAACGGCGAGGCGAACAAGCTGACATGGGAGATATTCCGGGACACTGTGATCGAGCAATGTGAGCAGGGCGTGGACTACATGACCATCCACGCCGGCGTGCTTCTGCGATATGTGCCGCTGACCGCCAACCGGGTCACGGGAATTGTCTCCCGTGGCGGGTCGATCATGGCGGGTTGGTGCCTGGCGCACCATCAGGAAAACTTCCTCTACACGCATTTTGACGAGCTCTGCGAAATCTTCGCCCAGTACGACGTCGCCTTCTCGCTGGGCGACGGCCTGCGCCCGGGCGCAACCGCCGATGCCAACGACGCAGCCCAGTTCGCCGAGTTGGATACACTCGCCGACCTGACACAGCGGGCGTGGGAGTTCGATGTGCAGGTGATGGTGGAAGGACCTGGCCACGTGCCGTTCCACCTGGTGCGGGAAAATGTGGAACGCCAGCAGGAACTGTGCAAAGGAGCCCCCTTCTACACCTTGGGGCCCTTGGTCACCGATGTCGCTCCTGGCTATGACCACATCACCTCAGCCATCGGCGCCGCCGAGATCGCCAGGTACGGCACTGCCATGCTCTGCTACGTGACCCCCAAGGAACATTTGGGTCTTCCCAATAAGGACGACGTCAAGACCGGTGTCATCACGTACAAGATCGCAGCCCACGCCGCCGACCTCGCCAAGGGCCATCCAGGGGCCCATGAGCGTGACGATGCCCTGTCAAAGGCCAGGTTCGAATTCCGTTGGCGGGACCAGTTTGCCCTCTCGTTGGACCCTGTGACAGCGGAAGCCTTCCATGACGAAACGCTGCCGGCCGAACCGGCCAAGACCGCCCATTTCTGTTCCATGTGCGGCCCCAAGTTCTGTTCGATGCGCATCAGCCAGGACATCCGTGACGAATACGGATCAGAAGAGGCGCAGACGGCCATAGCGGAAATGTACAGTGGCATGCGCGGAAAGAGCCAGGAATTCCTGGCATCGGGCGGAAAGGTCTATTTGCCGGAACTTCAGGTACCCGGCAGCCCAGGCACGGTTGAGGCCGGCTCAGGAAGCCTGAACTGACATGGCCCGTCCGACGTCGCCAACAAACGAGCGGATGATGTGATCGCCGTCCACTGAATCCTGGGGCCGGTGTCCTCCCGCAGCAACACGGCGGAGGGCGCCGGTTTCCTGGAGATAGCCGGCGATTTCTTCGTACAGGGGTTCCCACCCACCGGTGAGAACCAACGTGGGGACGCCGGGTACGATGTGCAGCGGAGCTTCCCAAGGCGGGGCTTGAAGCCTGAGCCTGCGGGCGGAACGGCGCGCTTCGGGAGTATCCAATCCCCCCGTTTCGGCAGAAAACGCCCGGCGGTAGTACTCACGTTGATAGTCGGCGTCGTTGAGCTGGCTCCGTACATCGAACAGCGGTGCCATGAGGGCACGGTGGGAAGCTGTGGCTGGAAGCTCTGCCGTCAGGGACAAACAAGCAGGCTCAACCAAGCTCAGCGAATACACCAGGTCCGGACGTTCGATGGCAGCAAGCATGGCGGAGATGGCACCTTGCTCGTGCGCAACGACGTGGCCACCTCCCGAATCCGCCAGGGCATTGATCACAATGGCAACGTCCGCAGCAACGCTCGATTCCACGGGGTCTGCGGCGGCGTCAAAGCCGTGCCGGCGCAGGAACAGCGCATCATAAGCGAGGGCCATGCCGTGCTGTTTCGGCCATGCCGCAGCACCGAAGCCGCCCAGGCCGTGAAGGAAGACTACGCGCTGCTTATGCATTGGTTCAGCCTATTCCACGGCCCTGGCATCCCAACTGCGACGCGGTTGGGATGTCAGCCACGGCCTATTTGCCGAGGAACTTGTCGAAGCCCTTGGGAAGGTTGAGGGATGAGGGGTCGAAGTCTGCCGCGCCCTGGCCGAAAGCGGCACCCGACGGTGCTGCCGAGGCTGCGTTCGCCCGCTTGGCTTCGGCATCCCGCAGTTCCTGTGCTGCTTTGGCAGGGTTGCCTGAACGGGCCTTCTTCTTGGGCGCATTCTTGCCGCCCTTGCGGCCTCCGCCGGGCCCACCAAGGCCAGGCATCCCGGGCATCCCCGGCATCCCGCCGCCTTGGGCAAGTTTCTTCATCATCTTCTGGGCCTGGGCAAAGCGTTCCAGCAGGCCATTGACCTCGGACACATGGACACCCGAGCCCTTGGCGATACGGGCGCGGCGTGAGCCGTTGATGATCTTCGGAGCGACGCGTTCGTGCGGCGTCATGGACCGGACGATTGCTTCGACGCGGTCGATCTCCTTCTCATCGAAGTTCTCCAGCTGCTGACGGATGTTCTGTGCACCCGGCATCATCATGAGCATCTTCTTCATGGAGCCCATGTTGCGGATCTGCTGCATCTGGGCGAGGAAGTCGTCCAGGGTGAAGTCTTCCTGGTCGGCGAACTTCTTCGCCATCCGGGCAGCTTCGTCCTTGTCCCAGGCCTTCTCAGCCTGTTCGATCAAGGTAAGGACGTCACCCATGTCCAGGATGCGCGAAGCCATGCGGTCCGGGTGGAAGAGCTCGAAGTCATCCAGGCCTTCACCGGTGGAGGCGAACATCACCGGCTTGCCGGTCACGGACGCAACCGACAACGCCGCACCACCGCGGGCGTCGCCGTCGAGCTTGGACAGCACGATGCCCGTGAAGTTGACGCCTTCATCGAATGCCATCGCCGTGTTGACGGCGTCCTGGCCGATCATGGAGTCGATCACGAAGAGGACTTCGTTGGGGATGATGGCCTGGCGGATCCGGCGGGCCTGGTCCATCATCTCGGCGTCGACGCCAAGGCGGCCGGCGGTATCAACGATCACGACGTCGTGGAGCTTCTGGCGCGCTTCCTCAACGCCGGCCTTCGCGACGGCTACGGGGTCGCCGGCCGGGTGCTCGAGCTCGGAGGTGGCACCAGGGTGCGGAGCGAACACCGGGACGCCGGCGCGTTGGCCCACCACTTGGAGCTGCGTGACGGCGTTGGGCCGCTGAAGATCGCAGGCAACCAGCATGGGGCTGTGTCCTTGGGCCTTGAGCCACTTGGACAGCTTGCCGGCAAGGGTGGTCTTGCCTGCACCCTGGAGTCCGGCAAGCATGATGATGGTGGGGCCGTTCTTGGCCAAGCGGATCCGGCGGGTCTCGCCACCGAGGATCTCTTTGAGTTCCTCGTTGACGATCTTGACGATCTGCTGGCTCGGGTTCAACGCACCCGAAACCTCGGCGCCCAAGGCACGTTCGCGCACGCGGCCGGTGAATTCACGGACCACGGGTACTGCAACATCCGCGTCCAGCAGGGCGCGGCGGATCTCCCGGACTGTGGCATCAACATCAGCCTCGGTGAGGCGGCCCTTGCCACGAAGGTTCTTGAAGGTTGCTGTCAACCGGTCAGAGAGTGAATTGAACACGCGCCGTGCACTTCTTTCGATGGTCTGCGAATGGCGGCCAATGCGGCACACCAGAGTCTTGACGATTGCCCCCAGCAAACATGTCTCAACCCAACAAATCTGAATCGACTAGGGGACTCGACTATCTAGGGTACCAAGTCGCACCTGCAAGATGGCATGCTGGCACAGTGACCAGCAAAACAACTGTAAAAACGTTGCTCATCCTCGGCGCCTCCGGGGACCTGACAGGAAGGCTCCTGCTTCCCGGACTGGCTGGACTGCTGGCTTCCGGCAGGGCTCCCGGATTACGGCTGGTGGGTGCGGGCTCGGACCCCTGGTCTCCGGAACAATGGCGGGAGCGGGTTGCGGGCGCGTTCAACGCGGCTTCCGGCACGGCTGATGATGCCGGCCGGGCGGCACTGGCAACAGTCGCGGACGCCACCGAGTACCACCAGCTTGATGTCACAGCGGACGGTCCCCTGGCTGACCTCCTGGCCAGGCTGCAGGGACCTGTCGCCATCTATTTCGCTTTGCCTCCCCAGGTCAGCCAGAAGGCCTGCGAGGTACTCCACAGCGATCAGGTGCCTGCCGGGACACGCCTGGTGATGGAGAAGCCCTTCGGCTCAGGCACGGAATCCGCCCACGAGCTGAACAAGACGCTCGCAGCCCTGGTCCCCGAAGACCACATCCACCGCGTGGACCACTTCCTGGGCAAAGCCACGGTGTTGAACATCCTGGGCCTTCGATTCGCCAACCGGTTCCTGGAGCCTGTGTGGAACCGCGAACACATCGAAAAAGTGGAGATCGTCTTTGACGAGGATCTGGCCCTCGAGGGACGCGCCCGGTACTACGACACTGCCGGGGCGCTCCGGGACATGATCCAGAGCCACGTCCTGCACATCATGGCTTTCCTGGCGATCGATGCGCCGGCAACCCTCGAAGAGCGGGACCTGCGCGATGCCGTGGCCACCGTTCTGCGTGCCAGCAGCATCAAGGCCCCGTTCAAAGACTCCACACGACGGGCACGGTATACCGCCGGAACCCTCGGGGAGCGGTCGGTGCCGGATTACGCAGCGGAAGACGGGGTTGATCCGGCCCGCAATACTGAGACCCTCGCCGAGGTCCGTGTGGACATCGACAACTGGCGTTGGAATGGGGTTCCGTTCATCCTGCGCTCCGGCAAGGCCATGGGACGGCGGCGCAAGGAAGCCGTCATCACCTTCCGCCCGGTCCCCCACCTCCCCAGGGGCTTCTCCGGCGTGGACTCCCCCAACCAGTTGCGCATCGGTTTCGGTCCGGACGTACTCCAGCTTGATGTTGACGTGAACGGCCCCGGCGACATCTTCACCCTGGACCGCGCCAGCCTGGTGACCGAGCTCAACGCCGCCGGCATGCTGCCCTACGGTGAGGTGTTGGAGGGCATCCTCAGCGGTGATCCCCTCCTGTCCGTCCGCGGTGATACGGCCGAGGACTGCTGGCGGATCATCGAGCCGGTCCTTCGCGCCTGGGAGAGCGGCGACGTCCCGCTGGAAGAGTACGACGCCGGCAGCGCGGGGCCGGCGGACTGGCCCACCGGCGTCGTGGACTAACGACAGGCAGCGGACTAAAGGCAACCGGCGTGACCCCAGCCTCAAAGCGCGAAAGCGGGCCGGGTACCTTGAATGGTACCCGGCCCGCTTTGTGGGTGGAGGACCTAGATTGCGGCCGAGCCGCGCTCACCGGTCCTGACCCGGACTGCTTCGTAGACATCCACGGTCCACACCTTGCCGTCACCGGCGCGTCCGGTGTTGGAGCTGGCGATGAGGACATCGAGGATGTCGTCGGCCTGCTCATCCGTGGCGAGGACCTCAATGCGGATCTTCGGCAGCAAGTCCACGTTGTACTCGGCTCCGCGATACACCTCGGTGTAGCCGCGCTGTCGGCCGTAGCCGCTGGCCGCGCTGACCGTCAGGCCCTGGACCCCGTATGATTCGAGGCCTTCCCGGACTGCTTCAAGCTTTTCGGGACGGACGATCGCTGTAATGAGCTTCATGCCTGGACACTCTCCTTGCCTTCTGCGGGGGTCTTGGCTGCGGCGGTCTCCGACTTTCCTGTCACTGCGTTGTGCAGCGGCTGGAAGCTGCCACCGTGGCCGTTGACTCCAAATTCGTAGGCCGTCTCAGCGTGGAGGCTGAGGTCGACGCCAACGTTCTCCTGTTCCGTGGAAACCCGGAAGCCCATGGTCTTGTGGATTGCGAAGGCGATGATGGCCGTCATGATGGCCGAGAATGCGATGGCAATGCCGGCCGCTGCGAGCTGGGCCCACATCTGGGCCATGCCGCCGCCGTAGAAGAGGCCGCCGCCCACGCCGTCGGTGGGAAGGGCGATGAAGCCCAATGCCACGGTGCCGATGATGCCGGAGACGAGGTGGACGCCCACAACATCCAGGGAGTCATCGAAGCCCCAGCGGAACTTGAGGCCAACGGCCAGGGCTGAAGCCACACCGGCGACCACGCCAAGCCCAAGGGCACCGACGGGGCTCACGTTGGCACATGCGGGGGTGATGGCCACGAGGCCGGCAACAACACCGGATGCGGCACCCAGCGAGGTCGGGTGTCCGTCACGGACACGTTCGGTGATGAGCCAGCCGATCATGGCCGCCGCGGGAGCTGCCAGGGTGTTGATCCAGATCAGGCCACCCTGCTCTGCTGTTGTTGCGGCACCGCCGTTGAAGCCGAACCAGCCGAACCAGAGGATCGCTGCGCCGAGCATGACGAACGGAATGTTGTGCGGGCGGTGGTTCGGGTCCTTGCCGAAGCCGCGGCGGTTGCCGATGATGAGGACCAGGACGAGTGCCGCCACACCGGCGTTGATGTGCACCACGGTGCCGCCGGCGAAGTCGATGGCAGGGCCGAGGGCCTTGCCGATTGCGCCTTCGGGACCGAACAGTCCGCCACCCCAGACCATGTAGGCCAGCGGGCAGTAGACCAAGGTCACCCAGACGGGAACGAAGATGCTCCAGGCGCCGAATTTGGCGCGGTCAGCGATCGCGCCGCTGATCAGTGCAACGGTGATGATGGCGAAGGTGGCTGCATAGCCAACCTTGATGAGGCCATCAGGGGTATCGATGCCTTCAAGGCCGAAGGTAGCGAACGGGTTGCCCACGATCTCCATGAAGCCCTCGCCGGAGCTCATCGAGGCGCCCCACAGCACCCAGACGACGCCCACGATGCCGATGGAGATGAAGCTCATCATCATCATGTTCAAGGCTGCCTTGGCGCGTGTCATGCCGCCGTAGAAAAATGCCAGACCAGGTGTCATGAACAGCACAAGCGCCGCCGCCACCATGACCCATACGTGACCTGCGGTAAGTTCCATGGTGCACGTTCCTCTCTTGCTAGATCTGCGGTTCAACCGCTGTCCTGACGCCGTTTGCGTCCTGCTTAAGAGTTTTGTGCCGCCGTGTTTCACCTGCTCGGGTTTTATATTGCGCGCTGGTTACAACAACCTCCCCAACGTAAATGGTGCATATCTTCGGTGTTACGGATATGTTTCAGGCGTCGGACTTCTCTGGAAATCCCCAGTTTTGACCATCCGGCCCACCACCGCCCCACATCACCTTGAAGGACCCGCCCCGTATGACCGAGTCGCCCAGATCCGTCAAAGCTCCAAGGATCCGGCAGGAGAAAGCCCCGTTGCCCCGCGACATCAAGGTGATGTTGGCTGCAGCGTTCCTGATCGCGTTGGGCTTTGGGCTGGTGGCGCCCGTACTGCCGCAATTCGCCACTACATTCGACGTTGGCGCCACGGCTGCCGCGGTGATCGTCAGCATCTTCGCCTTCATGAGGCTGGTGTTTGCTCCGGCAGGCGGTGCCCTGATCGGACGCTTTGGAGAGCGGAACGTCTACGTCTCAGGTCTGCTGATCGTGGCGGTGTCCACGGCGGCGTGCGCGTTTGCCCAGGACTACTGGCAACTTCTGATTTTCCGCGGCCTCGGAGGAGCCGGCTCCGTCATGTTTACCGTGGCCGCCATGGGACTGCTCATCCGCCTGGCGCCCCCTGAACGGCGGGGTCGGGTCTCCGGTGCGTACGCCTCGGCTTTCCTGATCGGCAGCGTCCTGGGGCCGGTAGTGGGAGGACTGCTGGCAGGTTTCGGCCTCCGGGTACCCTTCCTGGCGTACGCAGGAGCGCTCCTGGTAGCCGCGCTGGTGGTCCGGACCATGCTGAGCGGTGAAGGCAACGCCGCACAAGATGCTGAGCCGGCGCCGGCCATGACCCTGAAGGAAGCTCTCTCCGATTCCGCCTACCGTGCCGCGGTGTTCTCGAGTTTCGGCAACGGTTGGGTGACCTTCGGCGTCCGCATGGCCACCATTCCACTCTTCGCAGTGGCTGTCCTGCAGTCCAAACCTGAGACGGCAGCGTGGGCTTTGGCCATCTTTGCCGTGGGCAACGCCTTGGCGTTGACCTTCTCCGGGCGTTTGGCCGACGCCTGGGGACGGAAGCCCCTGCTGATCCCGGGACTGGTCATCACGGGCGCGGCCACCGGCGTTATCGGTCTCACCACGGACCTGACCGGATTCCTGATCGCTTCCGCGGTGGCTGGGTTCGGATCCGGCTTGCTGGGCCCGGCCCAACAAGCCGCCGTCGCCGATGTCATCGGCCGGGGACGCTCCGGAGGCAAGGTGCTGGCGGTCTTCCAAATGGCTGCAGACACTGGCGCCATCATCGGACCAGTTGTGGCGGGCCTCCTGGCAGACCAACTGGGCTATGGTTGGGCCTTTTGCATCACAGGTGGCGTTCTCCTCCTCACGGCAGCAGGTTGGCTGCTGGCCCGCGAACCCCTAAAACCCAAAAACTGACTGGCAGCCACGGGGTGCCCTGAGTCCTCAGGGCACCCCGTGGCTGCCAGCCAGTTGAGTGCGAAAGCTGTGGAGCTGCGCTAGTTGAGCAGAGCGTCCACGAAGCTCTCGGCGTCGAAGGGTGCGAGGTCGTCGGGGCCTTCGCCCAAGCCAATGAGCTTGACCGGCACGCCCAGCGCCTTCTGGATTGCCACAACGATGCCGCCCTTTGCGGTTCCGTCCAGCTTCGTCAGCACGATGCCGGTGATGTTGACCACCTCGGCGAAAACGCGGGCCTGGTTGAGGCCGTTCTGCCCGGTGGTGGCGTCCAGTACCAGCAGGACCTCGTCCACTTCAGCCAGCTTCTCGATGACGCGCTTGACCTTGCCAAGTTCGTCCATCAGGCCGGTCTTGTTCTGGAGTCGTCCCGCGGTGTCCACCATGACAACATCGACTTCCTGGTCGATGCCGGCCTTCACGGCCTCGTAAGCCACCGAGGCGGGGTCGGCGCCGTCGATGTCGGACCTGACGGTAGGCACGCCAACACGCTGTCCCCACGTGGCCAACTGCTCGGCAGCAGCTGCGCGGAAGGTATCAGCTGCGCCCAGCAGGACGTCCTTGTCTTCGGCAACCAGGACGCGTGCCAGCTTGCCTACTGTGGTGGTCTTGCCAACACCGTTCACACCAACAACAAGCACGACGGCGGGACGGTCACCCTTGCGCTCGACGTTCAGGGAACGGTCCATGGAGGGATCCACCAGCTTGATGAGTTCTTCGCGGAGCATCGCCTTGACGTGCTCGGGGCTGCGGGTGCCCAAGACCTTGACGCGCTCACGCAGTGCATCAACCAGCTGCATGGTGGGTTCGGTGCCGAGGTCGGCCAGCAGGAGGGTTTCCTCCACCTCGTCCCACACGTTTTCGTCGATCTTGTCGCCCGACAACAGAGCCAAGAGGCCCTTGCCCAGGATGCTGTTGGACCTGACCAATCGGGCACGCAGGCGGGTCAGGCGGCCTTCAACAGGCGCGGGGGTGTCGATGTCGATGGTTTCGAGCCCTGCGGCGTCGTCGGGCACATCCGCGCCCTCAACGGTTCCATCAAAGGTGGGCGCCGGGGCTTTCACCGCTTCCGGGCGCTCTTCCACCAAGGTTCCGCCGCCCGCTGCCGACGACTGCTGGGGGTCGTTGGCGTCCCGGGTTGCAGGGTACTTCGCTCCGGACTTCCGGGCTTTCAGGAGTACCGGCACGAGTCCGCCGACCACCACGAGGGCAGCGAGAATGGACAGAATTATGGGTAGGAAATCGTTCACTCCCCTACCTTCTCATAAAGCTACGCCCCGGCACCGAGCCTCTGGCTGATGACGGTGGAGACGCCATCGCCCCTCATCGTCACACCGTAGAGGGCGTCTGCCACTTCCATGGTCCGTTTCTGGTGGGTGATCACAATCAACTGGCTGGACTCCCGCAATTCCTCAAAAATGGTGATGAGCCGGCCCAGGTTGGTGTCGTCCAGGGCAGCTTCCACTTCGTCCATGACGTAGAACGGCGACGGGCGGGCTTTGAAAATCGCCACCAGCAGCGCCACTGCTGTGAGGGACCGTTCACCACCGGAGAGCAGGGACAGCCGCTTGATCTTCTTGCCTGCTGGCCGGGCTTCCACTTCGATTCCCGTGGTCAGCATGTCGTCAGGATCCGTGAGCACCAGCTTGCCCTCACCGCCCGGGAAAAGCCGGGCAAAGACGTGGTCGAACTGGGCAGACGTATCAGCAAAGGCCTCAGTGAAGACCTGCTGGACCCGGGCGTCCACCTCTTTGATGATGTCCAACAGGTCTTTGCGGCTGGATTTGAGGTCTTCGAGCTGCGAGCTGAGGAACTGATGCCGTTCTTCCAGCGCGGCAAACTCCTCCAGCGCCAGCGGGTTTACTTTGCCCAAGGCAGCCAGTTCACGCTCAGCCTTTCGCAGCCGCTTCTCCTGCTCAGCCCTGACAAACGGAATGCCTTCCACGATTGCTTCGCCATGCTCATCGACTGGTGTCCGGAGCTCTGCCCACTTGTCGGTTGCCGTGCCCGCGGGCACTGGAACAGGGAGTTCGGGTCCGTAGTCTGCCACGAGTTGCTCTGCGGACAGGCCGAGTTCCTCGATGGAACGCGTCTCCAAGGCCTCGATGCGCAAGCGTTGCTGGGTTCGCGCCATCTCGTCCCGATGCACGGAATCCGTCAGTTCGGCCAGCTCCTTCGCCAAAGCATCGTTACCGGTCCGGACGAGCGTCAGTTCCGTCTCCAACCGCTCCCGTGTCTGCTCTGCGAGGTCGCGCTCCCAGCTGGCAGCCTCCACTGAGACATCGATGAACCGCAGTGTTTCTTCCACGGCTGACGCCACAGCTGCGGCGCGCTGGGCTTGGGCACGGCGGCGCTGGGCCCTACGGGCCGCCTCTTCACGGGCGCGCCGTTCCGTTGCGGCCGCCCTCTCAAGCGATGCGGCCCGGTTGCTGATGGCCCCCAGTTGCTCTTCGGCGGTCCTGAGCGCCAGGCGGGCTTCTGTCTCGAGGGAACGGGCCATCCTGGCTTGCGCGGCGAGTTCGTCGCGCTGATCCGTGGAGGGTTCCTCGTCGGGGGCCTCCTGGGCGGCGGCGAGCCGCTCCGCGGCGACTTCAAGGTCCAGTTGGGCGTCCGCAATGTTGGCTTCGGCCTTGGCCATGGAGGCGGCAAGCCTGTCGCTTTCACCCACGGCACTGCGAAGGACGGAATTGAGGTGGCCCAGGCGTTCCGCCACTGCCGCCAGACGGGCATCGGACTCGTGCAAGCGTTCCAGCGCGGCGTCGGCCCGGTCCTGCGCTTCGGCGCGGCGGGACTGGGCGCCGGCGAGGGCAAAGCGACCCCGCTCCAAACGGGCTGTGACCTCCTGGAGGCGGGCACCGGCGTCGTCCACTGCAGCCTGGACTTCCAGCAGCGACGGCGCTGTGGCCGAGCCGCCGGTGATGGTCAAGGCTGTGAAAACATCGCCTTCACGCGTGACCGCTGTGAGATCCGGGTGTTCCTTGACGAGCCCTGCCGCGGTCCGAAGGTCATCGACGACGGCGGTCCCCACCAGCAGGGCCAACGCGCCTTGGGCCGTGGGATCGGAAATTTTGACGACGTCCGAAGCCCAGCGGCTGCCGGCGGGAAGGAGCACACCGGCGCGGGCTTCAGCACTGCCGGCACATCCGCCGGCCAGGAGCAATGCTGCGCGGCCGGCGTCGTTATTCTTCAAGGAACCGATGGCCGCCAGTGCGTCATCTGCATCTGCCACCACCAAGGCCTCCGAGGCGCTACCCAGAGCCGCAGCAATGGCAGCCTCAAACCCCGGTTCGATGGCTACCAGCGCAGCCAGGGGCCCAAGAACACCCTCAGCCGAGAGCAGGCTGCCGGAGCCGTCCTTGCGGTTGAGTCCCAGTTGAAGAGCATCCCGGCGCGCCGTCAAGGCATCCCGCTCGCGGACAGCCTCCCGTTCCGCGGCTTTCAGTTCCTCAATTTCGGCAAGCACGGCATCCAGGACATCGTTCGCATTTTCGTAGTCGGCGTCCAGGCTCTCCTCGCCGTCCTCAACGCCTGCCACCTGGGATTCAAGGGCAGTGAACTCGCTCTGGGCCTTGCGGCGACGTTCATCGCCGGATGCGAGGGATTCCCTGAGCCGGCCGCGTTCAGCTTCGGCGGCTTCAGCCCTGGACCTGGCCGCAGCCACTTGGCCTGCCAGCCTGGCGAGCCCTTCCCTGCGGTCGGCAGCGGCGCGCAACATCGCAGTCAGTCTCTTGTCTTCAGCGGCCGCCAGCGATTCAGCAGCGTCCTTGGCCACCGTGGCTTCAAGGAGTGCGGCTTGCTTCGCCAGGATATCGTGCTGCAGGTCAGACTCTTCGTCGCGGACCCGGGCCGCCTGGCGTTCCAGCTGTTCCGGGTCCCGGCCTGTGTCCGCCGCAGCCTCCGAAGAACCCAGAAGACGGCGACGTTCAGAAGCGAGGGATCCCAGAGAACGCAGCCTTTCCCGGCCGGCAGAGAGCTGGTACCAATGATCCCGCGCGGCGTTGAGCTTCGGGGTTGCTTCGGCAGCCTGCTGTTCCAAGGCAGCCTGGCGCCGACGTCCGCTCCCCAACTCCGCCTCCACCACGAGTCGCCGTTCTTTCAACGCGGCTTCGTCAGCAACATCCTTTTCAAGGCTGGTAGTGAGCTGCACCAGGTCATCGGCAAGGAGGCGCGCCCTGGCATCCCGGACATCGAACTGGACTGTCTGGGCGCGGCGTGCGATTTCCGCCTGCTTGCCCAACGGAGTCAGTTGCCGCCGGATTTCCGCGGTGAGGTCGCCGAGCCGTGCCAGGTTGGCCTGCATGGCTTCGAGTTTGCGGACAGTCTTTTCCTTGCGGCGGCGATGCTTGAGGATGCCTGCGGCCTCTTCAATGAAACCCCGCCGGTCTTCCGGTGTGGCGTGCAGAACCCGGTCCAGCTGTCCCTGACCCACAATGACGTGCATTTCACGGCCGAGGCCGGAATCGGAGAGGAGTTCCTGGATGTCCAGGAGCCTGCAGGGCGCTCCGTTGATGGCGTATTCGGAACCGCCGGTCCGGAAGAGAGTCCGGGAGATGGTGACTTCGCTGTAGTCGATAGGGAGCGCGTTGTCCGCGTTGTCTATGGTGAGGGACACGTGCGCGCGGCCCAAGGGCGGCCGGCCGGATGTGCCGGCGAAGATGACATCTTCCATCTTGCCGCCGCGCAGGGTCTTGGCGCCCTGCTCCCCCATCACCCACGCCAAGGCATCAACCACGTTGGATTTACCCGACCCGTTGGGCCCGACAACAGCAGTGACGCCGGGCTCAAAGTCGAACGTCGTAGCCGACGCAAACGACTTGAATCCTCGGACAGTCAAACTTTTCAGGTGCAAGGCGCTTCGGTTCTCCTGGGTGGCCCGGGTGGTTGTATCCCCTAAATCTACTGCCGTTTGAGCGAAATCCACGGATCTGTTGCCGGAACGCCTTGTGGTCGGCCAGCCACACCCCTACACTCCTGCCAAGGGCAACTTGACCTGTTCGTTCCGGTGATCCGGCAGGAGCATGAACTTCGGTTCAGCCACTTCCGGATCCGGTCCCGATCTTCGGAACGTCGAGACAAGTGCACAATGCCCTCTGTTTTGTAACTGAAGATCTTGGTTTGACCCTGGCTGGGGAGCGGCAAGCAGGGACCGTGCGTGAAATCGCGGACCCGCATTCGCATTTTCGGCGCGCCACCCCCAGGAGTTCTGATGCCCGGTACTTCAGCCAACCGACCCCAGCGAGTCCTCAAGGGTTTTCTCGTGCCCTTGGTGATCGCCCTGGTGGCGGCCCTCTTACCCCTCACGGCGTCCGCCGCGGTAGCTGCAGGTCCCTGCGACCCCGTAGTGAACCTCGTGGCCTGTGAGAACTCCAAGACCGGAAGTCCGTCGTCGGAGTGGGACATCAATGGTGCCGGCGACGACAGCATCCAGGGCTTCTCCACTGAAATCAGTGTCAACGCCGGCCAACCCATCCGGTTCAAGGTGGATACGAACGCACCGAGCTACACCATCGCGATCTACCGGACCGGCTGGTATGCGGGCAACGGCGCCCGCAAGATCGCCGACGTGACGCCATCAGTGCTACGCCAGACCCAGCCCGCTTGCCGCAACGACGTCGCCACAGAGTTGTACGACTGCGGGACGTGGGCAGTATCGGCAACGTGGCAGGTACCGGCTACCGCTGTCTCGGGCGTCTACATCGCGCTCCTCCGGCGTCCCGATACGGGCGCGAAGAGCCACATCACGTTCATCGTCCGCAACGACGGCAGCCGCTCCGCTGTCGTGTTCCAAACAGCTGACCAGACATGGCAGGCCTACAACACCTACGGCGGCTCGGACTTCTACCAGGGCGCCGCGAACGGCAGGTCCTACAAAGTCAGCTACAACCGGCCCATGGCAACCAGGGACGGCCCTGGCGGCAGGGATTTCTACTTCTCCAACGAATACCCCATGGTGCGGTTCCTGGAGCAGAACGGTTATGACGTCAGTTACATCAGCGGCCTGGATACGCACCGCAACGGCGCCGAGTTGTTGAACCACAAGGTGTTCCTCTCGGTCGGCCACGACGAGTATTGGTCGGGCCCCCAACGGGCCAACGTCACTGCCGCGAGGGACGCCGGCGTCAATCTCCAGTTCCTGTCGGGCAACGAAATGTACTGGCGCACCAGGTTTGAGCCCTCAACCGTTGACAGTGCCGCCAACCGCACCCTGACCTGCTACAAGGAAACCTGGGGAAACGCCAAGATCGATCCCAGCACGGAGTGGACCGGCACGTGGCGTGACCCCCGCTTCGCTTCCCAAGCCAACGGCGGAGGCCTGCCCGAGAATGCCGTGACGGGGACAATCTATATGTCCAATCACTCGGACCTCCCGGTGACCGTCAAAGCCGACGAGGGCAAGACCAGGCTCTGGCGGAACACCACCTTGGCATCAATGCCGGCGGGTTCCTCTACAGCACTTGCACCCCACACCGTGGGATATGAATCCAACGAGGACCTGGACAACGGGTTCCGGCCCGCTGGACTCGTCAGGCTGTCCACCACCGTGGGAAACGTCCCGGAATATCTGCAGGACTTCGGCAACACAGTAGCTCCCGGCAGCACCACCCATAATGTAACCCTCTACCGCGCAGCCAGTGGCGCGTTGGTCTTTTCAGCAGGCAGCGTCCAGTGGACATGGGGCCTGGACCAGGAGCACGACGGCGACGGCGCACCCGCCGATGCCCGCATGCGGCAGGCGCAGGTCAACATCCTCGCCGACATGGGTGCGCAACCAGCCACTCGCGCGGCAGGACTGGTTGCTGCAGTCGCCAGCACCGATACCACCAAGCCCACAGCTGCCATCTCCACACCTGCCAACGGAGCCACCGTGGCGCACGGCAGCAGCGTCACCGTGACCGGCACGGCCACAGACGTGGGTGGAGTGGTGGCCGGCGTCGAAGTTTCCACGGACGCGGGCGCCACCTGGCACCCCGCCACGGGCAAGCAGAGTTGGAGCTATACGTACATCCAGAAGGGCCTCGCTACGGCCACCATCCAGGCGCGGGCCATCGACGACAGCGCCAACATCGGTGCCGCCGTCACCAGGAACCTGACCCTCAGCGGACCGTACAGCGTGTTCGGCCAAACAGTTCCTGTGGTCAAGGACTCAGGTGACGGTGGAGCCTACGAAATGGGTCTGCGTTTCACCCCATCAGTGGACGGCTTTATCACCGGCGTCCGCTTCTACAAGAGCACCGCCAACACCGGCACGCACACCGGCTCATTGTGGAGCGCAACCGGCGAGCGCCTGGCGACGGCTACGTTCACCAATGAAACGGCCTCCGGCTGGCAAACAGCCCTGTTCAGCCAGGCCGTGCCTGTTGCGGCCGGCCAGAAATATACGGCGTCCTATTGGGCACCCAACGGCCACTACGCCACCAAGGACCATCAATGGGCAAGCTTCGGTTCCACCGACGCGCCGTTGAAGGTTGCTGGTGGTTTCGGGGCTGAACCGGCGGGCGTATACAGCACCTCGCCAGGATTCCCCACCACCAGCTTCAATGGTGGCAACTACTTCGCGGACGCGCTCTTCAGCACGGTAGACAGCTCCCCCATGACCGTCTCGGGCCATACGCCCATTCCGTCGTCGTCGAGCGTGTCCGTGAACACCAAAGTGAGTGCAGTCTTCTCCAAGCCCGTCACGGCGGCAAGCGTCCAGCTGACGTTGCAGTCGCCGTCGGGACCTGTAGCAGGCACTACGGCGTACGACGCCGCGACGCGTCGGGCCACATTCACGCCGTCGAACGCCTTGGCGTTCAGCACCCAATTCACCGCGACATTGTCCGGCACCGATTCGATCGGCGGTCCGGTCACCTCCGGTGGCACGTGGTCCTTCACCACCGCAGCGACGTTGCCTGTTCCGGGTGCCTGCCCCTGCAGCCTCTTCGATGACTCCGTCACACCCGGGATCGCCGAACTGCGTGAAGGCGTGCCGGTGACCCTCGGAGTGAGGTTCTCCAGTGTTTCCGCGGGTGAGGTTTTGGGTATCCGCTTCTACAAGTCCGCTGGCAACACCGGTACCCACAATGGTGCTTTGTACACCGCCGCCGGACAGCAGTTGGCCACGGTGGCATTCACCAACGAAAGTGCCTCAGGATGGCAGACCGCCATGTTCAGCCAGCCTGTCCAGATGGCCGCGAACACGGAGTATATCGTGTCCTACAAGTCGCTGACCGGTACCTACTCGGCCACCGCCAACGGCTTCGGGTCAGGGCTCAGTGTTGGCCCGCTGCGGGCGGCCTCGGATGCCGGCGCGTACACCTACAGCGGCGACTTTGCCGCCTCACGATCGACTGCCAGCTATTTGGTGGACGTCGTGGTGACTGTACCCAACACGCCGTTCACGGTCGGCTCGCACTCGCCGCTGCCGAATGCTTCGAGTGTTCCGCTGAACACCGCAGTCAGCGCAGTGCTGTCCGAGGCCGCGGTGGCGTCCAGCGTCAGCCTGGCAGTGAAGGTGACGGGGGGCGCCGCAGTAGCCGGCGCGTCGGCCTACGATTCAGCTACCCGTAAAGTCACGTTCACCCCCACCGCTCCGTTGGCCCCAGGGACCTCCTACACAGCCACCGTGACGGCAACGTCCGTGTCCGGACAGCCAATGTCTGCGGGTGGAACGTGGGCCTTCACCACAGTTCCAGCACCGCGTACTCCCGGCGTCTGCCCGTGCACGCTCTACCAGGACACAGTGACGCCTGCCACGCCCGACGCCGATGACGGGGTTTCGTTGTCACTCGGAGTCCGGTTCGCCAGCGACACCGCGGGCCAGATCACCGGCGTGCGCTTCTACAAGGCGGCCGGCAACACGGGGACCCACACCGGTTCGCTCTACACAGCCACGGGACAGCTCCTGGCCACGGTCACCTTCACCAATGAGTCGAGTACCGGCTGGCAGACGGCAACATTCAGCCAACCGGTGACCATTACGGCCGACACTGAGTATGTGGCGGCGTACAAGGCACCCACTGGTAAGTACTCCTACACCGCCGGCGGATTCGGTGAAGGGTTCACCAGCGGGCCACTGCGTACGGCGGCTGACTCGGGAGCTTTCGGTTACAACAGTGATTTCCCAGGATCCTCCTCCACCGCCAGTTACCTGGTGGACGTGGTCTTCGCCACCGCCGCACAGCCCCTGACGATCTCCGAACAGGTACCGGCTCCTGGGGCCACGGGCATTCCAACGGACGTGAAGCCTTCCATCACCTTCTCCTCCGCCATCCGGCCGGGCGCGTCGTTCACCCTGACAGCGAACGGCAATCCGGTGGCTGGTGCGGCCGCCCTCTCTGCGGACAGCCGAACCGTCACGTTCACCCCCACCGCGGCGCTGCCCAACAGCACCGTGATCTCGGCCAGCGTGAGTAATGTCGTCTCCCAACAAGGGCAGCCGTTCCCAACTACCAATTGGCAATTCACCACTGCGGCGCCCACCGTCCAGGTGTCCACGATCTTTGGATCGCTGACACCCCAAATAGTCTCTGCTGCTGACTTCCTGCCTGTGGAACTTGGAACTGCATTCAGTGTTTCGCAGGCCGGGAACGTGACGGGCATACGTTTCTACAAGGGGGCCGGCAACACCGGTACCCACGTGGGTTCGCTGTGGAACTCCGCGGGCACGCGCCTGGCGCAGGTGACCTTCACCAATGAAACGGCCACGGGATGGCAAACTGCCACCCTGTCGGCACCTGTCGCATTGGTGACAGGCCAAACCTACGTGGTGTCCTACAGGGCACCCAACGGCCGTTACTCCTATACCTCTGCTTTCTTCAACCAGACCTACACAAGCGGGGTATTCACGGCCAGTGGCCCGAACAACGGCCGCTACCGGTATGGATCCGGGGGCGTCATGCCAACCACCTCGTGGAACGCGACGAACTACTTTGTGGATGTGGTGTATTCCACCACTGCGCCGGCACAGCAGATCGCGGCCCCGTCTCCGTCGCCCACAGCTACTCCGACGGCCACGCCCACACCGTCACCAACGGCAACGGCTACTGCTACTGCTTCCCCGAGCCCCTCGCCCAGTCCATCTCCCAGTCCGACCCAGTCAGGTGGGTTGCTCTGCGGCTTGCTTGGGCTCTGCTGAGGCTGCCTGACACACCACTTCCGCTGGCGTCCGACCCCTGAACTCCGGGCCGGGCGCCAGCGGAGCTGTGCCGGGCTCACTCTTCACCGCGGTATGCATCAGCGCGTCCACTTCAGCCGAATCGCTGCGGCGTGAGTGTTTTCAGCGTGAGTGCTTTCGGCGTGCCTGCTTCAGCGCACCTGCTTCAGCGAACGACGCTTGGCGACCACGCGTGCGCGATGAACAGGCTCGGTTGCGAGCCCGGTTCGGTGCCCAGCTGCCAAATGTTGCTGTCGCCTTCCACTGCATCATCTGCCAAGCCATAGAGCAGGTTCCGGTTATCCAGCCATTCAATCTGGTCATCCACGCTGCGCTTCTCCGAAAGAACCGTTTCCTGACCTGACGCGAGGTCAAGGACGGCGACCTTCCAATGGGCAACCAGCCCGCCGCCGTCGTTCTTCTTGTAAGCGATCCGAGTGCCGTCAGGCGAGATCGACGGGCATTCCACATGGTCGTGGATGGCGGTGAGGGTCTTCGCGGACAGGCTCCCCCGGACCAGCCAGATACGGCCGGACGATGCCGCTGTGGCGTAGAAGACATCACTCTGTCCCGGCGCGAAGGTCACTCCCCAGATGTTTCTATCCGTGGCTACCAGGCGCTCACCGTTGACCATCAACGCGAAATCCTCGAGGTTCCCGGTCGTGCCCCCGGGCAGGCTGATCTCAGTGGCTGTGGAGAATCCCGACGTAGCGTAGGAGTGACCCGTGACAAAGACGGTAGTGGCGATCATGGAGCCGTCAGCACTGACCCTGGTCCTGCTCGGAATGCCCGGGACGGGCCATGAGCGCTGGATCTGCCAGTCGCGGTTCATGACTGCTGCTTCGAAGGCTGTCACCAGTCCGCGGTTCGTCTTCAGGCACACCACGGTATCGGCCGTTCCATAGACGCGGTCGCATTCTTGTTCACTCACCGCCCGGGTACCCCCGGGAGCGGACAAGGGCACGGTTGCCGCGTTGCCGTACCCCTGGCCCGAGGCCGTGTTCCGGAAAAGAACAAAGGGAGCAGTGGGAAGTGGCTGGCCCGCAGTGACGCCCACGGACGATGCCGCAGCCTGGCTCTCTTCGAACCGCTGATAGGCGCCGACCGCGTAAATCCCGGCTGCTGCCAGGACAAGTGCTGTCACGGCCAGGAGAACGCCCCACCGCACCTTGCTGCCGGTCAGTGTCCCGCTCATGCCCCACTGCCCACGTCCCGGCGTGCGGATGGCTTGGCACTCCGCAGGATCACGGTGACAGCCACCACTGCACAGCCCAGGAGTCCACTGGCCACCACCATGGCCGTCGGCGCACCCACGGCATACCAGAGCACCCCGAAGCCTGCAGAGGCGGTCATCCGGCTCAGCGCCACCACCGTTTGTGCTGAAGCAATCCCTGTAGCAAGCTTGCCCGCCGGAGTGAGTTGGCTGGCCAAGGCGGCCAGGACACCATCCGTTGCGGCGTAAAATGCTCCCAGCAGGACCAGGCATCCCACGGTGCCCCACAGTCCACCGAAAGGTGCCGCAGCGAGAAGGTAGGTTGCCAGCAAGGCAATGTGCCCACCCACGAAAACCGGAACCTTGCCCACCCGGTCAGCCAGCCGTCCCAGCGGAATTGCGAGGGCGAGAAAAACCACATTGGTGCCGACGAACAGCAACGGGAACCACTGGACGGCGAAGGAATCCCTGGCCTGCAGAACCAGATAGATGAAGCCATCACCGATGGTCACCACACCCAAAAGGGCTGCAGCGATCAACAGCTTGCCCAAACCCGGTTCCTTCAGATGGCTCCACGAAAAGGCGAAGAGTGGCTTGCCCTCCCGTCCCTCAGTGCTCTTCAGGCCATGGGCACGGATATCCGGAACGACCAGCGCCAGGACGGCGACCCCGATCACCGCGAAAGCCAGAGAGACAACAAAGACGGTGCTGAATCCGTTGGGAATCATCAACAGGACAAAGAAGGCGATCAAGGGCCCCGCCGCCGCCCCAATATTGTCCAGCATTCTGTGAACGCCAAAGGACCGCGCCAAATGTTCCGGCTGGGCGGACACCGAGATCAGTGCGTCCCGCGGTGCCGTCCGAATGCCCTTCCCGATTCTGTCGCCTGTCACGATTGCCGCAATCGCCCAGAATCCTCCGGCAAACAGGAAACCTATCCTCGCGAGCATGGAAAGGCCGTACCCGGCCAGCGCTATCCGTTTGGGATGCCCGCTGCGATCCGCTGCCCACCCGGCCGCAATCCTGACGATGGCGCTGGCGCCTTGGTTGATGCCGTCAATGAAGCCAAACGCGATAGTGGACAGCCCCAGAAATCCCGTCACATATAAGGGAAGGATCGCCGTGACCGATTCGGAGGAAACATCGGTCACCATGCTCACGATGCCCAACCACAGGATGACCGGGGACAAACGGAACGGCACCTCCGCTGCCAGTGCCGTTGCGTTGTTCCGTGACTTGTCCCGCTTACCGCCGCTGCGGTCTGAGAGCGAAATATACATCGATTCCCCTACTCCGCCGTTGTGTGCAGGCTGCCCAGCAGCTGGAAGCGCGAGCTGCCGGTTCCTGTGGTGGACACTGAAACCGTGACCGTGTCAGTGCCCCGCACAAAGCGCGCCGCCACCGAGCCTTCCGCGGCTGGCGCGTCCTCGGTCCAAAATCCGTGTGATACCAACGATTGGCGGAAGGAATCCAGGACCTCAGCCCGCGGCTTTGCAATAATGCCGTCCGCTGTCAGCTGGAGGATGTCACCGGACGTGGAAACCGAGGTAGACCCAATAGTGGTTCCGGCCGGCAGCGACAGGACGCCGTCGGGCCAGCCGTCCACCAGCTCACCCGACGCACTGCCGGGCTCAGGGAGTGCACCAGTGATGAGCGGAGCCGGGGCGGAAGGTTCAGGCAAGCCTGTTGGCGTGGCAGTGACGGGAGGGAGGACTTCGAGCGGCTTGGCAGTAGATGTACCGGCATTGCCTTCAGTGCCGCTGGTACCGCTGCCGCTGCCCTCGGTTGCACTGCCTCCGGTTGCACCGTTCGCAGCGCCCGAGGCCGTACTGCCGGACGTCGGTGCGGCGGCGTCGGTGGAACCGGCGCTCCCCTCAGGGCTCGAACTTGACGACGCAGGGCCCTGCGCGGACGTAGCGCCTGGCCTGGCCAATTGATCGAACACAATGGCCACGGCGGCAATGAGCACAGCAAGACAGATACCCGCTATGACCAGCCGCCGCGCCATCATGGCTTACCTGGACCGGCTGGGACGTTGAAGTGGCAGTTGGAATCTGCATCCAGAACGGCCGCGGGTAGAAGTGACGCCACCCGGATTGAGGTGGCGTTGATCCTTGCGATGGCGATTCGAAGCGCCAAGCTGTTCATGGGGACAGTCTGCCATTGCGTTCCGGATTCCGGAACAGTTTTGGCCCTACCAACGTCCGTTCCGAGGCCGGGGCTGGCATACAGGACACGTATAGGAGGAACGGTTCATGAACTGTTCCCTTTTCATGACACTGTGAAGGCCGATTTCTTCGCAACGGCTGCACAGTTCGCCGGCACGCCCATACGCATTGAGCGACCGTGCAAAGTATCCGGAGTCACCGTTGACGTTCACATAGAGGGAATCAAAACTGGTCCCTCCAGCGGCCAGTGCGGCATTCATGACGTCCTTGACCGCTTCAACCAGCCTCTCAGCATCCGCTCGGCGCATGGTGTCCGTAGCCCTGGCGTAGTGGAGACGGGCGCGCCACAAGGCTTCGTCCGCATAGATATTGCCGATGCCGGAGATGACGGACTGGTCCAGCAGCGCCCTCTTGATGCCCGTCTTCCGGTTCTTGATCTTTCGATGGAACGCGTCGAAGGAAAAATAGGGATCCAGCGGATCCCGGGCAATGTGGGCCGCTTCCTCCGCGATCTCCGGCAAGGGTGTTTCACCCAAACCGCCTGGGCCGCCATCCGGCGTCGGTACCAAGGACGTCACGAACAGGCCGCCGAAAATCCTTTGGTCCACGAACCGCAACTGTTCAGGCATGCCTTCCACCGGGCTGAGCGTGATCCTGACCTTAAGGTGTTTTTCGTCCGGAACGTCCGGGTCCTGCATCAGTAGTTGGCCGCTCATCCCCAGGTGCGCCATGAGGGCCACCGCAGGGAGTTCTTCAATGGGGCCTGATTCGGCGTCAGGTAAGCCCGGCATGGCAAGGGGCATCCACAGGAATTTACCTCTCCGCACCACATCCAGCACCGTGGCGTGTTCCAGGTTCCCGATGAAGTCTTCAGTTCCGAGGGCATGCCGTCGGATGGACCGCGGATCCAGGACGTCGACGCCGGTCACGGAACGGCCGCGGACCCAGCGTGCCAGGCCGCGGCGTACTACCTCTACTTCGGGAAGCTCAGGCATCGGGGCTCAAACGGAAGCAGGACCGGCAGCAGTCGGATCCAAGGCAGTCAGAGCACGCCAGGCATCAGCGGCGGCTTCCTGTTCCGCTTCCTTCTTGGAATGACCCGAGCCCCGCCCGTAGGGGGTTCCACCGATGTTCAGCACGGCTTCAAAAGTACGGGCATGGTCCGGTCCGGAACCTTCCACGGCATAGTGGATGGCACCCAGTTGCCGGCTGGCAGTCAATTCCTGGATGCTCGTCTTCCAGTCCGTTCCGGCGCCAAGGGCTCCGGCGTCCTTGAGGAGCGGACCCACCAGCCGCATCACCAATTGGCGTGCGGTCTCCATGTCGTTGGACAGATAGGTGGCGCCAATCAAGGCTTCCATGGTGTCGGCCAGGATGGAGGCCTTGTTCTTACCGTCGGTCAGCTTCTCGCCTTGCCCGAGGTAGATGAACTCGCCAACGCCAATTTCCCGTCCGATCCCGGCCAAGGCGCGGGTACTGACGACGGCGGAGCGCCGCTTTGCGAGCTCGCCTTCAGGCAGCGTGGGGTTCTCACGGTAGAGAGAGTCAGTGACAGAGAAGCCCAAGATGGAGTCGCCGAGGAACTCGAGGCGCTCGTTGGTGGGAATCCCGCCGTTCTCATACGCGTATGAGCGATGTGTCAGAGCAAGACGAAGCGTCTCGGTGTCAATCGAGACACCGAGACGCTTCAGAAGCTCTTCAGTTGAAGACATCCTTAGTCAGCCTGTACGGCAGATTAGGCGTCTGCGACCTTGCGGCCCTTGTATTCAAGGAACAGCGCGGTGCCGGCAGAGTCAGTAACGACCTTTGCCTGGTGCGGCAGGCTGTAGGTAACCTGACCGTTTTCGATGGTCTTGACCAAGTTGGGGGCAGTTGCCTTCCACTGGGCACGGCGGGCGCGTGTATTTGCGCGAGACATTTTCCGCTTGGGAACAGCCACGGCTATCTCATTTCTCTCTTAGACGAACACTTACTAATCGGTTTGCCGGTCAGTCTTAGCCAGATCAGCTAGGGCAGCCCAGCGAGGGTCAATGACCTCGTGGTGGTGCCCCGGCTCGTCTTCCAGGCGCGCTCCGCATTCGGAACACAGACCCTGGCAGTCTTCCCGGCACACCGGCTGGAACGGCAGCATAGTGACAACTGCGTCCCGCAACACCGGCTCAAGATCGATCAGATCGTACTCGACTCGACGTTGCTCTTCATCGTCTTCTCCGCCCGAAAGCTCTACGCCTTCATAGAAGAAAAGTTCTTGCACATTGACTTCAAGGTCATACGCAAGGGGATCCAGGCATCGGCCGCACTCGCCGGTTACATCGACGATTACGGTGCCGGATACCAGAATTCCTTCGTGTACGGCCTCAAGGCGAAGATCCAGCTCGATATCCGAGCCTTCCTTCACGCCAATGAGCGCCACACCAAGGTCACTTGGCGCAGGTACATGCTCGTTGAGTGTCCGCATGGTCCCTGGACTACGTCCAAGGTCCTTGACTACCAGCGCCAAGGGCGAACTTGCATCTCGCTTAATGAGAACTCCTGTAGAACATATGACCGACGTACCATCTTAGCCTGATCACGCTTGAGGACTCAAACTGACGCCGGGCGCGCATAAATGCACGGTGGTTTCAGCTTGGGGCACTCCGCGAAAGGGCGCGAGGTACCCATCAAGCCTACCCTTTGCGCGGGTGTTCCGTTGCAGGCTCGCCAGCAAGGAGACGCTTCAGCACCGACTTGGGGACAAAATCCGAAATATCCCCTCCCAACACGTTCACCTCTTTGATGAGTGTCGAGGACAGGTGGACGTAGTGCGCTTCAGCGGGAAGGAATACAGTTTCCACGCCGGCCAGCTGACGGTTCATGGTGGCCATGGGCAATTCGTAGTCGAAATCGGAGGATGAGCGGAGGCCTTTGACGATGGCCGATATTCCCCGGTGGCGGCAGTATTCAGCCAGCAGTCCCTCGCCCATGGGCTCCACGATGATTCCGCGAAGGGACGCCAGCGTTTCGCGTGCCATTTCCATGCGGTCTTCCAGGCTGAACCTGTACTTTTTGGCGTAGTTGGTGGACACGGCCACAATGACTTCGTCAAAGAGGCCGGCTGCCCGGGCAATGACTTCGAGATGTCCGTTGTGGATGGGGTCAAAGGATCCAGGGCAAACCGCTCGTCTCATGAGACGAACCTACCCCATAGCTTCGCCGGGATACCATGGCAGACATGGCATCCGCAGGCAGCAGCCCCTCCCTCGATACGAGCGCCGGCACCACCCCAGGTACCAGCACAGCACCTTGGCAACGGGCCGCCATCGGAGCCAATCTGCTCTCACCCGAGGGCGGGCTGGGGGTGACCATCTTCGAGGAGATGACCACGCTTGCGCTCTCCACCGGTGCCATCAACCTTGGCCAGGGGTTTCCAGACGAGGACGGGCCCGATGAGATCAAGATGGCAGCCCAGTCGGCCATTGCATCCGGGGCCAACCAGTACGCACCCGGCAAAGGCCTTCCCGTCCTGAGGGAAGCCATCACGGCACACCAGCAGCGCTTTTACGGCCTGGCCCCTGACCCCGGGACCGAAGTGCTTGTCACCACCGGAGCAACGGAAGCGATCGCGGCAACACTGCTCGCCTTCACCCAACCGGGCGACGAAGTCCTGACGTTCGAGCCCTTCTATGACTCCTACGGCGCCATCATTGGCATGGCAGGTGCCACACACGTCACCGCTCCCCTGCTGGCACCGGATTTCCTCCCTGACCTCTCTGCCCTTGAAGGTGCCTTCACCCACCGGACCCGCATTGTCCTCTTGAATAATCCGCACAATCCTACGGGCGCCGTCTTCCCCCACCATGTCCTGGCAAAGATCGTGGAACTCGCGGCCAGATACAATGCCATCATTGTCAGCGACGAGGTCTACGAGCACTTGACCTTTGACGTAGACCACGTCCCCGTCACTTCGCTCCCGGGAGCAGCGGACCGGACCATCACCATTTCCTCCGCAGGCAAGACCTTCTCCTTCACCGGCTGGAAAATCGGCTGGCTCAGCGGTCCTGAACACTTGGTCTCTGCTGTGCGCACAGTGAAACAGTTTCTGACCTACAGTTCGGGGACACCGTTCCAGGGAGCTATCGCGGTCGGCCTCGGCCTTCCCGACGAGTTCTTTTCCGGCATCGCCAGTACGCTCCAGCACAAACGCGACATTCTGGCCGAAGGGCTGCGTGCGGCAGGGTTCGGGGTGTACATCCCCAACGGCACCTACTTCATCAACGTGGACACCGCCCCCTTGGGTATCCGCGATTCCGTGGACCTCGCCAGGCGCCTGCCAGGCCTGGTGGGCGTTGCGGCAATTCCGGTGCCGGTCTTCTGCCATCCAGAGGGAGCCGAGCGCACCCGCAGCCTGCTGCGGTTCGCTTTCTGCAAAAAGACGTCCGTCCTTGAAGAAGCCGCAGAACGCCTCGCCTCGCTCAAGGACCGGCTCTGAGTACCACCGGCTCCGGACACCACGTCGCCTCGCGCTACCTCCGGACCACCGGGCAGCACGCCACCATTGACGCAGATACCCTCATTGAGGGCAGCTTCATCCTCAGCATCGGCGGGGCCGAGCAATCACACGTCAACCTCGCGGATCCGCGGGAGATCTTCTATGAGTACCTCCGTAGGATCGGTCATGTGGTGGATTTGGCGGCTACGCCCGGGGCGCCCATCCGCGCACTGCATCTGGGTGCAGGGGCTTTGACCCTTGCCCGCTATATCCAGGCCACCCGCCCTGGTTCGGAACAGTATGCCGTGGAACTGGAACGCGAGCTCCTGGACTTCGTACTCCACAAACTTCCCATGCCCGAGGGCACCACCTTGACTACCCACATTGGTGACGCGCGCGACGCGCTGGCGGAGCTTGGCGCCGAGGTGACGTTCGACGTCGTGATTCTTGATATCTTCTCCGGGCCGGAGGCCCCGGCACACATCGCGTGCAAAGAGTTCTATGAGGAAGCTGCCGCACGGCTGAGCCCTGACGGGGTCTTGATCGTCAATGTGGGAGACGAACCCGCCCTGACCCTGGTGCGGAGCCAGGTGACGGCCCTGCGTGAGGCCATGCAGGATGTTGCCGCCGTCGCGGAAACGGGCATGTTTGAGGGCCGTTTTCCCGGCAACATCATTCTTGTTGGCACACGCAGACGGTGGACGACGGAATGGACGGTGGAGTTGCTGGCCCGCGGCCCGCATCCTGCCGCTGTCCTCACCGGGATGGACTTGGACCGGATTGCCGGCTAAGGCCCCGTCCCCCACCCACCACGGCAGCTCGACCCGCTAGGCCGGTTCAGCGAACCATAGCTTGGTTTCGCCGTACTTCTTGTCGGCGAAGCACTCCATGGTCTCAGGCCACGCCGGTTCCGGGCTCCTGGAACTCCGCTCGACAACCACCACGGCGCCCTCATCCAAATGGGGCGCGAGTTTATCCAACACCTCGCTCAGGGCCGGTTCGTCCAAGGGGTATGGCGGATCGAGGAAAACCAAGTCCCACAGCGCGCCCTCACGTGCCCGTTCCAGGAACGACTCCACTTTGGACCGGTGGACCGAGACCTTCCTGCCGCCCAGAAGCTGGTTCACCAAGTCCGCATTGCGCTGGCAGACGTCGCTCGCCTTGGCATCAAACTCCACCAGGTCCACGCTGCCTGCACCCCGGCTGGCGCTCTCAATGCCCAGGGCTCCCGAGCCGGCGTAAAGGTCCAGGACGCGGGCATCGGCGATAACCGCCAACGACTCCAGCCGGGAAAAAAGCGCTTCCTTGACACGGTCGGTCGTAGGCCGCGTGGCAGTTCCGGGGACGCTGGTCAGCGGATTCCCACCACCGACTCCGGCAATGATCCGGCTCAAAGGATCGCTCCGGGAGCTGACGCGCCTTGCTGGCCGCCATTGCCTGGGTTTCTAACCGCGTTCAAGGAACGCCTCCTTCTCAGGGTTCAAGTACTCATCGATGGCCGCGGCAAGTCCCGGCTGGTGCTGGAGGGTGGGGTCCTCTGCAACGAAGCCCTGGGCGTCTGTGCGTGCGCGGGCAATGATGTCTTCATGCTCCAGGACACGGAGCAGCTTAAGCGTGGAGCGCCCACCGGATTGTGAGGCCCCCAGGATGTCGCCTTCGCGGCGGAGCTTCAGGTCTTCCTGCGAGAGTTCAAACCCGTCTGTGGTTGATGCCACGGCCTCAAGCCGCCGGCGGCTCGGGTGCCCGGGTTCCAAGGTGGTCACAAGCAGGCAAGTGCCAGGCAAGCCGCCACGCCCTACACGGCCACGGAGCTGGTGAAGTTGGGAAATTCCGAAACGGTCGGCGTCCAGGATCACCATCAGGGTGGCGTTGTGGACATCCACACCCACCTCAATGACCGTGGTGGAGACGAGCACCTTGACCTGGTTCGCGGCAAAGGATGCCATGGTCTCGGACTTCAGTTGCGGGTCCTGCCGGCCATGAAGCGGCGCCACAGGGACACCGGCCAGGGCCGGCTCCTGCAGAAGGCTCTCGACGACGGCCGTCACCGATGCCAGCTCCCGCGCCGATCCTTCTTCCGCGAGGTCGGCATCGCTGGGTTCGGCCTCCCCCGGACTGAAATCGCCGTCGTCGTCCGTTCCAATCTTGGGGCACACCACGTACACCTGATGGCCCGACTCAACCTCTTCACGCGACCGTTTCCAGATACGATCCACCCACCCGGGGTTCTCCACCAGTCCCACCACATGCGTGGTGATAGGGGCCCGACCAGCGGGAAGCTCATCCAGGATGGAGGTCTCAAGGTCTCCGAAAACAGTCATCGCCACGGTGCGCGGAATGGGGGTTGCCGTCATGACCAGCAGGTGGGGCGGCCGCTGCGCTTTGGCCCGGAGGGCGTCACGTTGCTCAACGCCGAAACGGTGTTGCTCGTCCACCACAATAAGGCCGAGATCCTGGAAGCTGGTCTTGTCACTGAGCAAGGCGTGGGTGCCAATAACGATTCCGGCATTACCCGAGGCGGCGTCCAACATGGCCTGTTTGCGCGCCGCTGTGGGCATGGAGCCCGTCAGGAGCGTCACGTGGACGGATTCCTGCGCCGGGTCCCCGCCGAGCATCCCCGCCCCGCCGAAGACATCGTCACGTGCCAACGATCCCAACGTCCGGCGGATCGAGTGGAAATGTTGTGCCGCCAACACTTCGGTCGGTGCCAACAGCGCAGCCTGGCCCCCGGCATCCACCACCTGCAACATGGCCCTGAGGGCAACAATGGTTTTTCCGGAACCCACTTCGCCCTGCAACAGCCGGTTCATGGGCGCATCCCGCGCCAGTTCTTCAGCAAGCGTCTTTCCGACGGCGGACTGGCCGGCGGTCAGTGTAAAGGGCAGGTTTCGGTCAAAGCTGCTGAGCAATCCGTCGGCTCGGGGTCGGCGGGCGGTGGCTTCCTCGGCCGCAAGCTGGGCGCGACGCCGCGCGAGGGCCGTCTGCAGGACCAGTGCTTCCTGATACCGAAAGCGTTCCTGTGCCCGCTGCCAGTCCTTGGCGGTCTCCGGCGAATGGATCAGGCGGTAGGCCTCAACTACGCTGAGCAGCCCATCCCTGCGGACGATGCTTGCCGGAAGTGGATCTTCCAGGGCGTCAAGGTCCATGGTCTGAAGCAGGGCCGTGATCACCTTGTGGATGGACCAGCTGGTCAGTTTGGCGGTTGCCGGATAGACAGGGATGGGCATGGCGGCAAGCTTTTCGGGGTCCATGAAGCCTTCGGCTTCCGGGTCCTCGTCCAGCAGCAGAAAGTCCGGGTTGGTCAGGCCAAGTGAGCCACCATAGCGGGTCACTTTGCCGGAGAACATGGCCCGCCTGCCTGTCTGAAGTTCCGCTTTGGCCCTGAAACCGTTGAAGAAGCTGACTTTCAGCGTGCCCGGAGCACCGCTTCCACCGGCCTCGTCCGTCACCACAACATCCGTGATGGAGCCTCGGCGGGCACGCATCTGGCGCGTGCTGTTGGACAGGACCCGGGCAATCAAAGTGACCTCCTCATCCAACGGAAGGTTACTGATGGGGGTCAGCTCGCCACGGCTCAGATACCGGCGCGGGAAGTAGTTCAGCAAGGCACCCGTGGTTTTGAGGCCCAGATGCTTTTCGATGACCGCCGCGGACCGCTTGCCGATTCTGCGCTCGAGGGGAAGTTCCAGCTCAGTAATCATGCCGTGACTGGCCTGTAATGCTGGGCTCCTGTGACGTTGGCGCCGTTCCATCCCCGCTGGGCAGCGCCAATTGGCTGACAGCGATGTCGGTGGGCTCGCCCAGTGAACGAATCAGGGCGACCGCCGGACCGGGATCCGGAACGTGAACATGGACCCTCCACCGGTAGCTTGCTTCCACCGTGGATTCCTCGTCCTCATCCTCCTGGCCCCGGGCACCGCCCACTTGGCTCATGATGACCGAATTACCCATCTCATCCAGGCGTTGCCTCAGGATGGCCGCATTCAAGGGGGAAAGGTTGATGGTGCACATGACTTCCACGCCGTCGTCGGCCGGCATGTGCTCATGGATGTGCGGGTCCTGCAGTTTATAGCCGTGAAGCCCGTCCAGGAGTTCGTCCTGGAGTTCTTCGCCCAGGACGGCAGAACGCAGGCAGTCCAGGATCAGGAGCATGCCAACGCCCCCGGCATCCACCACGTGGGCTTCCTGGAGTTGGGCGAGCTCACCCTCGGTTCGGACAACTGCTTGGTAGGCAGCTTCCACAATGGCGTCAAGGGAAAGGCCCAGGGCGTGGTTGCTGTCGTCGGCGTTCTGGGCAGCTTCCACCGCCTGCGCAGCATCCGATGCCGCTTCCAGGACCGAAAGCATGGTTCCGGCTACCGGCTCGCTCAACGCGGACCAGGCCCGGATCTGGGCCCTGTTCAGCGCTGTGGCAAGCAGCGGTGCGCTGAGTCGCGATTTGCCGGCCAACGGTTCGGCAGCAGCACACAGGAAGACAGCGAACAGCGTGCCCGAATTACCCCGCGCCTGCTCCATGGCAGCCTGGCCGGCGCGCGATAGGACAGCACCGACGTCGTTGCCCATTTCGGTAGTGTCCGGGGCTGCGCCATCAAGGGCGGACACCGCTGCGCGAACCGTGAGGTACAGGTTGGTTCCGGTATCGCCGTCGGCTACGGGGAAGATGTTGATCGCGTTGAGGCGATCACTGTGGTTGCCGAGGACAACCTCCGCCTTGCCGAGCCAACGTTTCATGGCGTGCGCATTCGCGGCGATCTTAGTCTGCAAAGTGATCCCATCCAACGGTGTCAGCAGCTTGCCCGGCGATCCGGACGCCGCTGCCTGGCGGCTCGACAACGGTTTGAACTGAGCCTATCGCAGTGAACCCCCACGGCAGCTGAATTCCTGCTGGGAAGGTGGCAAGCAATCCATGGTCCTCTCCCCCGCCCAAGACCCAGGTCATCGCGTCGCGGCCCAGGAGGGCGGCGGCCGGTTCCAGCGGCAGCGCATGGGTCTTCAAGGCCACGGGGTCGAAGTCGAGGGCAACGTTGCTGGCGGCAGCGAGCCTGCTCCCGTCCCGAAGCAGGCCGTCGGAAATATCCATCATGGCGGTTGCCCCTGCGCGGGCTGCCAAGGGTCCTGCTGCCAAAGGAGGCTGCGGACGGCACTGGCTCTCCACCAAACCCCGTTGCTCTGTGTCCAGGTTGTCCATGGGAATTTCGCTTTCCAACAATGCCCAGCCGGCAGCAGCCCTCCCCAAGGTCCCTGCGACGGCCACCATGTCACCCGGTTTGGCTCCGGACCGCAGCACCGGCGGCACACCACCCAGAGTTCCTACGACAGCCACCGTGACGGCCAGCTCGCGGCCCCGTCCGAGGTCTCCACCGGCGACGGAACAATCAGGGGCGCCCAGGCCTACGATTGCCGCAGTGAGGCCATCGGCGAATGCCTCGACCCACTCGACTGGAGTGTCCGGCGGCATGGTCAGGCTGACGACAAGAGAAGTGGCGCTGCCGCCCATGGCATTGATATCGCTCAGGTTTTGCGCCGCAGCCTTCCACCCGACGTCGTATCCAGTGGTCCGGTATCCGTTCTTCCACTCCAACCTGAAGTCCTGGTCCTGGGTTTGGGTGTCAATGGAAACCAGGGCGCGGCCATCCGGTGCCGCGATCAGGGCAGCATCGTCTCCCGGGCCCAGCAGGACGCCGGGGCTGTGGTTCAGGCGCGGAAAGATCCTGGCAAGGAGCTCGGATTCCGAAAGGTCTTGGACGGTCAATTGTTCTGCGGGCACGGCTCTACGCTATCGCGATCCACTGACAGAATAATGCCGTGCACCTGCCGCGGAGCAGGTAAGGGAATGTGACCCCGGATACGCGGGTCTGCCGGGCGGGACGCGCGGGATAGGCTGGATGGATGCATCGAAAGACCCTCCGCCGGACAGCCTTGGCAGTATCCATGGCCTCTGTGGCCGTCCTCGCTTTGTCGGCTTGTGCCCCTACCGTTGATGTCACGGCCGCTACCGACGCCGCCAATCCTGCCTGCGCCCCGATGATGGTCGCCTTGCCCGACCAGATCGGCGATGCCGCACTCCGCAAGACCAACAGCCAGGCCACGGCAGCTTGGGGCGAGCCGTCGCAGGTTATCCTCCGGTGCGGAGTGAATGTTCCCGGGCCCACTACAGACCGCTGCGTGAGCGTCAATGACATCGACTGGGTCATCAAAGAAGGCGATCCTGTTTACACCCTGACCACCTTTGGCCGCGAACCGGCCACCGAGATCCTTATTGATCCGGTCAAGTTGGAAGCGGCGAACATCAGCTCCGCAACGGTGCTCACTGAACTCGCGGCCGCGGTGGGCAAAATCAAGGCAACCGGCAAATGCGTGGGCCAGGAAGACCTGCAGAACCTGCCGGCCGGCAAATAGTGCCCGGCCGGCCACGGTCAGCAGGCCATGGGTCAGCGCAGGCCGGTCTTGCGGGTCAGCGCCAGGTGAATCAATTCGTCGATCAGCTCACCATAGGCCAGACCTGATGCTGCCCACATTTGCGGGTACATGCTCTTGGGTGTGAAGCCCGGCATGGTGTTGATCTCGTTGATGATCAGCTCGCCGGCAGGGGTGTAGAAAAAGTCCACACGGCTGAGGCCTTCGGCTCCCACAGCATCGAAAGCCACAGCAGCGAGCTCACGCACGCGGCTGATGGCTTCTTCGGGCATGTCGGCCGGGCAGCTCAGAGCGGCCGCACCGTCTTCGACATACTTGGCGGCGAAGTCGTAGAACTGGTGCTCCCCCGCTGCCACCGCGATTTCACCGGGCATGGACGTTCGGGGCGCATCGGTGCCGCGTCCCTGGAGGACGGCACATTCAATCTCGCGGCCCACAATGCCGGCTTCGATCACCAGCTTCAGGTCATGCCGGCGGGCTTCTTCAATCGCGGCGTCCAAGCCCTCCAGGGAATCCACTTTCGAGATTCCCATGGACGAACCGGCGCGGGCAGGCTTGACGAACACGGGGAACCCGAGCTTGTCCACGCGCTTCCGGACAGCCTCGGCGTCGGTCAGCCATTCACGGTCCGTGACTGCAATGTACGGTCCAACGCTCAGACCCGCGGACTCGAACACCACCTTCATGAAGTGCTTGTCCATCCCGACTGCGGAGGCCAGGACGCCGGCGCCAACATAGCGGGTGTCGGAGAGTTCCAGGAGGCCCTGGATGGTTCCGTCTTCGCCCCAGGGCCCATGAAGCAGCGGAAATACGACGTCCACGGATCCCAGCTCTTGCGGGACGGCGTTGGGCTGGGTCACGATCAGCTGGTGCTCACCGCCCACTTCGGCCAACGTCACAGTCTTTCCCGACGGCGCCACTTCAGGAAGCGCTGCGGAACTTAAGGACCACTGACTGGTGTCGCCCGAGGCCAGGACCCACTGTCCGGATTTGGCGATGCCGATGGGAATGACCTCGTACTTGCTCTTATCGATGGCGCCCATGACGCCGGCCGCGGTGACACAGCTGACGGCATGTTCGCTGGAGCGCCCGCCAAAGAGAACCGCTACGCGGGGGCGGCCGGTTGCAGGGGTGGAGTGATCTGACACCATCAGTAGTCGCCTTCGGACTTCAGTGCCCGGGCCAGCAAACGTGGTCCCAGGTCATCAACGGACATTCTGCCTTCCAGCACCGCTACCACGGCTGCCGTAATGGGCATTTCAACGTTCAACTTGCCGGCCAGCTCGTGCACGGCGGGGCCGGACTTGATGCCTTCGGCGGTCTGCGTCATCTGTTCTGCAACCTGTTCCAGGCTGAGCCCTTCTCCGAGCAACCGGCCCGCAGTGTGATTGCGCGACAACGCCGATGAGCAGGTGGCCACCAGATCGCCCAAGCCGGCCAGCCCGGCCATGGTGTGGGCTTCACCGCCGAGGGCCAGGGCGAGCCTGGAGGTCTCTGCGAGTCCCCGGGTGATCACCGAGGCCTTGGTGTTGTCGCCCATTTGCCGGCCTTCGCATATGCCCACGGCAAGGGCAATGACATTCTTGACGATTCCGCCAATCTCAACACCCACAACGTCTGTGCTGGTGTACGGCCGGAAGTAGGGCGCGGTGCAGGACAACGCGATCGCAGCGGCGGTATCAGCGTCGCTGCAGGCAACCACGGACGCGGTTGGTTGCTCCCTGGCGATTTCCATCGCCAGGTTGGGACCGGAAACCACTGCTACACGGGAGGCGGGAAGCCCCAGCTCCTGCGCAATGACCTCGCTCATCCGGGCATCAGTCCCCAGCTCCAATCCCTTCATCAGGGACACCACCACGGCGTCGGGGGCCAGCAACGGCTTCCACTCGCCCAGTTGTGGCCGGAGGGATTGGGCCGGAACCGCGAGGACCACCAACGTTGCGTCCTTCAGGACCTCCGCCACGTCCGTGGACGCGGTGATGGTTGCGGGAAGCTCGATGTCTTTCAGGTACTGGGCATTGCGGTGCTGCGAATTGATCTGCTCCACGACCTCGGGACGGCGGCCCCAGATTCGGATGGTGCGTTCAGCGCCGGCAGCCTCCGCGGCGTCGGCGAGGATTTTGGCAAAGGTAGTGCCCCACGATCCGGCACCCAAAACCGCCACGATGTCCGGTGTGTGGACGGGGCTTTGGAGAAGTGTCACTTACCATCCTCCGGTTCCGGCGCGTCGGAGGATCCGCGCTCAACGAAACGGCCGTGCTTTGACTGTTTGTGAACAGCCGGATCCCAGCGTTCAGCAGGAGCGGGCTCGTTGCGCAGTGTCGCCAGCAGCCCGGTGATGGCATCCATTATGACCTCGGTTGCCTCAGTCAGCGTGGAGCGGTCCATCGGCCGGTCCGCGAAGGCACTGAGGTCCACCGGTTTACCGACGAGGACCCGCACCGTCCTGCGCGGGAAAAGGTGGAAGCGCTTGGCGTAGCGCGGGAAGACTTCCTGCGCACCCCAGTGCGCCATGGGCACTACAGGCGCTCCGGTCTGCAAGGCAAGCCGGGCGGCCCCCGTATGCCCCTTCATGGGCCAAAGGTCGGGATCGCGGGTCAGCGTACCTTCGGGATAGATAATGATGGCACCGCCGGCATCCACCACCTCTTTGGCGACTTGCAGCGAGCGGTTCGCTCCCGCCGTCGAGCGTTCCACGGGTATCTGCTTGGTGGCATGCAACAGGGCTCCGAGCACGGGCACCTTGAAGAGGCCCTTCTTCGCCAGGAAGTGCGGCGGACGCTGCTGGTTGTACACCATGTGCCCGATCACGATGGGGTCAATCTCAGTGCAGTGGTTTGGTGCCGCAATGAAACCGCCTGGCGGAAGGTTCTCAACACCCTCCCACTTTTTGGCCATCAGGAGGTTCATCAACGGGCGCGCGAGGCCCGCCAGCAGCACGAACGTGGCACGGCTCTTGGCCGATTCCTTCAAGGGATCCCCCGCTACTTGGTGGTGGTGATATCGAAGTCGGCGCCCAGGCCGGCCAGCTTCTCGGTAAAGCGCTCGTAACCGCGGTTGATGATGTCGATGCCCGTCACCCTGGAGGTACCAGTAGCTGCCAGCGCCGCGATGAGGTGGCTGAAGCCGCCCCGAAGGTCCGGGATATCGATGTCGGTACCCCGGAGCGGGGTGGGTCCTGAGATGACGGCGGAGTGAAGGAAGTTCCGCTGTCCGAACCGACACGGGACGCTGCCCAGGCACTCGCGGTGCACTTGAATATTCGCGCCCATCCGGGCCAACGCATCAGTGAACCCGAACCGGTTTTCATAGACGGTCTCGTGGACGATCGACACGCCTTCTGCCTGTGTCAGGGCCACGACCAGGGGCTGCTGCCAGTCCGTCATGAACCCGGGGTGCACGTCCGTCTCCAGGACCAAGGGGGAGAGCTTCCCGCCCTGGTGGTAGAAGCGGATGCCGTCGTCGCCGATGTCCATTCCGCCACCCACTTTGCGGTAGGTGTTCAGGAAGGTCATCATGTCCCGCTGCGATGCGCCTTCAACGAAGATGTCGCCCCGGGTCACCAACGCAGCGGACGCCCAGGACGCGGACTCGTTGCGGTCCGGGAGAGCACGGTGGTTGTACCCGCGGAGATCCTTGACGCCTTCAATCCGGATGGTGCGGTCAGTCTGGACGCTGATGATGGCGCCCATTTTCTGCAGGACAGCAATGAGGTCGATGATCTCGGGCTCAGTTGCGGCGCCGATGAGTTCAGTGATTCCCTCGGCTCGCGTTGCGCTCAGCAGCACCTGCTCCGTGGCACCAACCGACGGATACGGAAGGGAGATTTTGGCTCCATGGAGGCCGTGCGGCGCGGAAATGTGGATGCCGCCCGGGCGCTTTTCAACTACTGCGCCGAACTGGCGGAGCACGTTCAGGTGGTAATCGATGGGCCTGTCGCCAATTTTGCAGCCACCCAAGTCAGGGATAAAGGCCTCGCCAATGGCGTGGATCAGGGGTCCGCACAGCAGGATGGGAATCCGGGAATCCCCGGCGTGGGCATCAATCGCGGTACTGGACGCAGTCTTGGCATCCTTGGGATCCAGGGTGAGGTCACCCGTGACCGGATCCTTCACTACTGTCACGCCGTGCAGCTGCAGCAGGCTGGTAACAACCTCTACGTCCTTGATTTCCGGCACGTTCCTCAGCACCGATGGTTCGCTGCCCAGCAACGCCGCCACCATGGCCTTGGGCACCAGGTTCTTGGCACCGCGAACGGTCACTCGTCCTGTTAAGGGGACGCCACCGCGGATTGTCAGAACACTACTCATCTATACCGGTTTCCTCACGACTACTCGCCCCCCAAACTTACAAAGGCTCCAGCTAAGCATAGAAGCTCGCGTTACCGAACCGAAATGGACGCACCCGGCGCCGCGAGCTTCAGGCATCAGTTGAACGTTGACGAAAAAGGACCGGTGGGCACTCCCAACGGGTGCCCACCGGTCCATATTCTGCCGCTCTGCGGCCTCAGATGGCGCCGCTATCCAGCCTGAAGCTTCGCGGGAAGCGTCTTGGGCTTGAAGGAAGGACGCGTGGCCTCGTAGGCGGTGATGTCTTCTTCATGCTGAAGTGTCAGGCCGATGTCATCGAGGCCCTCCAGGAGCCGCCAGCGGGTGTAGTCGTCAATGTCGAACGGAGCCACGATGTTGCCGCACTCCACGGTCTTGCTGACAAGGTCAACCTTGACTTCGGTGCCGGGAGCGTTTTCCAGCACTTTCCAAATGAGCTCAATGTCATCCTGTGCGAGCTGCGCGGCGAGCAGACCCTGCTTGCCGGAGTTTCCCCGGAAGATATCGGCAAACCGGGAAGACAACACGGCTTTGAAGCCGTAGTCCTTCAGCGCCCAGACAGCATGCTCACGGGATGAACCCGTGCCGAAGTCCGGCCCAGCCACCAGGACGGAACCGGCATTGAACGGGACCTGGTTGAGGATGAAGGATTCGTCCTTGCGCCAGGCGGCGAAGAGGGCATCTTCAAAGCCGGTTCGCGTGATGCGCTTGAGGTAGACCGCAGGGATGATCTGGTCGGTGTCCACGTTGCTTTGGCGCAGCGGCACGCCGATGCCGGTGTGGGTAGTGAATGCTTCCATGGTGATCCTCCTAGACTGCTGTTCCGGTCAGGCTGCCGGCCGTGACGGACTCCAGGTCCGACGGCGAGCTCAACGTGCCGCGCACGGCCGTGGCTGCGGCAACAACGGGTGAGACCAAGTGCGTGCGACCCCCCTTGCCCTGGCGGCCCTCAAAGTTGCGGTTGGACGTTGACGCGCAACGCTCTCCCGGCTCCAACTGGTCCGGGTTCATGCCCAGGCACATGGAGCATCCGGCAAAGCGCCATTCGGCGCCGAATTCCTTGAAGACCTTATCCAGACCTTCAGCTTCGGCCTCCAGCCGGACACGGGCCGAGCCCGGGACCACCAGCATGCGGACCTTGGGGTCCTTCTCGCGGCCGCGAATGATGTCGGCAGCAACGCGGAGGTCCTCAATCCGGGAGTTGGTGCAGGACCCCAGGAAGACTGTATCCACACGGATGTCCTTCATGGGAGTGCCGGCTTCCAGGCCCATGTACTGCAGTGCCCGCTCGGCAGCGGCCTTGGCGTTCTCGTCACCGAAGTCCTCCGGAGAGGGAACCTTCGCCGAGAGGGAAACGCCCTGGCCGGGGTTGGTACCCCAGGTCACGAACGGCTCCAGGGTGTCCGCGTCCAGGTCCACCTCAACATCAAAGGTGGCGTCGGCGTCGGTGTGGAGCGTGTTCCAATACTCGACGGCTGCATCCCAGTCTGTGCCTTCAGGCGCATGCGGGCGGCCCTGCATGTAGTCGTAGGTGGTCTGGTCCGGAGCCACCATGCCTGCGCGGGCGCCGGCTTCGATGGACATGTTGCAGATGGTCATCCGGGCGTCCATGGACAGGGCGCGAATGGCCGAGCCACGGTATTCCAGGACGTATCCCTGGCCGCCGCCTGTGCCGATCTTCGCAATGACCGCGAGGATGATGTCTTTGGCGGTCACGCCGGGACGCAACGTACCTTCAACGTTGATGGCCATGGTCTTGAACGGCTTCAGGGACAGCGTCTGCGTTGCCATGACGTGCTCAACCTCGGACGTACCGATACCCATGGCCAGGGCGCCGAAGGCCCCGTGGGTTGAGGTGTGGGAATCGCCGCAGACCACGGTCATGCCCGGCTGTGTCAGGCCCAGCTGCGGGCCCACAACGTGCACGATCCCCTGTTCCTTGTCTCCCAGGGAGTGCAGGCGGACGCCGAATTCCTTGCAGTTGGCACGCAGGGTTTCAATCTGGGTGCGGCTGGTGAGGTCCGCAATTGGCTTGTCGATGTCCAGCGTGGGAGTGTTGTGGTCCTCGGTCGCAATGGTGAGGTCAACGCGTCGCAGCGGTCGGCCGGCCAAACGCAGGCCTTCGAAGGCCTGCGGTGAGGTCACTTCGTGAACCAGGTGAAGGTCGATGAAGAGAAGATCGGGCTGGGCGTTGGCTCCTTCGCCTTCACCTTTGCGCACCACGTGCGCGTCCCAGACTTTCTCGGCCAGTGTCTTTCCCACGGCCTTGCTCCCTTCACTGCGTTGGCTTGTTGCGTTGTTCTTGGTCCACTGAAGCAGCATCGCTGCGAAATAGGCCAGCGAAAGAACTTGCATCTCAGATATTGAGACGGCAATATCATTACATGGACAATTCTAGTGGAGTCGGTGTCATTGATAAAGCGGCCCAGGTACTCGATGCACTCGAGGCCGGGCCCACGACACTCGCGCAACTTGTAGCGGCTACGGGCCTTGCCCGGCCCACGGTTCACCGCCTCGCGCTGGCGCTGGTCCACCACCGGCTGGTGAGCCGCGACATCCAAGGACGCTTCGTCCTGGGAAGCAGGCTCGTGGAGTTGGCATCCGCTGCAGGTGAGGACCGGCTGATCGCTTCCGCGGGACCGGTCCTGATCCAGTTGCGCGACGCCACAGGTGAAAGTGCACAGATCTTCCGCAGGCAGGGCGATTGGCGTGTCTGCGTCGCATCAGCCGAACGTCCCATCGGCCTGCGCGACACCATCCCGGTGGGCACTCAGCTGTCCATGAAGGCCGGCTCCGCCGCCCAGGTCCTGCTGGCGTGGGAAGACCACGACCGCCTCCTTGAAGGGCTGCAAAACGCCCGCTTTACGCCCACCGTACTGGCAGGAGTACGACGCCGGGGCTGGGGTCAGAGCCTCGGCGAACGCGAGCCTGGGGTCGCCTCGGTCTCTGCCCCCGTGCGTGGACCGTCCGGCCGGGTCATTGCGGCCGTGTCGATTTCAGGTCCCATCGAGCGGCTTACCCGCCAGCCGGGCCGCCTGCACGCCGAAGTAGTCTGCAACGCCGCCCGGGTGCTGACGGAAGCCCTGCGAAAGAACAACGACTAGGTCCGGCATGGGCAACTACGCCGTTTTCCTCCGCGGAATCAATGTAGGCGGCATCAACATCAAAATGGCCAACCTCAAGGCCGCCCTTCAGGAATACCCGTTCGCCAAGGTCAAAACCCTCTTGGCCAGCGGAAACGTCGTGCTGCAGAGCGAGCTCACAGCCCAAGAGGTCAAGGCGCAGTTCGAGCAGTGCCTGCGGAAGACCTTCGGCTACGACGCCTGGGTGGTGGTCCTCACAGCAGGCCGCGTGGGCGAATTGGTGGACGCCTGCCCCTACCCGGCTGATGACAAATCCACGCACAGCTACATCACACTGGCTTCCGATACAGCGATGCTCGATGAACTCTTTGAAGCCGGCGAATCCCTGGGCGGCGTAGCGCAGGTGCGGCTGGGCCCTGAAGCTTCAGCGTGGCTGGCACCCGCCGGCGGCACGCTGGACAGTCCGTTCAGCAAGCTCTCCGCCAAGGCCCGCTACAAAGCCTGCACCACCACCAGAAACCTGCGCACGCTCATCAAAGTCAGGGACGCGGCCGCGGCCCTTTAGGAAGAACGTGCCACCTTCAACGCAGCGTTGAAGGCCTTCAACCGGGTGATCTCAACGTCCACCGGCTCCACGATCCGCTGCTCGGCAACGACAGCCACTGCCGCTTTCAGCCGTTTCGCGGCCCGGGAGGCACGAGCCCTCGCTGCCCATCCGCCCACGATGCGACCGACAATGGCAAGGACGATTCCCAGCAGGACTCCCCCGGCCACCATCAACGTAGGCCAGGGCCAGCCCTCCGTCCGCGGCACTTCCGGTACGGGCATCTGGAAGTAGCCCAGCGCGGCCAGCACACCGAGCCAGCCCAGTCCTCCCACGGCCAGCACAAGCGCCAGCCATTGAAGCGTGTTGAACAACGCCCACCACAGGGGTCGTTGCGTCGCCTTCAGGTCAGTACCGGCGATTGCCTGGTCCAAGGCATCAGGCAACTGCTCCCGGCCGTCCCGTGCCACGGCGCGGATGGCAGCCCGCCACGGTCCGGGAGCACCCTCCGACGCCACGTCCGCAAAATCCCGGACGGCAGCATCGGTTCGTGCCCGTTCCGGCGCACCGGCGGGCGGCAAGGACGTCCGGCTGAGATCGGGCCGGGTGTCCTCCCGCCCCAGGTTCAGCCTTCGCAAAGGGTCCGGCCGGAAGCGCAACAGCCATCGCGTCACGGGCCATCCAGTCCGTCGGGCCGATTCCCTCGTGAAGGACCGCTGGACCGCGTCCACCACTACCGGCACGTTGGCCGCCGTCGCCAGTTCAGACGCAAGCCGCACCTTGGCTCCTGCAGTAATGCCCCGCGCCTCACCTTCGCCTGACGCGTGGGCGAGTTCAGCGCCGGCCTTGACGACGTCGGCCGCCAGCCTCCGCGTTGTTGCCTCCCGCTGTACTACGACGTTCCTGATGGCCCCGCGGACGGCAGGGACGCCGTCGCCGGTTATTGCTGACGCACCCACCACGCGGACCTCGCCCAGCCCGTCACGCTCCAGGATGGCCTCCAGCGATTGCATGACTGCTGAAGCATCGGCGGCGTTCAGCTTGTCCACTTGGTTCAGGACCACCAAGGTGACGGCACCATGGGAGGCCATGGGCCGAAGGAAGTCGTTGTGCACCGCGGCGTCAGCGTACTTTTGCGGGTCCAGGACCCAGACGAGGACATCCACCATGCCTACCATGCGCTGGGCAATCTCCCGGTTTTCCACCCTGGTGGAGTCGAAGTCCGGCAGATCAAGGAGCACCAGGCCTGTGTCCGCGTCGGCCAGTCCCGGGACAGGTGGCAGCGGATGCCGTTCCTTGACGTCCAGCCAGTCGAGCAACGGGCCGCTGCCATCCTCACCCCAAATTCCCGCCAACGCCGCTGATGTCGTGGGGCGTCGCGCCGTCGCGGTGGCAAGGTCGCTGCCGGACACGGCATTAAACAGTGATGATTTGCCGCTGCCCGTGGCCCCAAAAAAACCCACCACGGTGTGCCCGGCCGACAATGAACGCCTGGAAGTGGCACGCTCCAGGACGTCATAGACAGATTGCAGGTTTTCGTCCGGAAGCACGCCTTCGGCGAGTTCGCGCGCCGTGTTCAGCGCCTCGAGCCGCCTCTGCAGTTGGGATGCCTCGCGGACTTGGCCGTGGCGGCTCATGCGGCCCCCGCCAGGCGGCGAAGGGTCTTGGCATGCCGGGCCAGCTGGTTCCCGGAGCTTGGATGCGCCGCCTCAAGGCGGTCGAGGAAACGCTGCCGTTCGTCGTCCAACATCCGTTGGCACTGGGTGTGCAGGTCATCCCGGGCCTGCTGGGCCAGGCGACGCACCGCGTCCTCGCCGAATACGGCTTCCAACAATTTCTGGCCGACTACTGCCGTGCCGCCGGCGATGCCGATCTCCAGTCCGCTCAAGCCCGCGGTCATGGAGAACACCACCACCATGAGTGCAGCGCCCAGGCCGTTGACGCCGAAGGACAGCCAGCGGGCCTGGGTCCGTTTCCCCTGTCCTTGGGTGCGGATCATCTCCATCAGGCCTTCCTGCCAGGTCCGGATGGCAGCGGCAGATTTCGCGTCGAAGCCCTCGCTTGTCCCTGACAGGTCATCGGCGCCAAGGAGGTGGCGGCCCGCGGCGTCAGCACGCCATCGTCTGTCTACGTTTTCTGCTGCCGTGGCGGCCTCGTCCAGGATTACTGCCTGAAGCCCGGTCTCGATGGCGGTCTCGACCTTCACCGCGGGAGCCGGCTCCCCGCGGAAGAAAGCACCCACCCGATCCCGCATCCGCCCGATGTTTTGCTCCAATGCCCGGAAGAACTCCCCCGTGCCCACAAAGTCCTGCCACCGTGCCAGTACCTCCCCGCGGAGCAGTGCACCGTCCTTGGTGGCCTCGAGAATTCGGGACAGCGCCTGCTCGTACTCCTGAACGCAGATGGTCTGGAGTTCGTGCGCAGCGGCATCCTGGGCTGATGCCGCTGCGGCGATGCCCTCCAATCGGACGCTGACGGCTTTGACAGCCCCATTCAGCGTCCGCCGTGCGACGTCCGCCCTGCCAGCCGCATTCGATGCCAAGGCTCCCAGCCACTGACGCAGCGCTGACACCGATTCTTCCGGCAGCATTCCTAGTTCGTCCAAGGCACTTTCCGGAACGACGAAGAGCTCCGCGCCGCCGAGACCCTGCCGGTCCAGCATGGCCTTGAGGTCGGTCCTGACCTCTTCTTCGGCGGACACGGGCACACGGTCCAGCACCACGGCTACGGTGATATCCCGTGACGCCGCGTCCAGCAACAGTCGCCAGGGGACGGCGTCGGCGTAGCGGTTTGCCGTGGTGACAAACACCCAGAGGTCCGCGGCCGCGAGCAGCTGACCAGCGAGCCGGCGGTTGTCATCGGAGATGGAGTCGACGTCCGGCGCGTCCAGGAGTGCTATTCCCTGCGGGACTGCGTCATGCCCCACCAAGACCAACGACGTGATGGCCTGGGCGTCAGGTGCCGCACCTGCCTGGTTTGCGGGCATCGGGCTCGACGACACAGCGCCCCGGATGCGGTCCAGACTGGGCAGTATCCTGTGGCCTTCAAACCAACCGGCGTCCTTGGGGTGGTGCAGGAGGATGGGTTGACGTGTGGTGGGCCTGATGGCACCTGCCCTGGTGACCGGATACCCCACCAGCGCGTTGACAAGCGTGGACTTGCCAGCACCTGTGGAGCCCCCCACGACGGCGAGCAACGGAGCGTCCAGGCTGCGGTAGCGGGGAATGACGTAATCGTCGAGTTGCGCAAGGGATTCGCGAATCCATTGGCGGGCCTCCGGGGCCTCAGGCACCGCGAGCGGAAGGGTGGTGGCCGCCAGTTCCGCGCGGGCAGCTTCCAAGGCCTCGACGGCGGCCGCCGCACCTTGGGGTACGGGCGTTTGCCGGATAGCTGCCGGGTCTTCGTTTGCGGTCACAGCATCATCATGCCAGCCCGTTCCACCTCCGACGCGCTGGGCAGGCGTTATGTGGAAAAACGGAGGCAAAAAGAAATCCCCCGGAACCGTGGTTCCGGGGGATTCCGTGGTGACCCCAGCGGGATTCGAACCCGCGTTACCGCCGTGAGAGGGCAGCGTACTAGGCCGCTATACGATGGGGCCTTGCACTTTTTATCACCGTTTCCGGCGATCAAGCTGAATGAGTATTTCATACTTTCAGCTCCGCTCCAAATCGCCTCAGCGACTCGAAACTTCCGAAATTCCTGCGTGTTGACGCGGATTTTCAGAGCTGGGATACCAGGACTCGAACCTAGAATGACGGTACCAGAAACCGTAGTGTTGCCAATTACACCATATCCCAAAGTGACTTTCGGACCGGAGTTCCGCGCTTCGGTTTCCCTTGGCTTTTCCCTCCGTGCCCCTCAGCACGAGTAATGACTCTACCGGAGTCTTGTCACCTGCACAAATCGGGAGGACGTTACCTGCATCACATGATTCGCGCCGCTGGATGCGCGCCCCCAACGGCACTTGGGGCCGTGGCCAGCAACCCTGTCAGGGAGTCCACCTGGCGTCCGGTGAACTCTTCCACGACTTCTCCGGTCCTGTTCAGCCATACGCCCATCAGCCCGGCCGCACAGGCTCCGTCAGCGTCGAGCAGCCTGTTGTCCCCGACGTAGAGGGTGTCCCCCGCCGTCGTGCCCAGGAGGCGCACTCCCTCGAGGTAAATGGCAGGATCCGGTTTGGGTACGCCAACAGTATCGGTGCCCACCAGAACCTTGATCCTGGAAAGACCTGCGCTGTCCAGCTTGGCGCGCTGGTAGTCGTGCACGTTATTGCTCACGGCTCCATAGGGAATGCCCGCGGCGTCGAGCGCATCCAGCACCTCTGCCACGTCGTCGAAGGCTCTCACGTACGAGGTCTGGCGCTGGTGATACTCAGAGACCCAGGCCTGTGACTCTTCGCCTTCCCCGAGTTCCACACCGAAGTGGCCCAACGCAGCCCTGCCGCGAAGCAGCCTCTGTTCATTGAAGGTCAGCTCGCCGGCCAAGTATCGGTCATAAAAGTGCGTGGTCTCATGCGTGAAGATGCGGCCGAACTTCACCCACCCGGCCTGGTCCAGGCCGGGCAGGAGATGTTCGCTGACGTCGCGCAATGCTGTGGTCATGGCGTACTCAAGGTCCACCAGGGTGTCATCGATGTCGAAGAGGACACCGCGGATAGTGCCGAAGGAGCTTGCGATCGCCATGACTGAAGCCGCCCTTAGCTGCGGAAAGCGCGGACGCGGGCCAGGGATGAATCCTTACCAAGGATCACCATGGATTCGAACAGCGGCGGAGAGATGCGGCGACCGGAGATGGCAGTGCGCACGGGTCCGAAGGCGGCCCGGGGCTTGATGCCCAGGTCCTCCACAAGAGCCTGCTTCAGTGCCGTCTGGATGTTCTCAGCCGTCCACTCCCCGATGGGCTCCAGCGCCGCCAGGGCAGCGTCAAGGACCTCGTCCAGGTTGGCAGGGAGTCCCTTCCGGGCGTCATCCGCTACGTCAATGGCGTCGTCGGCCTTGAACAGGAACGCCAGCATCTCAGGAGCCTCGCCCAGGAGGGTAATGCGTTCCTGCACCAGCGGGGCGGCCTCGGCAAGAATCTCTTCCTGCCGCGGCGTGAGGATCTCCCCTACGAACCCGGCAGCGCGGAGGTAAGGGACCAAACGCTCTTTAAAGTCCTCCGGCGCCAGCAAGCGGACGTGCGTTCCGTTGATGGCCTCGGCCTTCTTGATATCGAAGCGGGCCGGGTTGCCCAGGACATCGTGGATGTCGAAGTTGGCCACGAGCTGCTCCACCGTGAAGATGTCCTCGTCGGCGCTCAGCGACCAGCCCAGCAGGGAAAGGTAGTTCAGCAGGCCTTCGGGAATGAAGCCACGCTCCCGGTGCAGGAACAGGCTGGACTCGGGATCACGCTTGGAAAGCTTCTTGTTGCCCTGGCCCATGACGTAAGGCAGGTGGCCGAACTCCGGCATGTACGCGGCCACGCCAATGGAGTAGAGCGCACGGTATAGCGCGATCTGGCGCGGAGTGGAGCTCAGGAGGTCCTCGCCGCGCAGGACATGGGTGATCCCCATGAGCGCGTCATCCACCGGGTTCACCAGGGTGTACAGCGGGGCGCCGTTGGCGCGGACCACTGCGAAGTCGGGCACGGACCCGGCTTTGAAAGTGATCTCGCCGCGGACGAGGTCGTTGAAGGTCAGGTCCTCGTCCGGCATACGGAGACGCAGGACAGCCTCGCGGCCTTCGGCCTTGAACTGGGCCAGCTGTTCCTCGGTCAGGTGCCGGTCAAATCCGTCATAGCCCAGCTTCGGGTCGCGGCCTGCGGCTTTGTGGCGGGCCTCAATTTCATCCGGAGTGGAGTAGGACTCATAGACGTGGCCACCGGCCCTGAGCTTGGCAATGACGTCCTGGTAAATGTCGCCGCGCTGGGACTGGCGGTACGGCTCGTGCGGGCCCCCAACTTCCACGCCCTCATCCCAGTTGATGCCGAGCCACTTGAGGGCATCCAGCAGCTGGTGGTAGCTCTCCTCGCTGTCGCGGGCAGAGTCCGTGTCCTCGATGCGGAAGATCAGTTTGCCGCCAGTGTGGCGCGCATACGCCCAGTTGAACAGGGCCGTACGGATCAAGCCAACGTGCGGAGTTCCCGTAGGTGACGGGCAAAAGCGGACGCGGACCGGAGTCTCGGCGTTGACGGCAGGGATGGCGCTGGAGGCAGCGTTCGACGCAGAAGCAATAGTCATAATAGTTCCAACTTTACCGCTTGGCGCCACGTCGGTTTCCCGGCTGAAAGCGCTCGACGGCGGCACTCACCTTTCGTGCGAAAGGCGGGTGCCGCCGTCGGGCCTTGGCTTTTTGAGGTTTCGCTGGGAGCCTAGCGGCGGACCACCGGGTTGGACAGCCGGCCGATGCCTTCGATCTCCACCTCAAAACGGTCGCCCTCGCTGACCAGGCCGACGCCTGCCGGGGTTCCGGTCATGATGACGTCGCCCGGGAGCAGGGTGAATGCGTGGGAAACGATCGAGACGAGTTCGCGGACGCCGCGGATCATCTGGTTGGTGCTGCCGTCCTGGCGGAGCTCACCATTGAGCCGTCCCTGGATGGACAGGTCTTCGTGGTCGAGCTCGGTTTCGATCCACGGGCCCAGCGGCGCGGAGGTGTCGAAACCCTTGGCGCGGGCCCACTGGAGATCCGTCTTCTGGACATCGCGGGCGGTGAGGTCGTTGCCGCAGGTGTAGCCAAAAATGACGTCGTCCGCGCGATCCTCCGGGACGTCCTTGCAGATGCGGCCGATGACCACGCACAGCTCAGCTTCGAAGGAGACCTCCTCCGAGAACTCAGGAAGGATGATGGGATCGTTCGGGCCGATGACCGAGGTGTTGGGCTTCAGGAACAACAAGGGCTGCTGGGGAACTTCATTGCCGAGCTCCGCTGCGTGCTCGGCAAAGTTCCGGCCGACGCCAATCACCTTGCTGCGGGGAATGATGGGCGCCAGAAGCCGGACGTCCTCGAGCTTGTGCTTCACATGGGTACGTTCGACGCCGTTGAAGAACGGGTCGCCGTTGATGACAGTGATTTCCTCACTGCCGGGCTCACCGTCAACGACGCCGTAAAGGGGATCAGAATCAACTACAAACCGGGCGATACGCATGGGCTCAAGCCTACAGTCCGGTCTCAGCTTCGGAGGTAATCCAACTGCGCTGCTACTGAAGTCTCCGCCGCCCATCTGACCGAAGCGTCGACGTCGGGATAGACAGCGTCGGTGACGGCGTGTATCGACGCATCCTGACCCAGGTTTTTCAGGGCCGCCCTGATCTGGTCGAGCCGCTGTTCACGATGCTCGCGATACTCGCGGCATGTCGCATCCAACGCAGGGAGCACAGGGCCATGGGCCGGTAGGAGCGTTGCCGGCCCTATCGCCTCCAGCCTGTCCAAGCTTGCAAGATAGTCCCCCAACCGGCCGTCGGGATAATCAAGGACCGTGGTGCCGCGTCCCAGAATAGTGTCTCCCGTGAGGACTGAGCCGTGCGGGCCGTCGCCGGGGAGATGGAAGCATACGGAATCGGAGGTGTGACCCGGGGTTGCCACAACGAGGATTTCAACGCCTCCTGCAGTCAGGACTTCTCCGTCTGTGAGTGGCTCTCCCCCATGGCAGTGCTCCCGGGAAAAAGCCCGGACCGGAGCCCCGGTCAGCTGATGGAAGCGGGCCGAAGCCTCCGTGTGGTCTGCGTGGCGGTGGGTGATCAGCACGGCATCAACGGCGCCAGCCGCTGCGAGTGCCGCCAGATGCCGTTCATCGGCCGGTCCCGGGTCCACCACCGCCACGTGGCCGGAGCCTGGCGCGCCAATGATGTACGAGTTGGTGCCGTCCAAACTCATGGGTCCGGGGTTCGGGGCCAACCGGAAGCGGGTGAGTTCACTGCTGCGCCGCAGGAAGGAGTCATCGTCATTCGGTGAAGTGCCGGAAGTCGCCATTGATTCTGAAGTCACTCCCCCATCTTGACACCTCCGAGGACCCTCTCTCACATCCCACGGCCTTCCCCCCATCCTTCTCTCACATCCCACGGCCTTCCCCCCATCCTTCTCTCACCCCCAGGCGCAAAAAGCGGATCGGCTCGGGGAGACAACACGGCAGAGGGCCACAAGCCCTGCAAGAGCGTCCACCCCAAACCCGAGGGACCTGCAAGAGCGTCCACCCCAAACCCGAGGGAAGTGAGCGAGCGTCCGGGAAGCAGTACGGCGGCCCTTCCGCTTGATAACCAAGGGAAGGGCCGCCGTCGTGCGGTGCGTTTCGGGACGTCCGGAGGCTAGACCAGGCGGGCCAGCCAGCCGTGGGTGTCCTCGACGGTTCCGGTCTGGATGCCCAGAAGCTGCTGGCGGATAGCCATGGTGGTCTCGCCGGCCTTTGCGTCTTCGGAGCCGATGAACTCCGTGGCGTCCTTGAGCACACCGATCGGCGTGATCACGGCTGCCGTACCGCAAGCGAAAACTTCGGTGATCTCGCCGGAGGCAACGCCGTCGCGCCATTCGTCCAGGGTGATCTTTCGCTCGGTGACTTCGCGGCCCATGTCCTTGGCAACCTGGATGACGGACATGCGGGTGACGCCTTCAAGGATGGTGCCGCTGAGGGCCGGGGTCACCAGGGAGCCATCCTTCATGACGAAGAAGACGTTCATGCCGCCGAGTTCTTCCACGGCGTCGTCGTTGAAGTGGTCCAGGAACAGTACCTGCTTGCAGCCGTTCGCTTCGGCTTCCTGCTGCGCGATCAGGGAGGCGGCGTAGTTGCCGCCACACTTGGCCGCACCGGTTCCGCCGCGGCCTGCACGGGCGTATTCGCGGGAGATCCAGATGGAGACGGGCTTGAGCTCGCCACCGAAGTAGTTGCCGGCAGGTGAAGCGATGACGCGGAAGGACACTTCGCGGGCAGCCCGGACACCGAGGAACGCCTCCGTCGCGATCATGAACGGACGCAGGTAAAGGGCTTCACCGTCGCCGGACGGAACCCATTCCTTGTCGGCCTGCACGAGTTCGCGGATGGCGCCCAGGAAGTACTCTTCGGGCAACTCCGGCAGGGCGAGGCGACGGGCGGACTTGTTCAAGCGCGCAGCGTTGGCTTCGGGCCGGAAGGTCCAGACGGAACCGTCAGCGTGACGGTAGGCCTTGAGGCCCTCGAAGATTTCCTGGCCGTAGTGCAGGACCGCGGCCGAAGGGTCCAGGGAAATGGGTCCATAAGGCTCGATCCGGGCATTCTGCCAACCGCCATTGCCATCGGCGTCAACTTTGTAGTCGACGACGGCGGTGTGGTCGGTGAAGTAGTCGCCGAAGCCCGGGTTCGCCAGGACGGCTGCACGCTCCTCAGCAGACTTCGGGGTTTCCGAAAGCTGCTGGCTGAATTCGACGCCATGGGCAGTCTGAGTCATGTTTCCTCCACAGTCAGCTACCTGGCAGGGCGAACCGGACCCTAAAAAGGGTGTGGTTCAGCGATGGACCAGGGAAGCAGGTAAATAATTCAACACAAGCTTACGCCTGAGTTTTGGGCCTAAAGTGCGGCCGCGATGGCATCGCCGATGGCAGCTGTGCTGCGTGGCGCGCCGGTACGGCCTTCGACGTCGGCGACTACTGCCGCCTCGATCTTGCGGGCCGCCGTGGTGTAGCCAAGGTGGTCCAGGAGGAGCACTGCGGAGAGGATGGCCGCGGTGGGGTCGGCTTTCTGCTGTCCGGCGATATCCGGAGCGGAGCCATGGACGGGCTCAAACATGGACGGTGCTGTGCGGTCCATATTGATGTTGCCCGATGCCGCCAGGCCAATGCCACCGGTAACGGCAGCAGCGAGGTCGGTGAGGATGTCGCCGAAGAGGTTGTCGGTGACGATGACGTCAAAACGGGAGGGCTCGGTCACCATGAAGATTGTGGCCGCGTCGATGTGCAGGTAATCGTGGGTGACCTCGGGGAATTCCTGGGCCACGGCCTCGACAGTCCGCTTCCACAGGTGCCCGGCAAACACGAGCACGTTGTGCTTGTGGACAAGGGTGACGTGCTTGCGGGGACGTTCGCTGGCACGGCGGAAGGCGTCCCGGACAACACGCTCCACGCCGTGGGCGGTGTTGAGGGAAACTTCCGTGGCAACCTCGTGCGGCGTACCGCCACGCAAGGTGCCGCCATTGCCCACATAGGGACCTTCAGTACCTTCGCGGACCACAATGAAGTCGATGGTGCCGGGGTTTGCCAGGGGGCTGCCAACGGTGCCGTACAAGCGGGACGGGCGCAGGTTCACAAAGTGGTCCAGGCTGAAGCGGAGCTTGAGCAGCATCTCGCGTTCAATGATTCCGGACGGAATGCGGGTGTCGCCCGGGGCCGCACCGACTGCTCCGAAGAGAATGGCATCGCGGGTGCGCAGGTCCGCCAGGACCTCGTCCGGGAGGGTCTCGCCCGTCTCAAGCCAGTGCTGCGCGCCGAGCTTGTAGTTGGTCAGTTCGAGGGCAACGCCTTCGGCGGCGACAGCCTTTTCGAGGACCTTGACGGCTTCGGCGATGACCTCAGGGCCAATGCCGTCGCCAGGGATGACAGCGAGATTGATGGACGTTGCGCTCATAGCTCTATCTAGCCAAGCAATCCACATGCTGGTCAAAATCGTCTCATTCTACGAACACTTAAGCCCGGAAGGAGTCAGACCACAGCATGATGCCCTCCGCGGGAACGAGCGCATAGAGTCTAAGCGTGGATAGAAGGCACGCAGTATACGAATGGTTCCGGATCAACCGCTTCATCGTGGACTTGACTGCAACGTGCCTGCTGATCCTTCTCTTCGGCCCGGTCTACCTGATCGCCGACCGCCCATGGCTCTCCCTGTTGTCCTGCAGCCTCCTGCTCCCCCTCGCCTGGCGGCGAACCCGGCCTGCCATGGCTGCCGGCGCGGTGATCGTCGTATGCCTGATCCAGTGGGCGGTGGGCGCCGAACCGGTAGCCGGGCAAATCGCCGTCCCCCTGGTCATCTACGCGACGGCGGCCTATGGGCCTGCGTGGGCCAGCCGCAGTGTCCTGATTGCAGGCCTTGCCGGTGGCGTCATGCTGACCACCCGGCTGTTCTCGACCACTGCGGAATCGGGAATCATGGGCCTCACCATCGGCACGCTGTACACCGTCCTGATCTGGATGCTGGTCTTGGTGAGCTGGACCCTTGGCGACCTCACGCGCGTACGCAGGCTCCAACTTCAGGCGCTGGAAGACCGAACCCGGCGCCTCGAGGTGGAACAGGTACAGGAACGTAAACTGGCCGCCGCGGACGAGCGCTCCCACATTGCCCGGGAAATGCACGACATCGTGGCGCACTCTTTGTCCGTGATCATCACCCAGGCCGATGGAGCCCGATACGCTGCCGCCGCGAAACCCGAACTCGCTACGGAAGCGCTGGCTACCATTGCCGCCACGGGCAGGGACTCCTTGGGCGAAATGCGCAGGCTGCTGGGTGTCCTCCGCTCCGACGACGACTCCCCTACCCGCCCGCAACCGCGGCTCTCGGACCTGGACGAACTCCTCCTCGGGTTCCGTGCCGCCACCCTTCAGGTGGCTTTTGAACAGAGCGGCGTCCCCCGCCGCGCACTTCCGGCCGGAGCGGAGCTCACGGCGTATCGCATCATCCAGGAAGCCCTCACCAATGTCATGAAGCACGCTGGACCGAAGGCGACGGCGGGCGTCACCCTGACGTGGCAGGCCAGGGGCCTGCAATTGGACATCGTCGACGACGGCCGGGGCGCCGCCGCTGATCCGCCGGCACCTGGCGGTGGCAACGGCTTGCTGGGCATGGGTGAGAGGGTCTCCCTCTACGATGGTTCTTTGACCGCAGGCCCGGAGCAGGGCGGCGGTTTCCGTGTGTCCGCTTTCATCCCCTATTCGGAGGCCTAAGCCATGCCAGAAGTTCCTGCGCCCATCAGGGTGGCACTCGTTGACGACCAACAGTTGGTCCGTTCGGGTTTTGGCATGCTGATCAATTCGCAGCCGGACCTCGAAGTCGTGGCCGAGGCAGGCAATGGGATCGAGGCTGTCCAGGCCCTGTCCGCTACCGCCGCCGATGTGGTCCTGATGGATGTCCGCATGCCCGGGATGGACGGCATAGAAGCAACCCGCCGCATCCTGGAACAGGCCGCGGCACAGCCCTCCGGTTCCCAGCGGGCGGAGATCAAGATCGTGGTACTGACCACCTTTGACCTGGACGAGTATGCGCTGGCTGCCATCCAGGCCGGCGCCAGCGGATTCCTCCTGAAGGACGCTCCACCCGAAGAGCTCCTGGAGGCCATCCGCACCGTCTACCGTGGGGACGCCGTGATAGCTCCCTCCACCACCCGGCGCTTGCTGGACCATGTGGCACCGTTGCTGAGGACGCAAACACCGGAGCAGACCGAGCACGCTGACGCCGTCGAACGCCTGACAACCCGCGAGCGCGAGGTGTTCCAACTGATCGCCCAGGGACAGTCGAATCCCGAAATCGCAGCAGGACTGTTCCTCTCCGAGGCCACGGTGAAAACCCATGTGGGGCACATCCTTGCCAAGTTGGGTGCCCGGGACCGGGTGCAGGTGGTGGTCATCGCCTATGAGACAGGCGTTGTCGCCCCCGGCTCCTAGCACCTCAGACCACGGTATGAGGGACCACGCCGGACAATGGGCCCCTGGCCCGATCCTGACGGGGTGCAGCAAAACATAGCGTGAAACCATGACAACCTTCACGCCCCTCTCCCACCCGTCAGGAACCGACCGACCCACGGGGTCCGATGATGCCCAGGCCCGCCCCGCCGTCGAGGCCCACGAGCTGACCAAGAGCTACGGCCGCGCCGATACCACGGTCACCGCGCTGAATAAGGTGTCGGTGCGCTTTGATGCCGGAAAGTTCACGGCCATCATGGGTCCCTCAGGTTCCGGCAAGTCCACCCTGATGCATTGCCTGGCCGGCCTGGATACGGCGGATTCCGGCCGGATCGTCCTGGGGGGCACGGAATTGACCGGCCTCAACGACCGTCAGCTCACCGCGCTCCGCCGGGAGAGGATCGGCTTCGTTTTCCAGGCGTTCAACCTGGTGCCCACGTTGACGGCCGAGCAGAACATCACGCTTCCGCTGGCTTTGGCGGGGACCACCGCCGACGCCGGATGGCTGGATACCGTTGTCGGCACCCTGGGGTTGAAGGACCGCCTGAAGCACCGCCCCCATGAGCTTTCCGGCGGCCAGCAGCAGCGCGTGGCAGTAGCCCGCGCCCTGTTGACCCGTCCCGACGTCGTTTTTGGTGATGAGCCCACGGGCAACCTTGACTCCAAAGCCGGCGGCGAAGTGCTGGCGTTGCTCCGCCGGAGCAGCCAGGAGATGGGCCAGACCATCATCATGGTCACCCACGATCCCGTGGCCGCCAGCTATGCCGACCGTGTTGTCCTGATGAGCGACGGCGGCCTGGTGGGCGAGATCCACGATCCCACCGCGGACTCCGTCCTGGCAGCCCTCGGCAAGCTGGGGGCCTGAGCATGCTGCGTGTTGCCGTTTCCCAACTGACGACGCATTTCCGGCGGTTCGTCGCAATCGGACTCGCGGTCATGTTGTCCGTCATGTTCCTCTCCGCCACGCTCATGGTGGGTGCAAGCACGAATGCCTCCTTGGGGGCCAGCATCGGTGAGGCGTATCGAAACGCTGACCTTGTTGCCACGTCCAAGAACGGCGAAGCGTTCACCCAGGCTGCTGTGGAGGCCGCCGCGTCCGCTCCTTCGGTGGAGGACAGCTACGCCGAGCGGTCCACCTATGTCATGTTCGAGGCCGGTGGTGGAGAGCAGTATGGGCGCTTGCGCAATGCGGCGCCCGCTTCCTTGGAGGGCGCGGTCCTGTCCTCGGGGTCCATGCCGGCAAACGCTTCGGACGCTGTGATCGACGTCAAGACGGCCGGGCATCTTGGCCTGACGGTGGGGAGCACGCTTGAGCTCCGTGGCGCCGGCCCTGTCAAGAACGCCAAGGTGAGCATTACGGGCCTCATACAGGCCACCAATGATCCTTTCTCATCGTCGGCAGCTCAATTGATTGCCTCCGAATCCGTCCTGAACGCGGTCCAGGACGCCGGTGCGGGGTATACCGGGGTGCAGTTCTCCCTCAAGTCCGGCGAGGACGTGGCCGCCGCCAAGGAGTACATCACCCATCGCATGGAAGCTGCGGGGGCTACGGGGCCTGTGCTGGAAACAGCCCAGGAGAAGGTCACCTCCACTGTTGCCATGCTGAGCGCCGGGCAGGACCAGCTGACCATCGTGCTGCTCGCGTTCGCCGGCGTGGCCATCCTTGTCTCCACTTTGGTGGTGGCCAACACGTTCTCCGTTCTTGTGGCGCAGCGAACCAGGGAGTTGGCGCTCCTGCGCTGCCTGGGTGCCGGGCGGGCACAAATCCGTGGGTCCGTCATGCTCGAAGCCCTGGTGGTCGGTTTCCTTTCCTCTGTACTGGGTGTCCTGGCGGCCACGGGCCTGATGACCGGGTTGATCGCCTGGGCCAAGTCCCAGCCTGAGCAGGCGTTCGCGACGCTGGCTGTACCTCCGTCGGCCATAATCGCCGGCTTGGTGGCAGGAACTCTGTTGACCGTGGTCGCGGCGTTGGTTCCCGCCAAGGCGGCTACCGCCGTCGCTCCTCTTGCCGCCTTGCGGCCCAGCGATGACGCGTCCGTCAGGAACAAACGCGGCAAGGTACGCCTGGTCCTGGGCCTGGTAGCCCTGCTGGGCGGAGCAGCAGCGCTGGTGTACGGCAGCGTAAACGTATCGCTGGGCGTTGCTCTGCTGGGCGGTGCTGCCTCGTTCGTCGGCATTCTCCTCTGCTCCACGCTCTTCATCCCCACTGTGGTTGCACTGGCGGGCCGGTTTGCCGCGCCCGCGGGAGTGCCGGGCAAGCTCGCGGCCGTGAATGCCACGCGCAACCCCGCCCGCACCTCGGCGACCGCGGCTGCGCTGCTCATCGGCGTCACGTTGGTCTCGCTCATGATGACGGGTGCGGCCACATCCCGGCAGGCCTTCAACGACACCTTGGCCGAGAACTACCCTGTGGACCTTTCGGCCCAGACTGCAGTGGATGGTTCAGGTGACCACGGGCAGGCCATTGCCAGGATCAAGGCGCTCGACGGCGTCAGCGCCGCGGTCATGCTGCAGCCGGTGGGGACACTGGGAGATTCCGCTGCACCGGACGGCGGCATGACCATCTACGGCCTTTCCGCCGCAGACGCGGCTTCTGTGCTGCGCGACAACAACCTGAAGCCGGGCACGGGCACCGTCTACCTTCCAGAGGACTCTCCAGAGGGAACCGCGACCGTCTCGACCACGGGAGGCACTGTTTCGCTCGACGCCAAGGTGCTGCGGACCCGCCACGTCCCGGCGTTTGTGGAAAGCTCCAGCATCGCTGCGTCCCCACTGCCGGGAACGGCATCCATGGTGTGGGTGAAGCTGGACGACTCCGTGTCCACGGACCGGGTTCAGGCTCTCCAGAAAGACATCGCCGCAGCATTGGGTGTGCAGGAGCGAACTGTCAGCGGGGCTGCGATCGAGCGGGTGACGTTCAACAGCATCATTGATGTGCTCTTGTTGGTTGTCACCGGATTGCTCGGTGTCGCCGTGGTGATTGCGCTGATCGGCGTGGCCAACACCTTGTCCCTCTCGGTCCTTGAACGGACCAGGGAGAACTCCCTCCTCAGGGCCCTTGGCCTCACCAAGGGCCAGCTGCGCGGCATGCTGGCCATCGAAGCCGTGCTCGTCGCCGGGGTGGCCGCCATCATGGGTGCAGGCATGGGCATCGTCTACGGATGGCTGGGGGCGCAGGCGACCCTCGGAGGCGTGGCCAGCGTTGTTCCGGCCGTACCGTGGCTGCAACTGGCCGCGGTCTTTGGGGTGGCCGTCGTGGCAGGACTCCTGGCGTCGGTGATCCCGGCCCGGCGCGCCGCACGCCTCTCCCCCGTCGAGGGCCTGGCCACTGCCTAAGGCAGCAACGCTCTCTCACATCACCACACCACACGAGAATCGCTCTCTCACTTCCCGCCGTTAAACTGACGGGAAGTGAGAGAGCGATTCCTCTTTATGGATGGTATGTGCGAGAGCGTCCTAAGCTTCGGCGGGCTCTTCGTAGCGGGGGAAGATCGGGGCAGGGGCCGGCAACTGCGTGCCCGCGACGATCGGAGTAGCGATCGCAGCGAACTGCCTCGACTCTCCTTCCACCTGGCCCAGGACTTCAAGCAGCTTGGCGGACGACGACGGCATGACCGGCTGGGCAAGGATCGCTACGATCCTCACTACCTCCAAGGTGACGTACAGAACCGTATTCATGCGCGCGATGTCGGTCTTCCGCAGCACCCAGGGGGCCTGGTCCGCAAAGTAGGCATTGGTATCGCCCAGTACGGTCCAGATCGCTTCCAGCGCGCGGCTGAATTCTTGCTTTTCGAAGGCTGAGCGGGCTGTTTCCAGCAACTCCCCTGCCTGCGTCAGCAAGGCAGTGTCCTCTGCCGTGAAATCTCCGGGCACCGGAACTTTGCCTTCGCAGTTCTTGGCCACCATGGACAGCGAACGCTGGGCAAGGTTCCCAAAGTTGTTGGCGAGGTCCGAGTTCATGCGGCCCACGATCGCTTCGTGGTTGTAGTTGCCGTCCGCGCCGAACGGAACCTCGCGGAGGAAGAAATACCGGCACTGATCCAGGCCGTACTGCGCTACGAAGTCCTGCGGCGCCACGACGTTGCCCAGCGACTTGGACATCTTCACGCCGTTATTGGTGAGGAAGCCGTGGATCATGACGCGCTGTGGGAGCTCAAGTCCGGCACTCATAAGGAACGCCGGCCAGTAGATCGCGTGGAAACGTGAAATGTCCTTGCCGATCACGTGGACGTCGGCAGGCCAGAACTTCTTGAAGGATTCCGACTCGATGTCCGGGTAGCCAACGCCGGTGAGGTAGTTGGTCAGGGCGTCAACCCAGACGTACATGACGTGCTTTTCATCGCCGGGAACAGGAACGCCCCAGTCAAAGGTTGTGCGGCTGATGGACAGGTCCTCGAGACCACGCTTGACGAAGCTGATGACCTCGTTGAAACGGGATTGCGGGGCGCCGAACTCAGGCTGCGCCTCATAGAGGGCAAGGAGCTTTTCCTGGTAATTGGACAGCCGGAAGAAATAGCTCTCCTCCGCGGTCCAGGTGACAAGGGTGTCCGTCTCCTTGGAGTAACGGAGACCGTCTTCCTTCACCACGGTGTCGTCTTCGACGTAGTACGCCTCGTCACGGACGGAGTACCAGCCCTCGTACTTGGACAGGTAGATGTCGCCATTGGCTTCCATCTTCTTCCAAATGGCCTGCGAAGCGGCGTAGTGGTCCTGGTCGGTGGTGCGGATGAAGCGGTCGTGGGAGATCCCCAGGTCCTGGCTCATCTGCTTGAACGCAGCCGAGTTGCGGTCAGCCAGTTGCTTGGCAGTGATGCCTTCCTTCTCGGCAGACTGCTGCATCTTGAGTCCGTGCTCGTCCGTTCCGGTCATGAAGAACACATCATGGCCGTCAAGGCGCTTAAAGCGCGCCATGGCATCAGTTGCAATGACCTCGTAGGCATGGCCGATGTGCGGCACGCCGTTGGGGTAGCTGATTGCGGTGGTGATGTAGAACGGGGATTTCTCTGGAGACGTCACTCTAAGAAGTTACCTTTTTTTGGGATGAAATAGCTTAGTTAAGTTCGGTCAGCGTATCGCTGAGCCGCACCAGCTCGTGGTCGTGGGAGGCCACCAGAACAGCGATGCCATCGCTGGTGGTGTCCTTGAGGATCCCAATGATGCGGTTGGCTGCCGCCCGGTCCAGGCTGGCCGTGGGCTCGTCCACTACCAGCACACGCGTGCCCAGGATCAGCGCGCGGGCGATAGCGACGCGCTGGCGCTCACCGCCGGAGAGCTGCGCAGGACGGTGCCGCATGCGGCGGCCCAGGCCCACCAGGTCCAGGAGGTCCTTGGCCATTTCCGTCCGCTGTTCCACTTCGCCGTCGGGCACGGCGGGAAGCAGGACGTTCTCCAGGGCGCTCATGCCGTCGATCAGGGCGCCGCCCTGGTCCACATAGCCGATGAGTGCGCGGCGGCGGTCAGCGATTTCGTCATCGCCCATGGTGTCCAGCGGGAGACCCTCCCAAAAGACCTTGCCCGACGTCGGGAGCGTCAGTCCGGCGCTCACGGTCAAGATGCTGGTCTTGCCGGAGCCGCTTCGACCGGCGATGCAGTGCATCTCTCCGGCGTGCAGGGTGAGGTTGAAGTCGTCGACGACGTCCACTTCCTCGGCGCCACCCTTGTCGCCACCGTAGTGGATGGTCACACGGCTCAGTTCCAAGGGAGTTGCGTGGTCAGCGGCCTTCACGATGGTGTTGGCGCGGGTCTGCAGCGACTCTTCCGTGGATTCCGGGGTGGCCGTCAGCTCGGGGTTGAGTTTGTCAGTCATTTGACTACTTTCGTTGCAATCGGAATCCAGCAAATTACGGCCAGCAGACCGGCCAAACCGGCCCACAGGGCCGCGTAGGGAGCCAGCAGCAGTCCCAGTCCCAAGGCGCCAAGGACGCCCAAGGGAAGTGCCACTGTGCCTACAAGAGCGTTCTCGAAGAAGCGGACCTGGCCCAGCATGTCCGGGTTCCAGCCCATGGCCTTCAAGGTACCGAGGTACTCACGCTTGGCGTGGAGTTCAAAGCGCCCGGTCACGAGCGTCAGCAGCAGGCCAACCACAACTCCGAAGACCGCCAGAATGACGCTCGGCAAGGCGATGCTTGCAGCTGCCAAGCCACTCAAAGCACTGGCACCGGCCGCACGGGGGATGTCAATCAGCAAGGCAATCAAGGCACCCACTGCAGCACCAAACACGCCTACTGCCACAGCAAGGGAGATGGAGTTGAACCGGTTGGTGGTGAGCTGCCTGTTGGCGAACGTCAACGGGGAGTCCACCGTTACCAGGCGATCATCGTGCTGCGGTTCCTGATCAATCACTACGCGGTGGCGCAGCTGCTGGGCTGCCAACAGGGCGGCCCCACTGTAAATGATGAGCATGGTCACGGAAACAATGACGGTGGCGATGTTCCAGGTGAGCAAGCTCAGGATGAGACCGGCGGCGGCAAGGGCAGCGGCGCCCACGGCGAACTCTTCAAGGACCCAGGACCGGATGCGTTTCTGCGTCCAGCCCATCGCCCTGAGAATGCCCGCCTCGCTCCGGCGCTGGCGGATGTAGCTGACCGTCGAGGCGCCTGTCAGGAGAGTTGCGCCCAACAGCGTCAGGAAGAGCAAGGTGATGTTGGTACCGGTCAGCGAACCGGAGACCGCATCCGCAGCATCCTGGCGGACCCAGGACTGCTGGACGGTGCCCAACGGTGATTCCTTGCCGGCGTCGTCCTTGCTGTATCCGGGGACAAAGATATTGGCATCTTCGCGCGCGGAACCCGCAACGACTGTGGCTTCCAGACCGAGCTCGCGGATCTGCGTGGCCAACTTCTCTACCTCAGGCTGGGCGGTCTTCCAGTTGCCGGCGGCGGAGGCCTTGACCCGGATGGCGTCAATGACGTCGGCGTTGGTGTCGTAGCCACGGGCCGCGGCAAGACCGTAGTAATCAGTAATGGCACCGGCGGACTGGCTGACCAGACCTGTTGCACTCAGTGAAGGCTTCAGCTCCGTACCCTCGACGTCCTTGCCTTCAGCGTCCTTGGTAAGGGTCATCGGCGTGGGATCGTAGCCGCCCAAGGGCAGCTTGTTGACGTCCCCGGCTGCTGACTGGACGTCGGCGGGATCAAACGTGCCGTACACCATGGGCAGCGGAGCAGCCGGCTTCTTGCCGGTTTCCAGGTCTTCCCTGTAGGAGCGCTCATCGACTGGTTTGCGCTGGGTCTGGTCCACGGCGGCACCGAAGGAGGACTTCTCAGGCAGGCGGTTGACCGTCACCCAGTCCCCCGGCGTCGCGCTCTTGTCCGAAGCCCCGTTGGAGGCTTCGTCGCCGTCCTGGTACTTAGGTGCTGCGGCAAAAGCAGCGCTCCAGTTGGCGGGGTTGTACAGGCCCTGGCTGAAGGAGGCAGTGCTTCCCAGCAGCTTGCTGTGATCTGTTGAACCCGGCCATTCGAGGGCAAACGGGGACTTGGAAACGAAGGGGAGGTAATCCTTGTCCAGGCTGCGCGTCACCGTGCCGACCTCGTTGACCACCTTGCCACTGGCGTCCAGTTCCTCGACCTTCACCGAGTACTGCAGGTCAAGGGACGTGCCGGAGCGGACAATCAGCGGGATGGCCTGGGAATCGTCGGTCAGCAACCCGTCACGCTTTGCCTGCTGGTATTGGGTCATCAGAGGCGCCCAGTACTTGAGCTTGACGCCCAGGAAGTCAGGACCCTCTTCCAACTGGTCCATGCTGAGACCCGTGGTGAAGAGGCTTTCGAAGTGGCGTCCGATAGCTCCTGCGTCACGCGCATCGGCCGGCGGAGCCTTCTCAAGAGGTGCCAGGAAGTCGCCTGCGGATCCCAACAGCGCCCTCTCGGCGGCAGGGTCCACCGCGACGACGGACTCGGTCACTTCAGGCGCCAAGGGCAGTGCCACGGAGAGGTTGAAAAGGTTGTGCTCGGAACCAAGGGCAGGAGCCGGGAATTTGATGCCGGTCTCGCCTTCGGGACCGGCGATCCTGACGTTGGAGCCGCCAGCAGCCTGCTCCTGGATCAAGCGGCCCTTGCCCAAGGTGCCCTCTGCGCTGGTCTTGAAGAGCGTCTGCTGGTTCACACCATCAGAACTCGTGGCAGAGGCGGTCAGGCGGTACTTCTTGGGGGTATCGGACAACACCGACTCCGCAGCGGGCCATTTGCTGGAATCCATGGCCGAAGGATCCCCTGCGGTCACGGCTCCGGCGAGGCCGGCGTTGTACCCGAGGTAGTCCATGGCATTGAGGCGGGGAGCCTCCAGGTTCTGCGAAACGCGCGAAACCAGGCTGATGGGTGCGGCCACAGCCGTTTGGCCCATGGTGCGGATCTTTTCCAGCTGCTCAAAGCTGATGCCGCCTTGGCCGTTGGCGATTTCCGGCTGGATCAATGCACCGCCGTCGCCATCTTGGTCCTGGTCAGGCTTCGCCTGGACCAGGATGTCGTAGAGTCCCCGCGAGTTCTCATCCACTGTCCGGTTCAAAGCAGCCTGGGACTGGCTTTGGACGAGGACGGACAAGCACATTGCGACGATCAAAATGGCCGCGGTCAGCAGCAGCACACGGCTTCTGATGAACCTTTGGACGGCGTTCATTGGGCTCCCTGAGACCTTGATTGCGGGCGCGCACACAGAGACCGGAATTCCTCAAAAGACACAGGGGAATACCGGGCTGTAGGTGCAAAAGTTGTGGCCGGCCTGCTGCCGGGTCCGAATCCCGGACCCAGCCATTGTAAGCAGACCGGCCACGCCTGCGTGCCAAAGGTGTGTCGCCGGCACGCGAACTCAGCTGATGGAAATCAGTTGCAGCCCTAGTCCTCCAGATCCACTTCCCGGACCATGTCGGCTCCGATGCCGGCCTTGATGGCCTCCAGCACCTGCTGCGGAACGGAGCTGTCGATGGTCAGGAGCGCAAGGACCTGGCCGCCTTCAGTCTGGCGGGCCACCTGCATGCCACCGATGTTGATGTTGTTCATCCCCAGAATGTGTCCAATGGTGCCGATGACGCCGGGACGGTCTGCATAGGCCACCACAACCAGGTGCTCGCTGATGGGGATTTCGACGTCGTACCCGTTGACGCCCACGAGCTTCTCCACCTGCTTGGGCCCTGTGAGGGTTCCGGCTACGGAGATCTGGGAACCATCGCTGAGGGCACCACGGATGGTCAGGACGTTACGGTAGTCCTCAGCGTCCGGGGTGGTGATAAGGCGGGTGTTGATACCGCGCTGCTCGGCGATCACGGGAGCATTGACGTAGGAGACCTGCTCCGTCACCACGTCGGCGAAAACGCCCTTCAGTGCAGCAAGTTCGAGCACCTTGACGTCCAGTGCGGCAATTTCGCCCGCCACCTCCACGTCGATCTGGGTGAGGGAAGCGTGGGTCAGCGCAGTAAAGATCCGACCCAGCTTTTCGATCAGCGGGATACCCGGACGGACATCCGGAGCGATGACGCCGCCGGCGACGTTGACGGCGTCGGGCACCAGCTCGCCGGCAAGGGCCAGGCGAACCGACTTGGCCACCGAGACGCCGGCTTTCTCCTGTGCTTCGTCAGTGGAAGCACCCAGGTGCGGGGTCACAATGACGTTGTCGAACTCGAAGAACGGCAGGTCCGTGCTGGGCTCCTTGACGAAGACGTCCACGCCGGCACCGGCGATCTGGCCTTCCTTCAGGGCAACATGGAGCGCTTCCTCGTCCACCAGGCCGCCACGGGCCACGTTGACCACGTAGGCCGTTTCCTTCATCTTGCGGAAGGCGTCGGCTCCCAGCATGCCCACCGTTTCCGGCGTCTTGGGCATGTGGATGGTGATGAAGTCCGAATTTTCCAGAAGTTCATCCAAAGTGACCAGCTTGACGCCCAGCTGGGCAGCGCGGGCTGAAGTGATGTAGGGGTCGTACGCAAGGATCTGGGTATCGAAACCCTGAAGGCGTGCTGCCACCAAAGCACCGATGCGGCCCAGTCCGATGATGCCGATCTTCTTCTCGAAGAGTTCGATTCCCGTGTACTTTGAACGCTTCCACTCACCGTTCTTCAGCGCCGAACTGGCCTGCGGAATGTGGCGGGCCAAGCTGAGGATGTGCCCTACCGTGAGTTCGGCAGCGGAGACGATGTTGGACGTCGGGGCGTTGACCACCATGACGCCTGCCTGGGTGGCGGCCTTGATGTCCACGTTGTCCAGCCCAACACCCGCACGGGCGATGACCTTCAGGTTCTTCGCGGCGGCAATGGCTTCGGCATCCACCTGGGTAGCCGAGCGGACCAAAATGGCGTCAACGTCAACGATCGCGGACAGCAGCTGGGAACGGTCTGCGCCGTCGGTCTGGCGGATTTCGAAGTCCGGGCCCAAAGCCTCGACTGTGGCGGGCGAAAGTTCCTCGGCGAGGAGGACGACGGGTTTGCTGGCTGACACGGGGAGGCACCTTACTTTGGACAACTTTGGGGACAGGACTGGACAAGGAGCGGATGCGTGGCCCGGGGCAAGGCGCCGGGACCAGCCCAGAATATCGAATCCGGGCAGGGATTCCGGTGCCGGCGGGCGATGTTACGACCGGACCGGTAGCCGTTGTGAAGAAGTTCACAGTCAAGAGGGCTGATGAAAACGGGAGCGAAATGCCGGTGATACGGCAACGCCCGCCCGGCTTTGTCCACCGGGCGGGCGCGTCGTAGTGGCGGAGGCCGTCAGGCCAGCGCCGAAGGATCAGCGGGCTGCAGAACCTTCAACGTAGTCGGCGTCCTGCTGCTGCCAGGAGAAGAGGGAGCGCAGCTCGCGGCCGACCTCTTCGATGGGGTGCTGCTCTGCCTTGGCACGCAGTTCCTTGAACTCGGTGCCACCGTTGTCCTGGTCATCGATGAAGCGCTTGGCAAAAGCGCCGCTCTGGATGTCGGCGAGGACAGCCTTCATGTTTTCCTTCACCTCGGGGGTGATGACGCGCGGGCCGGAGACGTAGTCGCCGTACTCTGCGGTGTCGGAAACGCTCCAGCGCTGCTTGGCGATGCCACCTTCCCACATGAGGTCAACAATGAGCTTGAGCTCGTGGAGAACCTCGAAGTAGGCGATCTGCGGCTGGTAGCCGGCTTCGGTGAGGGTTTCAAAGCCGTACTGGACCAGCTGCGAGACGCCGCCGCAAAGGACCGACTGCTCGCCGAAGAGATCGGTTTCGGTCTCTTCGGTGAAAGTGGTCTTGATAACGCCGGCGCGGGTTCCGCCGATGGCCTTGGCGTAGGACTTCGCCAGGTCCCAGGCAGAACCGGATGCGTCCTGTTCAACGGCGATGATGTCCGGGATACCGCGACCGGCTTCGAACTCGCGGCGAACGGTGTGGCCCGGAGCCTTCGGGGCGATCAGGATGACGTCAACGCCGGCCGGAGCTTCGATGTAGCCAAAGCGGATGTTGAAGCCGTGGGCGAAGGCCAGGGCCTTGCCTTCGGTCAGCTTGTCCTTGATGGAGTCGTTGTAGATGGCGCGCTGGTGCTGGTCCGGAGCCAGGATCATAATGACGTCTGCCCATTCGGCGGCGTCGGCAACGTTCTTGACCGTGAAGCCTGCGTCTTCTGCCTTGGCGGCCGACTTGGAGCCGTCCTTCAGTGCGATGACAACCTCGACGCCGGAATCGCGGAGGTTCAGTGCGTGGGCGTGGCCCTGGGAGCCGTAGCCAACGATGGCTACTTTGCGGCTCTGGATGATCGACAGGTCTGCGTCGTCGTCGTAGAACATTTCAGTCACTTGCGTAACTCCTCTTGAGTGGTTTTCTTAGATAGTGATTGTGGTGCTGCGGTACTGGACGCTCTGCTCACGCGGAGCGGAGCGCCCTGTCACTCATGGAGCGGGATCCCCGTCCAACGGCCAAGGTGCCGGACTGCACGATTTCACGGATGCCGAACGGCTCGAGCACTGAAAGCAGTGCAGCGAGCTTCTCGGGGGTACCGGTTGCCTCGATCACCAACGAGTCTGTTGACACGTCGACGACGGCGGCACGGAACAAGTCTGCAGCTTGGGTAACCTGCAGGCGTGTCGCGGCATCCGCACGTACCTTGACCAGGATGTGGTCGCGTTGTACGGAAGATTCGGAAGTCAGCTCCACAATCTTGATCACGTTGACCAATTTGTTGAGCTGCTTGGTGACCTGCTCAATGAGGTCGCCGTCGGCGTCGACGACAACCGTCATGCGGGACATGCCGGGAACCTCGGTGGGTCCCACAGCCAGGGAATTGATGTTGAATGCGCGCCGGGCAAAGAGGCTGGCCACGCGGGTCAGCACGCCGGGCTTGTCTTCTACCAGAACGGATAGTGTGTGGCGGGTCATGCCTAGTCCTCCTCTTCCCATTCCGGGGTCATGTTGCGGGCAACCTGGATCTGGTCGTTGCTGACGCCCGAAGGCACCATGGGCCACACCATCGAGTTGGGGCTGACAACGAAGTCGATGACCACAGGACGGTCATTGATTTCGAGTGCCTTCTGGATGGTGGCGTCGATGTCTTCGTCGCGCTCACACCGCAGTGCTGCGCAACCGTAGGCATCAGCCAGTTTCACGAAGTCCGGGATCCGGACGGTGTCGTGGCCTGTGTTCAGGTCCGTGTTGGAGTAGCGGCCCTCGTAGAACAGCGTCTGCCATTGGCGGACCATGCCCAGCGAGGAGTTGTTGATGATGGCCACCTTGATGGGGATGTTGTTGATGGCACAGGTAGCCAGTTCCTGATTGGTCATCTGGAAGCAGCCGTCACCGTCGATGGCCCAGACCACGCGGTCCGGCTCACCAACCTTGGCACCCATGGCCGCCGGAACCGAGTATCCCATGGTTCCTGCTCCACCGGAGTTCAGCCAGGCGTGGGGCCGTTCGTACTTGATGAACTGGGCGGCCCACATCTGGTGCTGGCCGACGCCGGCAACATAGATGCCTTCGGGACCCGTGAGCTCGCCGATGCGCTTGATCACGCGCTGCGGTGCGGTGAGCCCGTCTTCCGGCTCGGTCCAGCCCAGCGGGTACGTATCGCGCAGGTTGCCAAGGAAAGCCCACCAGGCATCCAGGTCCGGAGTGCCGCTCAGTTCAAACTGTGTCTTCACGGCTTCCGTGAGCTCGGGAATGATCTCCTTCACCGAGCCAACGATCGGGACGTCGGCTGTGCGGTTCTTGGAGATTTCCGCGGGGTCGATGTCTGCGTGGATGACCTTGGCAAACGGGGCGAAGGTCTTCAGCACGCCGGTGACGCGGTCATCGAACCGGGCGCCGAGGGTGATCAGGAGGTCGGCCTGCTGGAGGGCAGTCACGGCGGAGACTGAACCGTGCATGCCGGGCATGCCAACATGCTGGGGATGCGAATCAGGGAAGGCACCGCGCGCCATCAAGGTGGTGACCACGGGAGCTCCGGTAGCCAGCGCGAGTTCCATGAGCTCTGCCGAGGCGTGGCCCTTGACGACTCCGCCGCCTACGTAGAGGACCGGCTTGCTGGCAGCAGCGATCAGCTTGGCAGCTTCGCGGACCTGCTTGTTGTGTCCTCGCACCACGGGGCGGTATCCCGGCAAGTCCACCTTGGGCGGCCAGGAGAAGGTCATCTGGCCCACCTGGGCGTCCTTGGCGATGTCCACCAGGACGGGTCCCGGGCGGCCCGTTGACGCGAGGTGGAATGCCTCTGCCATGACGTGCGGGATGTCGTTGGGGTCGGTCACCAGGAACGAGTGCTTGGTGATGGGCATCGTGATACCCACGATGTCCGCTTCCTGGAACGCATCGGTGCCGATGACTCCACTGGACACCTGGCCGGTGATGGCCACCATCGGCACGGAGTCCATGTGGGCGTCCATGATGGCGGTAACGAGGTTGGTGGCACCGGGGCCCGAGGTGGCGATGCAAACGCCAACCCGTCCGGTAACCATGGCGTAGCCTTGCGCGGCGTGGCCGGCTCCCTGTTCGTGACGGACCAGGATGTGATTCATGCTGGAGGCCATCAAGGGGTCGTAGGTGGGCAGGATCGCGCCACCGGGCAAACCGAAAATATCATCCACGCCGAGTTCTTCGAGCGAACGGACAATTGCTTGCGAGCCGGACATCACCGTTGGGGGTACAACGGTGTTCGGCCCAAGTACAGGAGAGAGAGGTGCAGCAGCGTCGACGACGACGGCCTCAGCCGTACGGTCGACCTTTTCCGGAGCTTTGTGGGCTCCAGCGGACTTTGCAGCCATCAGCGAGGGGCTGATCGGCGATCCTTTGCTCATCGGACTCTTCCTTAGTGGATCTTCAATAGATGGGTCTTGCTTGGGGGAATAAAAAAACCCCTCAGCCTTCCGGCTCTTCGAGGGGTTTGCGCGTGACGGTTCGTTACCAGTCGGGCTAAGCCACGCGCTTGGTAAGGACGACGACGCCGACGGTAACGAATGTGATCATGCGTTCAGTGTTCCCTCTAAGTGAGATACGTGTCAATTGACCACAATCGTATCTCACTATTTGGACAGCTATGTCCGCCTGCCGGACTCCGCCCGTCAAGGGCGGGCGGAGTCGAGAGCAGGAACTACCCGCAGTACGCCCCAGTGGAGGCACTGTGGACAAGCTTGGCGTATTTGGCCAGGACGCCCTTGGTGAACTTGGCCGGCAGTGGCTCCCAGCCCTCCTTGCGGGCTTCGAGCTCGGCCTCGTCCACCAAGAGGTCGAACGAGCGTGCAGCGATGTCCACACGGATGCGGTCCCCATCCTTCACGAAGGCGATGGGACCGCCGTCGACCGCTTCCGGCGCAACGTGGCCAATGCACAAACCGGTGGTGCCGCCCGAGAAACGGCCATCGGTGAGCAGGAGCACATCCTTGCCCAGGCCTGCGCCCTTGATGGCTCCGGTAATAGCCAGCATCTCGCGCATGCCCGGGCCGCCCTTCGGGCCTTCGTAGCGGATCACCACGACGTCACCCTTGCTGATTTCGCCGTTGTCCAACGCGCTGAGGGCGCCCTGCTCACGCTCGAAGACACGCGCAGTTCCTTCAAAGACGTCAGCATCGAAGCCGGCGCTCTTCACTACGGCGCCTTCGGGAGCCATGGAACCGTGGAGGATGGTGATGCCACCGGTCTTGTGGATCGGGTTGTCCAGGGCGCGGAGGATCTTGCCGTCAAGGTCCGGCGGGTTGATCGAGGCGAGGTTTTCGGCGAGGGTCTTGCCGGTCACGGTGAGGCAGTCGCCGTGCAGCAGGCCGGCGTCGAGCAGTGCCTTCATGATGACGGGCACGCCGCCGATCTTGTCCACGTCAGTCATGACGTAGCGGCCGAATGGCTTGAGGTCACCCAGGTGCGGAATCTTGTCACCGATGCGGTTGAAGTCATCGAGCGTCAACTCAACTTCCGCCTCGCGGGCAATGGCCAGCAAGTGGAGGACGGCATTGGTGGAACCACCGAACGCCATGGTGACGGCAATGGCGTTCTCGAAGGCCTTCTTGGTCATGATGTCGCGGGCCGTGATCCCCAGGCGCAGCAGGTTGACCACCGCTTCGCCGGACTTGCGGGCGAAGTCATCACGACGCCGGTCTGCCGATGGCGGGGCGGCGGAACCCGGCAGGGACATGCCCAGGGCTTCGCCGATGCAGGCCATGGTATTGGCCGTGTACATGCCACCACAGGCGCCTTCGCCGGGACAAATGGCTTTCTCGATGCGGGTGAGGTCCTCCATGCTCATCTTGCCTGCAGCACAGGCGCCCACGGCTTCGAAGGCGTCAATGAGGGTGACTTCCTTCTCGGAACCGTCCTCGAGCTTGACCCATCCGGGCATGATGGAGCCGGCGTAAAGGAAGACCGAGGCGAGGTCCAGACGCGCGGCAGCCATGAGCATCCCGGGAAGGGATTTGTCGCAACCGGCCAGCAGGACCGAACCGTCAATTCGCTCGGCCTGCATCACGGTCTCCACGGAGTCGGCAATGACCTCGCGGGAAACGAGCGAGAAGTGCATGCCTTCGTGCCCCATGGAGATGCCGTCCGAAACGGAAATCGTGCCGAACTGCATGGGGAAGCCACCGCCGGCGTGGACGCCTTCTTTGGCGCCTTGTGCCAGGCGGTTGAGGGAGAGGTTGCAAGGCGTGATTTCGTTCCATGAACTGGCGACACCGATTTGCGGCTTGGCGAAGTCGTCGTCCCCCATGCCAACCGCACGGAACATCCCACGGGCGGGTGCCGCGTGGATGCCATCGGTGACCACCCGGCTGCGGGGCTTGATGTCCGGCGTGATGTCTGTCGCAATCTCGGTGTCACTCATGACCAAAGTCTATGGGTACCTCGCTGCCGCCGCCGCTGTTCCATGCCGGGTTAAGCCGGATCGACCAAATATTGCGCAGGAATCGAGGTTCCCGGACAGGTCAATCCTGCGGTTCCATGGTGCCCCTGTCCTGAGGGGAGTCCTGAAGTTCCCTGGCGATTGCCGCAGCCTCGCTCCTGAGCATGTCAAGGACGATCCCGATGGTTCCCCGGACGGCAACCTCCTGCCGGGAAAGTGCCACTATGCTCCTGCTGGCCTTCACCCCCGTAAGTGGCCGAAGCACCAGGCCCCGCCTGGCACTGGCCCGGGCGGTGTACCGCGGGAGGAGGCAGATCCCATGGCCCGCACCTACCAGTGCTTCCAGCACCCGCAGGTCCGGATACCGCTGTCCGCGCTTGGCCTGACGGCCCGCATGGAGCTCAATTTGGCGAAGGACAGTGTCAAAGGGAAACCCCTCCGGCACACCGATCCAGGGGTAGTCAACAACATCGCTGGGACTCAACCTCGCCTTGGCTGCCAGCGGGTGTCCCGCGGGCACGGCGACGTCGAGGGCCTCTTCGAGCAGCGGAACCACTGTCAATCCCTGCTTGGCAAATACTTCCGGGCCATCCACGCTGTGGGCCAGGACAACGTCGTAGTCGGCCACCAATGGCGCGAAGTGCGCGGTTCCCGGATCCTCGAAATGTGCGTCGAAAGTCAGCCCTTCCACCGAGGACACCCGATGCAGCACTCCGGGCAGCAGCATTTCTGCCGCGCTGGGGAAGAAAGCCGCAGACACACGGGTCTGCCATCCTTTCCTGTAGGTGTCGATGGTGGACTCAGCCCGCGCCATGGCCGTGGCGATGTCGGCAGCCGCGGCCGCCATGGCATATCCCGCTTCAGTCAACTGCACACCCCGGCCGACTTTTTCCACCAGGACAACGCCTATTTCCGCCTGGAGCGTCTTCAGTTGCTGCGACACCGCCGATGCCGTGACATTCATCGCTTCAGCAGTGGCACCCACGCTTTGACGGTCTGCCAACTCGCGCAGAATCTGCAGCCTTTTCACATCCATTCAGCCAGACTAGGCGACCCGGCGGAATTCATTTCCCCATGATTTTGCAGCACCCCAATTTTCCTCAGCAAACTGATCAAATTCCGCGGAACAGCAGGTCAAAGGCTGGACAGCCCATTAGCAGGCACGTAACGTCAGGAACACCACGAACTGCACCCCAGTGAGCAGAAGGGCATCCACATGGACTGGATAATTTGGGTCATTGTCATTGTGTTGGTCATTGCCATTGTTTGGTGGCTAATGAACCGCAACAAATCACGAAATTCCTCCTCAACCCCCGCTCCCGCCGCAATGGAGCCAGCCAACACCGCTTCCCTGCCGGATGCGGCCGCAGCAACAGCGGGCGTTGCCGGCCTGGCCGGCGTCACCAACCTGGGCAAGGCAGCCGCCGAAGGCAGTGGCCCCACCGGCGAGGAATCCCCTCGGGATCCAGCCAGGGAACCAACACTTCAACCAGCCCCGGAATCAGTGGACGAGTCCATCGCTGATGAACCGGCTGAGCTCAAAGCCCGCAAGGACCAGGAGGCCGCCGTACCGTCTCCCACCCCCGGCCTCACAGTGGAAGAACCCGTTGTTGCTGCTCCAGTGGTGGAGGAACCGGTGGTTGAAGAACCCGTGGTTGCCCAGCCGGCAGTAGACATCGACGCCACACTGCAATCGGCCGACACAGTGCAATCGACTGACGCCGTGCACTCGGCCGACACGGTGCACTCGGCTGATGCCGGCGACGTTGACGACTGGGATGCCGGTGATTCGGAGCCCGCAGGCAAAGATCACGCTGCAGACAAAGCCGAGTGGGAATCGTCGTGGACCGACTCCTCCGGTGCGCCTGTCCACCACCACGAATACACAGACGCGCACTCCCCCACCCTTCCAGGCGCCGAGTCTGCTGCGGCGGAGGATCCCACAACCTCCGGGCACCTTGCCGCCGAGCACCCTTACGGAACCGGCTCCTCCAGCACTGCGGGAGACGCCTACCCCGTGAAAGCCAACGCGACGGCCATGACTTACCACGACGAAGACACTGCGGACTATGCCGACGTTGCCGCTGACGTGTGGTTCGAATCGGCCGCGCATGCAGAAGCCGCCGGGTTCAGGCCACCCAGGCGCAACAGGCACTGACCCACCACTTGGGCAGGCAACCACTTGACCGGTAACTACGGACCTCGGTAACGGACACTGGCATGGGCACGCATTCACCCGAACGGCGAAGGCGGCTGATGCTTGCCTCCGCGTTCGCGACAATCCTGGTGATGTCGGGCTGCACAGGCAGCCCATCATCACCGGGGAGCGCGGCAACGCCGAACACCACCACCACGGCTCCCACACTTGCCAGCCCCGGCAGCAGCCAGGGGCCAGGCGGTCAAGGGCCAGACGGTCAGGAGACAGCCGGCGCCCGACAGGCTCCCGAGATCACTGAAAAGCTCGACGTCGGGTTGCAGCTGCCGTGGTCGGTGGTGTTCCTGCCGGATGGAACCGCAGTGGTATCTGAGCGCGACTCCGCCCAGGTCAAAGCCATCAGTGATGGCCGGTCCACCACTGTCGGTGAGGTTGCCGGCGTCGTCCCTGGAGGCGAAGGCGGCCTCCTGGGCCTCGCAGTATCTCCGACCTTTCAGAACGACCGCTGGCTCTATGCCTATTTCACGTCCGCCAGCGACAACCGTATTGCCAGGATGAAGCTCGGCGAGGATACCGGGAGGACGTTGTCGCTCGGCGAACCCGACGTAATTTTCTCGGGAATTTCCAAGGCCTCAACCCACAACGGTGGGCGAATCCGCTTTGGCCCCGACGGCTTCCTTTATGTGGGCACGGGAGACTCGCAACGCCGGGACCAGCCGCAGGATACCAACGCCTTGGGTGGCAAGATCCTGCGCCTCACCCCCGAGGGACAGCCCGCACCCGGAAATCCCTTCGGCGACAATCCCGTCTTCAGCTACGGGCACCGCAACGTGCAGGGTTTGGCATGGGACAGCGAGGGAAGGTTGTGGGCCAGCGAGTTCGGCCCGGACGTGGATGATGAGTTGAACCTGATCACGCCGGGAGGAAACTACGGGTGGCCCACAGTCACCGGCGCACCGGCCAGGAGCGGCCTGATCGATGCAAAGGTCGTGTGGCCTTCAACATCCGAAGCGTCTCCGAGCGGCCTGGAGATCGTCGGCCGTGTGGCTTACACAGGTGCCCTTCGCGGTCAACGGCTGTGGGCAGTACCGCTCGATGGCGAGTCAGCCGGAGAACCTGTGGCCTATTTCACAGGACAGTATGGGCGACTGAGGGACGTAGCCAGCGCCCCGGACGGCGCTTTATGGGTGGTCAGCAACAACAGGAACCCCGACTTTGCGCTGATTCTGAGGGTCGCGTCCTAGGGCCAGCGATCTGGGATGGGCCGATTTCGCAGTTGGGTGGATCTCGTGTAGAGTTACATGTCGTTGCGGAGATCGCCCGGGAAAGAAAAGCTTCCGGTTTGGTCGAATTCAACAGCTGCACCTCTAGCTCAACTGGCAGAGCAATTGACTCTTAATCAATGGGTTCCGGGTTCGAGTCCCGGGGGGTGCACCAAGGAAGGCCTTGGAGTGAATTTCACTCCAAGGCCTTTTTTCATTTCCGCAGGGCTTTGGAATCACCTATTCATGGCATGCATCACTATGGGGACTTGCTGGTTTTGAACCTGCAAAATCTGGTGTAGAGTTATTTGTCGTTGCGGAGCTCAACGAGGAATACGAATTCCCCGGACAGTCCGAAACGACAGATGCACCTCTAGCTCAACTGGCAGAGCAATTGACTCTTAATCAATGGGTTCCGGGTTCGAGTCCCGGGGGGTGCACCAATAACAAAGGCTCCGGATCGTGAAAACGATCCGGAGCCTTTTTGTGTTGCCGTTCCTTGGCTTTCCGGGACGGAACACGTTGGCTTGTCCTGGCGTGTTTGCCTGGCCCGGCGTGGGTCAGCTTTGCGCGACGTCAGTGGCTCCGTCCCGGGGTTCCGACTCAGGAGCCGGCAAACCAGCCAGCCCCCGGACGACAATCCTGAGTTCCTCGCGCAGCCGTGCGGTATCAACGGCAACGGGCGACAAGACGTCCTGCTCAAGCTTCACTGCTTCTGCGAGAGCTGCACTGCCGGCATCTGTCAGGGTCACCACATGGCTCCTGCGGTCAGAGTCGCTGCGCTGGCGCGCGATGTGCCCGTGCAGCTCCAACCGCGCAAGAGTAGTACCCATTGTCTGGGCCTTGACCCGTGCAACTTCGGCCAATGCCGCCTGCGTAATTGCACCTTTGGCGGCAAGCACTTGCATGGCAATGACCCCGGCATGGGTAAGGCCGATGGACTTCAATTTTTCGTTCCACGAGATTTCCACCAGGCGCGCAGCTGTCGAAAGCAATCGGGTGGTGGGCCATCTCTCCATATCTGGCATGCCGACAGTATATGCGCGGTCGGGGAGCCAGCGCGGCTTCTGCCCACTAAACTGGGAAATCGCGATCCCCAGCTAGGAGCATATTGTGGCAGAACGACTTATCCCGGGCGACGTTGCCCCGGACTTCACTCTTCCCGACGAAACCGGCAAAAGCGTCAGCTTGTCGGACTTCAAAGGGCGCACAACCATCGTGTATTTCTACCCAGCAGCTTCGACCCCGGGGTGCACCAAGGAAGCATGTGACTTCCGCGACACCCTGGCGTCGCTCCAGGCTGCAGGCTATGACGTTGTTGGCATCTCCCCTGATCCCGTAAAGGCACTGGCAAAGTTTGCCGCCGAAGAACAGCTGACGTTCCCCTTGCTCTCGGACCAGGACCATGCAGTGGCTGACGCTTACGCGGCCTGGGGCGAGAAGAAGAACTACGGGAAGACCTACATGGGACTGATCCGGTCCACCATTGTGGTGGACCCCGAGGGGAAAGTGTCCTTGGCGCAATACAACGTCCGCGCAACCGGGCATGTTGCCAAGCTTCGCCGGGACCTCAAGCTGGACAACTAGCGGGTACACTGGAGGCCGATAGCGGGCAGCCTCCCAGAGGCACCGGCCATCAGCCAGCGCGAGTGGTGAAATTGGCAGACACGCAGGATTTAGGTTCCTGTGCCTTCGGGCGTGGGGGTTCAAGTCCCCCCTTGCGCACAGCACGAAACACACAGTGGCCATAGGCCACACGGAACACCCCCGGTTGCAGATCCTGGCAGCACGGGGGTGTTTTTTCCTCAAGCAGCGGGGATGGATTCCTGAAAATGTGCTGGGAAGTGCACTCAGGACGTTCAACTAGACTGGAATGCGGTCTGGCCGAAGCCGGCCACAGCACTTCCAACCGGCTTGAGGGGACAAGAGTGGCAAGCAGCAAAATGCGGCGCCTGACCGTACAGTTCGGAGCTGCCGTAGCGGTTTTGGGGCTGGCAGCGTGTACAGGAACACCGGGCCCGGCACCGACGTCGTCCTCCAGCAGTACCGCGCCGGTAGAGCCCACAGCCACCTTCAACTTCGGCACAGCCTCCATGCCGCTGGGACTCGATCCCGCCATGACCGCGGATTCCGAGTCCTACCGCGTCACCCGCCAGGTCCTCGAAGGCCTTGTTGGCGTGGATGGCGCCACAGGGGAGACCACTCCCCTGCTGGCCACGGAGTGGAAAGACAGCAACAACGGGCTCAGCTACGATTTCACGCTCCGCTCCGAGGTAACCTTCCACGATGGCACTCCACTGGACGCTGCCGCTGTCTGCGCAAACTTCAACCGCTGGTTCACCTTCCCTTCCGAACTCCGGAAGCAAGCCCCGGGGATTTCGTTCCAGGGGGTGTTCAAGGCCTATTCCGACGAACCGGTGTTCTCCATCTTCAAAGACTGCAAAGTGGTCTCGGCCAACGACGTCCAGATCAACCTGACGCGGCCCTTCACCGGTTTCCTGCAAGCGCTGACCCTCCCCGCCTTCGCCATATCCTCGCCCGCCGCCCTTGAGGCGCAAAAAGCGAATGTGCTGGACCAGACCTTGAACGGCCAGGCCGTATCCGCCTATGCCAGCCACCCCGTGGGGACGGGCCCGTATGAAATCAGCGGCTGGGATGAGAATAAACTCACGCTCGCCACGTACAAGGGCTACTGGGGCAACCGGGGCCAGATAGCCACCATCAACTTCATCCCCTACGATCGCGCTGAAACGCGGCAGCAGGCCCTCCTGGACGGCAAGATCGACGCTTACGACCTCGTGACCCCCGGAACTTTTGACCAACTGGTCAAGAAGGGCGTCCAGATTATCCAGCGTGACCCGTTCTCCGTCATGTACCTCGGGATCAACCAGGCCGTGGCGCCCTTGGAGAAACTCGAAGTCCGCCAAGCGATCGAAATGGCAGTCGACAAGGAAACGCTGATCCGGCGGTTCTTCATCGACAACACGGCACAGGCCTCACAGTTCGTGCCGCCCAAGCTCAGTGGCTTCAACAACAATGCCCCGTCGCTCGGGTACAACCCTGAGAAGGCCAAGGCATTGTTGGAAAAGGCGGGCTACAAGGGTGAGGAAATCAAGTTCTACTACCCTCTGAACGCCACCCGCGCCTATATGCCCACTCCCGAGAAGATCTACGCCGAAATCAGCCGCCAGCTGGTTGCCGTGGGCTTCAACATCAAGCCAGTGCCCGTGGACTGGGAGGGTGGCTACCTGCAACGGGTCCAGTCTGCGGGAGATCGCGGACTGCACCTTCTGGGCTGGAACGGCTCCTACGCCGACGCCGATAACTTCCTGGGACCGCTGTTCGGCGAAACCCGGGCAGAGTTCGGCTATGCGGACTCGGAAGTCTTCCACAAGATCGAGCGGGCACGCGCCATGCCCGACGGAGACGACCGCAACGCCCAATACCAGGCGATCAACGCAGAGATCGCGGCCTCGGTGCCGGCGGTGCCGATCGCCTTCCCCATCTCCGCCTTGGCGTTGTCCAACAAGGTGGAAAGCTACCCGGCTTCACCGGTCCTCAACGAAGTTTTCACGAACGTCCGCTTAAAGCCTTGACGATCGCCCGCAATTTCAGTATTGGGTCTGCGCGGGGATATTCTGTGACAGCCAGTGCCGCCGCTAACGGAGATTGATCGTGACCTTCATTTCCAAGACTCAACATGCCGACGTCGTCCTTATTGGCGGCGGAATCATGAGTGCCACCCTCGGTGCATTCATCAAGCAACTCGAACCCACCTGGACCATCTCCCTGTTCGAACGACTCGACGAAGCGGGGCTTGAGAGCTCCGGACCGTGGAACAACGCCGGCACCGGACATGCCGCGCTGTGTGAGCTTAACTACTCCCCCGCAGCCAAAGACGGCTCCGTGGACCCTTCCAAGGCCCTCCACATCAACGAGCAGTTCCAGCTCTCACGTCAGTTCTGGTCCCACCTGGTGGACACCAAGGTTATTGGGTCTCCCAAGGGCTTCATCAACACAGTTCCGCACATGAGCTTCGTCATTGGCGACGACCATGCGAACTTCCTCAAAACCCGGTACGAGGCACTCAAGCCCAATACCCTGTTCCGCAGCATGGAATACACCGAGGACCAGGACCAGATCGCCAAGTGGGCCCCCCTGATCGTCAAGGGACGGGAGCGCAAGCAGCGCGTTGCCGCTACCCGCGCAGCTGAAGGCACCGACGTCGACTTTGGCGCCCTGACGCGTGAGCTCACAACCTACCTGCAGGACAGCGGTGCCGAGGTCAACTACGGCCACGACGTCACCAACATCAGCCGCGCAGCCGGTGGCGGATGGGACCTGTCCATCAAGCACCCCAAGTCCGGCGAGCACGGCCGCATCCACGCGAAGTTTGTCTTCGTGGGAGCCGGCGGCGGTGCCCTTCACCTGCTTCAGGCCTCCGGCATCCCTGAGAGCAAGGGCTATGGCGGTTTCCCCGTTTCCGGCCAGTTCTTCCGCTGCACCGACGACGCCATCACGTCCCAGCACAGCGCCAAGGTTTACGGCCAGGCATCCGTGGGCGCGCCGCCCATGTCCGTCCCGCACTTGGATACCCGCTACGTGGACGGCAAGCGTTCCCTCCTGTTCGGCCCGTACGCCGGATTCTCCACCAACTTCCTGAAGACCTCCAGCTACTTGGACCTTCCGCTGTCCATCCGACCCGGAAACATCATTCCCATGTTGGCTGTGGCCAAGGACAACATGGACCTCACCGCGTACCTCATCAAAGAGGTTGCCAAGCGGCACGAGGCCAAGGTTGAGGCCCTGCGGGAGTACTACCCTGAGGCCGCCGGCGGCAATTGGGAACTGATCACCGCTGGCCAACGTGTACAAATCATCAAGAAGCACCCTCAGAAGGGTGGCGTACTGCAGTTCGGCACCGAGGTCATTGCCTCCCGCGATGGTTCAGTAGGCGCACTGCTGGGTGCCTCGCCGGGCGCTTCGACCGCTGTACCGATCATGATCGAATTGCTGCAGAAGTCCTTCCCCAAGAACTTCAAGGGCTGGCAGTCCAGGCTCAAGGATATGATGCCGGGCTACGGCGTCAAGCTCAATGAGAACCCTGAGCTCGCTGCCGAACTGGAAGAAAGCACCGCCCGGTCCCTGCAGCTTGATGTGGCCAACGCCGTCCAAAGCTAGGCCATACCCGGGGCTGCGGCCGGTTCCCGTCAGACGAATCGTTACGTAGACCCTGGGAGTCAATGCAATGTTCCGCCTGGCCAAGCTTTCTCTGGGAAACCGGGCTCTGATCGCGCTGATCACCGTCTTTGCGGCGGTGTTCGGCGTGATCACCATGGGATCCCTGAAGCAGGAACTCATTCCCTCCATCGAGTTCCCGCAGATCACTGTGGTGACCTCCATGCCGGGCGCCTCCCCCGAGGTCGTGGACAAGCAATTAAGCCAGCCGCTGGAAACGGCACTTAATAGTGTCGAGGGGCTCGAGTCCACCACGTCGACCTCCCGCAACGGTGTATCGCAGATCACCATGGTGTTCACGTACGGGTCAAACCTTGACCGGGCACGGAACCAGATCGACCGGGCCATCTCGAACGCCAAGCGGGTGCTGCCCGCCGACGTCGAGCCCCAATCCATTGCCGGCAACATCAGCGATTTCCCCATCGTCTACTTGGCCGTGTCCTCGGACAAACCCCTCAGCGAACTCAATGCCGACCTCTTGCGGCTGAGCGTTCCCCGGCTCCAGAAAATCGACGGCGTCCGCGGCGCCGATGTCACGGGCGGGGCCAACCAGCACATCCTGATCCAGCCCCGTCCGGCAGACCTGGCCAGCAGCGGCGCGTCCATCCAGGCCATCAGCAATGCATTGAAGAACAACGGAACTTTGGTCCCCGTGGGCACCATCGAGGACCAAGGCAAGACGTTGTCCCTCCAGCTCGGCAGTCCCGTGGATTCCTTGGACATCATTAAGGGACTTCCCCTGACGGGCGCGAAGAATGCTGCCACCATCGGTGCAGTGGCCGACGTCAGCGTCGAGGACGATGCCGCTACCTCCATCACGCGCACCAATGGCAAACCGACGCTGGCGCTGTCCGTCACCAAAAAGCCCGAGGGCGATACTGTGGCGATCTCGCATGCCGTGCGCGACGCGATCGGATCCATGCAGGATGAACTCGGCAACAACGCCACCTTCACCCCGGTCTTCGATCAGGCCCCGTTCATCGAGAAGTCCATCAAGGACCTGACCACCGAAGGCCTGCTTGGACTGGGCTTCGCAGTGGCCGTCATCCTGGTGTTCCTGATGTCCGTGCGGTCCACGTTGGTGACCGCTGTTTCCATACCGCTGTCCCTTCTGATCACCTTCATTGGCATCTCCGCCACAGGCTATTCACTGAACATCCTCACTCTGGGCGCGCTGACCATTGCGATCGGGCGTGTGGTGGATGACTCCATCGTGGTGATCGAGAACATCAAGCGACACCTCAGCTACGGCGAACACAAGCTCACCGCCATCCTGACCTCCATCCGTGAAGTCGCCGGAGCCATCACGGCCTCCACGCTGACCACCGTGGCCGTCTTCCTGCCCATCGCCTTTGTGGGCGACCTCGCTGGAGAGCTGTTCCGGCCCTTCGCACTCACAGTGACCATCGCATTGTTGTCGTCATTGTTGGTTTCGCTCACGATCGTTCCTGTGCTGGCCTACTGGTTCCTCGCGTCCCCGGCAAAGGGCGCTGAAGCGGTGGCTTCCACCCAGGAGGCGGCGAAGAAGGCCCGGGAAGCCGAGCAAAAGAGCAGGCTCCAGCGCGGCTACCTTCCGATCCTCGCTAAGACACAAAAGCACCCGGTCATCACGTTGTCCGCGGCGGCCCTGGTGCTCGTGGCGACCGTTGCCGTTTCACCGCTTCTGGCCACCGACTTGCTGGGCCGCTCGGGGGAAAACAGCATGACTGTTCGCCAGGTCCTGCCCGCCGGGACCAGCCTGCAGGCCACCAGCGATGAGGCAGCAAAAATAGAAGATGCCCTGAAGGGCATCAACGGCATCAAGGACGTGCAGGTCACCTCCGGAAATGCACAGACAGGCTTCGCTGCCCTGACATCCACCGGCTCCTCCAATTCGACGTTCACCATAGTCACCGACGAGAAAGTGAACCAGACCAAGCTCCAGGATGAGGTCCGATCCAAACTCGAAAGTGCCGCGGGGAAGGTCACCGTAGGGTCCCAGCAAGGCGGTTTCGGTACATCCTCCACGGTGGACATCACCATCCGGGCGGCTAACTCCGCCGACCTCCAAACTGCCAGCGATGCCATGGTCAAGGCCATGGACGGAGTGCCGGGCAGTTCCGAGGTGGCTACCAACCTCGCGTCCAAGCAATCAGTGGTCCAGGTCCGGGTTGACCGCGCCAAAGCCGTTGCGGCCGGCTTGACGGAGGAGCAGGTAGGGGCTTTCCTGGCCTCCACTGTCAGCCCCATCCCTGCCGGCACCATCCGGATCGATACCAACGACTACCCGGTGCAGATCGGTGAGGGCACACGCTTCACCAGCATCGCTTCAGTCCGGGCACTTCAGCTCCCCACAGCACGTGGTGGGGTGGCGTTGGAGTCCATTGCCGCCGTCGAGCAGGTTGATACTCCCGTTTCCATCACCAGCAGCAACGGACAACGCACGGCGCGGGTAACTGTGACGCCGTCGGGTTCCAACCTGGGCAGCGTGAGCACCGCGGTCCAGGAGCGCCTGGCCTCAGTGGAACTTCCAGCCGGAGTCACTGCCACCATCGGAGGCGCCACAACCCAGCAGGCCGAGTCCTTCCGGCAGTTGGGCCTGGCATTGTTGGCAGCCATCGCGATTGTCTACGTGATCATGGTGGCCGCGTTCAAGTCACTCATCCAACCGCTGATCCTGCTGGTGTCAGTTCCTTTCGCCGCCACGGGCGCGGTCGGCTTGCTGTTGGTGACCGGTGTTCCGCTGGGCTTGCCTTCGCTGATCGGCATGCTGATGTTGGTGGGGATCGTGGTGACCAACGCCATTGTCCTGATCGACCTCATCAACCAATACCGCAAGCCCCATGACGGCAGCCCGGGCATGAACGTGGCAGACGCCATCACACACGGTGCGCGCCAGCGCCTCCGCCCCATCCTGATGACTGCATTGGCTACAGTGTTCGCCCTGACGCCCATGGCATTGGGACTCACAGGCGGCGGCGGGTTCATTTCGCAGCCCCTGGCTATTGTGGTGATCGGCGGGCTGGTCTCCTCCACGGCTTTGACGCTGGTGCTGGTCCCGGTCCTTTACAAGCTCGTGGAGGGACGCAGGGAAAAGAAAGACCTGCTGAAAGCCCTGCAGGACAAGCCGACGCCGACCGGAAACGGCCCGTCCGGCAGCGCGGAAAGCGGTCCGGCCAACAACCCGGCCAACGGCCCAGCCAACGGCTCGTCGGACGAGTTCCAGGATTGGACCACAGGCATGATTCCCAGAGTTAAGGGCCGCCGCGCAGCCCATCATCCCGGCGAATAGCAACCGCCTCCAACAGACTCACCCAATAGGGCAGGGCCGGGAACATTTCCCGGCCCTGCCCTGTTACAGGTATCGATACATGCAAATGCATCTAGTTTGAGGTACACTGTTGAAAGAGCCCGGGACCACGGGCAGGGAGAAAGGCACATCATGCAGATCGGCGTATTCAGCGTCAGCGACATCACCACTGACCCCACCACGGGCCGCACGCCCACGGAAAACGAACGCATCAAGGCGTCCGTTGCCATCGCCAAAAAGGTCGAAGAAATCGGCATGGATGTCTACGCCCTGGGCGAGCACCACAACCGGCCGTTCTTCTCCTCCTCCCCCACCACCACCCTGGCTTACATCGCCGCGCAGACCGAGCGCATCACGCTCTCCACTGCCACCACGCTCATCACCACCAACGATCCTGTGAAGATTGCCGAAGACTTCGCGATGCTTCAGCACCTCTCCGATGGACGCGTGGACCTGGTCCTCGGCCGCGGCAATACGGCGCCGGTCTACCCTTGGTTCGGCAAGAACATCCAGGACGGCGTGGAACTCGCGATCGAAAACTACAGCCTGCTCCGCAAGCTGTGGGATGAGGACACCGTCAATTGGTCCGGCAAGTTCCGCACGCCGCTGCAGAACTTCACCTCCACCCCGCGACCACTGGACGGCGTCGCTCCCTTCGTGTGGCACGGTTCCATCCGTACGCCGCAGATCGCAGAAGTTGCTGCGTACTTTGGCGATGGCTTCTTTGCCAACAACATCTTCTGGCCCAAGGAGCACTACCAGCAGTTGATCGGCCTCTACCGCGAGCGGTACGAGCACTACGGACACGGCAAGGCAGACCAGGCGATCGTGGGCCTCGGCGGGCAATTCTTCATGAGGAAGAACTCCCAGGACGCTGTCAAGGAATTCCGCCCGTACTTTGACAATGCCCCGGTCTACGGCCACGGACCGTCGCTGGAGGATTTCACTTCCCAGACGCCCTTGACCGTAGGAAGCCCCCAGGAAGTCATTGAAAAGACCCTGACCTTCCGCGAGGCCTTCGGAGACTACCAGCGCCAGCTGTTCCTGATCGACCACGCCGGCCTTCCCCTGAAGACTGTCCTGGAGCAGTTGGACCTCTTCGGCGAGGAAGTCCTTCCGGTCCTGCGCAAGGAATACGCTGCCATGAAGCCGGCACACGTGCCGGATGCTCCGACGCACGCATCCCGCGTTGCCGCAGCGTTGGAGGAGAAAGTCAGCGAATCCGCAACTGCCGGTGCCGCGGGGCAGGACGCCTGATGTCCGGTCCAACGGGCGCTGCGTCCTCCGCCGTTCGCCTCGCCGCCGAAACCTGGGAGTCGTTGTTCCGCTCCCAGGTGGCGGTGATGCGGAAGCTTCAGTCAGGGCCAGCGTTCAAGACCCTTCCCGTCAAGGAATACGACGTTCTTTTTACGCTGTCCAAGTGCCCATCCGGGCAGCTCAGGCTCAATGAAATCAACGACAAAGTGCTGCTGAGCCAGTCGAGCCTGAGCCGCTTGGTGGACCGTCTTGAGAAGCGCGGTTTGGTGGAGCGGACGGCAGCCCCCGACGACGGCCGCGGAGTGCTGCTCTCACTCACCGAAGCAGGCAGCGAGCTTCAAAAAACGATCGGGCGGGAACACGTGCGGGACATCGCCCACTTGGTGGGACCGGCCCTCACCTCCGAGGAACAGCGCGAACTCCTTCGCCTGACGGAAAAACTCCGTGCTTCCGTGGCGGGACACTAACGAAGGCTGACGGGCTCCCGGAGATCCTCTACCGGGAGCTCGCCGTTGACCGAGGCACTGACTTTGAGGGTCTTCAGTGTCAGGCTGCCACCCACTGTGGAGAGAAATGCCGTATCCGAGGAATCCCGGCCGGCCGTAATCCTCAGCATGGATTCACGGGGTGCCAGGCCTGTGGGGTCGATGATGTACCAAGCGCCGTCAACGTACGCTTCGGCCACGGCATGGAAATCCATGGGACTCAACCCGGGGGCATACACAGCAGCGAGCCGGGCAGGTACGTCCTTGGCCCTCAACAACGCGATGGCCAGGTGGGCGAAATCGCGGCACACTCCCTTGCGGTGCAGCAACGTGTCCACGGCACCATCCGTTCCCCGTGACGATCCGCTGATGTAGCGGAGTTCCCCGTTGACCCAGGTGCGGACCGCCTGGAGCAGTTCAGCTCCTTGCAACGAGCCGAACTCGGCATAGGAGGTAGGCAGCAGCCTGTCAGACTCCGCATACCTGCTGGGCCGGACGTAGCGGACCAATTCCATGGGAGTGGACGTTTCAGGGATGCCAAAGCCGTGAACCGTGGCCCGGTACTCGACGGTCACTTCACTGGGCTCCGTGAACTCAAGGTAGTGGAAGCGGCCACCGTGGTGGTCGCTGAGTTCGGCAAAGGGAAGCTCGTCACCCGCAGAGGTGATGGACAGGGCCTCCGTCACTGAGTCGTAGCCGGTATTCCGGGCCACGGCTATTGCCATGGCTACTTTGGTGTTGGCTGCGGTCTTGAAAACGAGCGTGGCAGCAACGTTGCGTTCCATTGATCTCCGGGATATGTTGCGGCGGGCAGCCCCCAACGGCGCCGTATGTGTGAAGCAGCCAATCGCGGGACTATTGATTGACCTTCAGAGACAGTAGCATCCGCTGGACATTGGCGAATTCAGAACCGTGGACAGCGTACTTTGCGGCCAGGTCCAGGGTGTCAAAGGATTTGGCCGGTGCCACCTTCTCATCGGCGGCAAAGGCGTGCAGGGCGGGGACGTCCCCAAAGGAATAGTCGCCCTTTCCCGTCGGTCCCAACACCCGGTTCCGGAGTTCGCACGACTGCCCGTCAGCCCCGGCCACCATGTTGGTGATGCCATAGGAACCGAAGAACTTGTAGCCCTGGATCACCCGGAAAACGACGCGCGGATCAATGGTGTCCGGGCCATCCGAATGGGGGACCTCCAAGGGGACGCTGCTGATCACCACATAGGGCCGCCCCTGTCCGGCCGGGCATTCGACCGGAGCGGATGGAGGCAGGCCTGTCTGAAGGGTAGCGACATAGCTGCCCCCACCGTCCTTGACTTCCACCTTCACTGCCCCTGCCAAAGAGCCCGCCTCCGGAGTTACCGACTGGGCTATCCACTCCCTGGGCAGATCGAAGCTGACAGTCTTGGCCGAATCCGAATAGGTCTTCCATGACAGCGCTGTTGCTGCCCCGCTGGGACTGGGGCTGGCCCCGGCCGGATCGGACGGGGCTTCCGTCCCTCCGGAACCAGGCGTTGCGGAGGGTGAGGTGCCCACTGAACCGGGTTTCGGCGTCGAACTTTCTGTTGGCGCACCTGTACCCGACTCCGAACTGTTGGGCTTCGACGTCGCAGTAGAGGTGACCTGGGGTCCCTTGTTTTCAGCGGAACAGGCGGATGCCGCGGCGAGCACCGTTCCTGCGAGCACCAAGGCAGCGAGCCTCACCGGAACATACTTCAGGTTCATGATGCCCTTCATGACCACAGCCTATCGGCGGCGATGCTGCGACACGCACAGGACTAGGCTGAGGGTATGGCTCCCGATCAGCAGGACTATTTCGAGGACGACATCCCCACCATGTCAGCGGCTGATATAGCTGACTGGCGCTTACGGACGTTCGCCCTGTACGACAAAGTGCGTCAACTTGCAGCCACCAACCCGTTCGACGCCCACGTTTTCTGGCGCCAGGAGCGGGACCTGATGTTCGCCACCCATCCGGCATCCGCGCTGACTGCGGAGATGAAGGCCTCATTCTCAGGACTCCGCACCGCCGGCTACGACCCCGCCTTCCGCAGACACGCGGTGTTGTCTCCGAACGGCTCCGGGCAGGAAATGAACGTTGAGACGGGCACCGATGGCGTGGTGCCGTTCGCCCGCATCGGTACTTTCGAGCTGCCCGGCCTGGGCTCGTTGGCGGTGTGGCGGCTCAGGAGCTACGGGGGCGGGATCTTTGTCCCGTTCCGCGACGCAACCGCTGGAAAGGACGGCGGAAGCTACGGGGCGGGACGCTACCTTCTGGACACGGTCAAGGGCTCATTCCACGGGACAAGAAATTCATCCGGGGAACAGGAGTTCGTCCTCGATTTCAATTTTGCCTACAACCCCTCCTGCGCCTACAACGAAGCCTGGGCGTGCCCCTTGGCTGGGCCGGACAACCGGCTGGCCACGGAAGTTCCCGTGGGCGAACTGTACCTGGGCTAACCAAACAGTCCTCCCGGGCCAACAGCTGCGAGCGCCGCGATGGCCGCCAGTATGGTCAGCGGTGCCACGATCAGGCCGTACACCGCGTAGCCCCTCCATGAGATCAGCACATTCATCCGCACCAGTCGTTCATACCACAGCAGGGTAGCCAGCGAAGCCCATGGTGTGATCAAGGGACCTGCGTTCACACCCACCAGCAGCGCGGCCATCCGCTCCGGACTTCCCGCCAGGGGCTCAGCCACAAGGTAGGCCGGCAGGTTGTTGACCACGTTGGAGCCCATGGCACCAGTCATGGCCAGCCTGAGCAGTTCGACGAACCCGCTTCCTTGGCCTGCCACCTGTCCAAGCAGGACGGAGGCGCCGAGGTATTGGGCTGCCTCCACCACCAGGAAGAGGCCAAAGGTGAACAGCAACAGCGACCACGGAATCAGTGTCACGGTGAGGACTTTGGGTCGTCGGAAGGCAAACATGCCGGCCAGGATCACGGCTGCGGCTGTGGCCGGAATCCAGATGGCAACACCGGAGACCAATGCGGGCAAAAGCATCACCAGGACTGCGGCACTGACCACCAGCAGGGGTGTGTCCGTGACGGGAGTCGCCGGTGGTACCCGGGCTGGCCGTGCAGAATCGAGGGCATAGCTCTTGCGAAGGTCGCGCCGGAACACAATGGCAATGAAGGCCAGGGGAACCAGAATTGCCGCCAGCGACGGCGCCCACATCAGCTGGGCAAACTGCGCCGGACTGATGCTGCCGAGATTGTGCTGCGCCAACAGGTTGGTCAGGTTGGAAATCGGGAGCAGGAGACTTGCCGTGTTCGCCAGCCACACCGTGGTCAGGGCGAAGGGTAGAACCGGGAGACCCGCTTGGCGGGCCACCGTGACCACCACGGGGGTCAAAAGCACCGCCGTCGTATCCAGCGACAGGAAAACTGTGCTCAGGACGGCGAACAGCGCCAAAAGCAGCCAGATGAGGACACCGCTGCCCCGACCCCAACGACGCAGCCTCCGCGCGATCCATTGGAAGGTGCCGGCCTCGCTGACGAGTTCCGTCACCACTGTCATTGCGACGACGAACCCCAGGATGGGTGCCACCCGGTCCACCAGGACCGCCACTTCCTGCCATGGCAGGACGCCCGTGGCCACGGTGACACCGCCTGCCACGAGGAGAACCAGTCCGATGGTCGCCAGCCGCATGAGTCGGATTCTAAGCCCGGTGGCTGGGTTTCCCGCCCAGGTTCTTCCGGGCCACGGCGCAGACATCGGTGCGTCACCTTACTGCGCGTCACCGTACTGTAAGCAATGGGGCCCCTGATCCGGTGACGTGAAGCCTAGCCTTGAGCTATGAACCGATTGCGGAGTTTCATCCGGGACCACAGGACCCTGGCTGCAGTAGTCGGAGTACTGATCCTGTCAGCGGTGGTGGTGGGGGCTGCGCTCTTCCAACCGTGGCGGCTGTTCACCAGCAGCATCGTCAATGAAGCACTGCCCGCGTTGGGGGTTTCCACGGGACAACCGTCGGATGGCGGAACGGCGGGCGCGCCGCACAGCCAAGCCGTGCCCAGCCAGACGCCACCCAGCTACCCGGCAGTGGTGGGCGGCGGTACTTTCCAATCCCAGGAACATGAAACCACCGGCACGGCGCAGCTGTTGATGCTCCCCGATGGCAGCCACCTGCTCCGCCTCGAGAATTTGGCAAGCAGTGACGGACCTGACGTCAAGGTTTGGCTCAGCAGCCAGGAGGCCGGCGGCGACTGGTTCAAATACCGCTCAGGACGCTATGTGGACCTGGGCGCCATCAAGGCAACCCACGGCAACCAAAATTACGTTGTCCCGGCCGGCACTGACGTCGCAGGACTGACGTCAGTGGTGCTGTGGTGCGATCGCTTCAGTGTTGCTTTCGGATCGGCCCCGCTCACCTGACGCGTTGCGGGGCCTGCTCTGCGCCCTTGGATGCTGCCACGGGACGTAAAGCGGGCCCCACAACGCAGGGCACCATCCACGGAGGACGTAGGATGTCATCATGACTATGCCTGCCCCCCGCCGCATCGCCCGAGTCCGGCCCACCCCGGCTCCCACCGTCGCCGGCCAGACTTTGGCCCGCCATTCTCCTGACGAGCACTTCTTTGTGGCCAACGACGCCCCGGACTTCAACTCCGTGGACGGCACCCGGTGGACCGTGGTGGAATCCCCTTTCCCGGCATCGAGGGCAAATGCCAACAGCCCTGCCAGAGAAGGATGGGAGCTGGGCGCTGAGGTGAGCCAGGATGGTTTTACTTTCCTTGCGCCTTCGGTACCTGTGAACGTCTTTGGCATGGCACATAACACCGGGCAGCCTGGCCGTGACCTGCCGCCCCAGGCTTTCCACAAGGCGGCGTCGAGCGTGATCGGCCCGGGTGAGGCCATCCAGCTGGACTCCACAGTGGGCTATGTTGACCCGGAAGCGGAATTGACGGTCGTCATCGGGCGCCCTGCGCGCGGGTTGACGCTGGAAACGGCCCGGTCAGCGATTCTCGGCTACACCATCGGCAACGACGTATCGGCAAGGGACCTGCAAAAGACCGACGAACTCTGGATCAGCGCCAAGAGCCAGGACACGTTTACTCCGGCGGGTCCTTGGATGGTCACGGATCTTGACGACTCGAACCTGGAGATTGGGATCGTGCACAACGGCAATGAACTCAAGACTGCGAGTTCTGGTGACCTGGGCTGGAAGGTGGACGAGATCCTGGTCTACCTGAGCTCGTTCATGACCCTCCAGCCCGGCGATCTGGTCTTGACTGGGTTCCCCGCAGAATGCGCCCGCATTCAACCCGGTGACACCGTGGTGTGCCGTGTTGAAGGAATCGGTGAGCTCCGGAATCCCGTCACCAGCGCATCCTGGGAGGACCAACCCGCTTGATGTGTCAGGCTTAAGCCATGGAGACAGCTGCGGACGCCACTGAGCTACGCCCGTCTCCCCCACAGAAACCACCCCGCACACGGCACCGCGGAGTCCTCAAATACCCCGTCGTTCGGCAGTTGGCCCGCTTCACCGGAGTCGGAGTGGTGTGCACGGCAAGCTCGCTGGCTCTTTACGCGTTGCTGCGTCCTTGGATCGACCCGCAGCTGGCGAACGCTGTGGCACTGATTGTGACGTCCCTGATGAACACTGCGCTGAACCGCCGGCTCACGTTCAAGATCACGGGAAAGAAAAAGCGCACCCGCGACCACCTCAGTGGCGTCATAGTGATCGCCATTGCCTTGGTCATCACGGGCGGCAGCCTGGGCATCCTGCACCTCATCCGGCCGGAAGCCACAGTCACCGAAGAATTGTGGACTACTACGTTGTCCGGCTTCGTGGCCACAGCGGTCCGGTTTACCCTGCTGAGGCACTGGATTTTCCGGCGCGCACGGCACGTGTAACCAGCCGTGCCGCCGCAAACCGGCCCCCAGTGCAGCTATTCCGCTTGCGGGGACGCCAGGTTCCGGACGCGTCCGACGGCGGTTTCCACGGCGTCGGCGGCCTGTTCCAGTTCGGTGTCGGTGACAGTTGAGGGGAAGCTGAAGCGTACGGCCGTCTGGGCTGTTTCAGGCACGATGCCCAGGGCCAGCAAAACGGGTGACGGAGCATCGGATCCCGCAGCGCAGGCCGAGCCACTGGAACAGACCACGCCAAGCCGCTCAAGCTCCAGCAACACTGACTCGCCACTGGTGCCCGGGAAACAGAAGGACGCCACCGACGGCAGGCGCTGCAGCCGGTGCCCAGTGACCACTGCGCCTGCGACACCGGCCAGGATCCTTTCGATGAACTGATCCCTCAAGCCCGAGACTCGAGCGGCCTGTTCCGGTTGCTCTGCGCTGGCCAACGACAATGCAGTGGACAACGCCACGGCGCCTGCCACATTCTCAGTTCCCGAGCGCTTACCCCGTTCCTGGCCCCCGCCGTGAACCAAGGGCTCCACCCGGAGCCGCCCTTTGGTGAAGAGCACACCGGATCCTTTGGGGGCACCAAGTTTGTGTCCGGACATGCTCAGTGCATCCACCCCGAGCACTTTGACGTCAAGGGGCAACCACCCTGCAGCCTGGACTGCATCGGTGTGGAAGGGGACACCGCGTTCCCGCGCCACTGCCGCCAAGGCTGATATTGGCTGGACCGTTCCGATCTCATTGTTCGCGTACATGATGCTGACCAACGCAGTTTCCGGGCGCAACAGGGCGCTCAGTTCCTCAACAGAGACCAGGCCCTCACCGTCCACTGGCAGCACGTCCACGATGAACCCGTGCACCCGCTCCAAGTACCTCGCCGATTCCTCCACGGCGGGATGTTCAATCGCGCTGATGACCACCCTGTTCAGCGTGGGATCAGCCGACCGCCGGGCCAGTGCGATGCCTTTGACGGCCAGGTTGTCCGCCTCGGTGCCTCCGGAGGTGAAAGTCACCTCACCCGCGCGGCAATTGAGGATCTTCGCGACGCCGGCACGCGCCCCGGCCAGCGCTGCTGCTGCCGCTTCACCCAGCGTGTGATGGCTGGAGGGATTGCCGAACTCACCGCTCAAATGCGGCCACATGGCCTCGAGGGCCTCGCGGCGTACGGGGGTGGTGGCTGCGGCGTCGAGGAAGATCATGGGAGCGTCAGGCTGTCTCTAAAACAACGTCGAGGCCGAGATCGAGTGCGCTCACGCTGTGGGTCAGGCCCCCAATGGAGATCACGTCCACCCCGGCAGCGGCAATCTCGGTGACGGTGGTGACGTTGACGTTGCCACTGGCTTCCACCATGGCCCTGCCGTCCACCTGTTTGACCCCGGCCCGGAGTTCCTCGATGGAGAAGTTGTCCAGCATGATGGTGTCCACGCCGGCCGCCAGCACGGGTTCGATCTGCTCTGCGCGGTCCACTTCAACTTCGAAGTGCGTGGTGTGGCCCAGCTGGGCTTTAGCGGCAACCAGCAACCCGGTCAGCTTGGTGGAGTCGCCGCCGGTCATGACGGCCAGGTGGTTGTCCTTGGCCAGGACGGCATCGGACAGGCTGTAGCGGTGGTTCGCTCCCCCACCGCAGCGCACAGCGTAGCGTTCCAGCACCCGCAAGCCCGGCGTGGTCTTGCGGGTGTCCGTAATCTTGGCGCGGGTACCTTCCACGAGCCGGACGAATTCGGCGGTCTTCGTGGCAATGGCACTCATCCTCTGCACCAGGTTGAGCCCAACGCGTTCGGCGAGCAGCACGGAGCGGGCGCTGCCGCTGACCCGCGCAAGGTGCGTGCCGGCGTCGAACGCTTCACCATCGGCGAGCAGCAATTCCACCTCGGTGTCCGGGTCCGCAAGCTTCATGGCGTCGCGGAACACGGTGCCGCCGCTGAACACGCCGGGGACCCGCGCGTTCAGCACGGCAGTTGCCCGGGCGTCGGCCGGGATCAGCAACTGGGAGGTGATGTCCCCGCTGGGCGCGTCCTCCGCGAATGCCCGTTCCAGGATCTCCCGGACAGGGGCTGCGGGGAGGGTCAGGTTAGTCATGGACGAGGCTCACTTTCCGGCTCATGGTGTAACGCTTGTCAAAATCGTCGACGGCGGCTGGTTCCCTCACGCTGTCGCTGCGGTAATGCGCCCCCAAGGACTCCCGCCGTTCCCGGGCCGCATGCACCAACAGCTGCGCAGCCAACAGAAGGTTGGAGTCCTCATGCTCCCGGACATCAAGGGAATCAGGAACATTCAAGGGAAGAACCTCACCCTCCCAAGACCCAAGAACTTCTGCGGCCTCAGCCAACAGCTGACCATCGCGCAACACGCCGGCCTTGGCTGTCATGAGGCGGCGAAGTGCCTGACGCGAAAACCCGCTGGAGGAGACAAGGTGGGCGAGCGGAAGACCGCCCACCGATTCCATTGATTCCGGCGGCGCCAAGGGGCCTGCGGCGTCGCGGTCACCAGAGAGAAATGCGTCAACAGCCCGCCGCCCGAACACCAGTCCCTCAAGCAGGGAGTTACTTGCCAGGCGGTTGGCCCCTTGCACACCGGTACAAGCGACTTCACCGGCGGCGAGCAAACCAGGAACAGAGGTGCGTCCGTGAAGGTCGGTCACCACCCCACCCATCCAATAGTGGGCCGCGGGCGCCACGGGGACCAGTTCCCGGGTCCAGTCGACGCCTGCTTGGCGGGTCCTCTCGCTGAGGGTGGGGAAGCGCTTTGCCAGGAAACCGCTGCCCTTCTGCCCTTCGATCACGGTGGCGTCGAGGAACACATGGCCGTTGGGATCGCCGAGTTTTGCCAGGTGCAGGGCGATGCTGCGGGAGACGACGTCCCGGGGTGCGAGTTCGGCGTCCGGGTGGTAGCCGGGCATGAAGCGGTGCCCCCGGGCGTCCACGAGGATGGCACCTTCCCCACGGACGGCCTCGGAGATCAGCAGGGGGTCGTTATTGCCTTCCACCTCCCGCGCTTCGGCTGGAAGCACCATGCAGGTGGGGTGGAACTGGAAGAACTCAAGGTCGGCAACGGCCGCACCGACGCGCCAGGCGAGCGCCAGGCCATCCGCTGTGGCGACGGAGGGGTTGGTGGTTTGGGCGAAGAGCTGTCCGGCGCCCCCGGTGGCCAGCAGTACGGAGTCGCCGTGGACTCCGAGGTGGCGTCCGTCGTGGAGGAAATTGGCTCCCACCACACGGCCGCCCTGCAGTCCGCCCAGCGAGAGCGATGTGACGTGGGCGTGCCCGATGACCTGGATTTTGCCGGCCGCCTGAAAGTCCAGGACGGTGCGGATCAGCCCGGCCGCCACCCCGGCGCCGGTGGCGTCGCCGCCGGCATGCAGAATCCGCGGGGCGGAGTGGGCGGCTTCAAGACCCAAGGCGGGGTCGCCGTCGTCGTCAAGGTCGAACTCGACACCGAACCGCCCCAGCCCGGCGATGTCCAGCCGCGCCTCCGTGCACAACACCCGCACCGCTTCTTCGTTGCAGTGCCCTGCACCGGCTGTGAGGGTGTCGGCAATGTGGGCCGCAACAGTGTCTCCGGGAGCAGGCTCGTCCAGGACGGCCGAGATGCCACCTTGGGCGTAGTAAGTGTTGCTGTCGGCAAGGGCACCCTTGGTCAGCAACACCACTTCCGCCCCGGCTTCTGCGGCAAGCAGGGCTGAGTACAGTCCTGCGATGCCGCTTCCGACGACGATCAGCCGCTGGGGCGCAGGGCCGCGAGCAAGGCTCTCTGTAGTCATGTGGGGCTCGATTCGGCTAGTCCAATTGGTGTGCGGGCCGTTAGGCCGGCTTGGCTGCCAGCATGCGCTCCAGCGCAATCTTGGCGTTGTCCTGCACGGAGTCGTCCACGGTAATGCGGTTGACGACCCGGCCTTCCACCAGCTCCTCAAGGACCCAGGCGAGGTAGCCCGGGTGGATGCGGTACATGGTGGAGCACGGGCAGATGACCGGATCCAGGCAGAAGATGGTGTGTTGCGGGTTTTCCGCAGCGAGCCGGTTCACCATGTTGATTTCGGTGCCGATGGCGAACGTGGTGGGTTCCGTGGCGGCGGCGATCGCCTTCTTGATGAAGTCCGTAGAACCGGCGGAGTCGGCCGCATCCACAACCTCCATGGGGCATTCGGGGTGGACGATCACGTTGACGCCCGGGAAGTCCTGGCGGGCTTTCTCGATCTGGCCCACGTTGAAGCGCTTGTGGACCGAGCAGAAGCCATGCCAGAGGATCACTCGGGAGTCCAGCAGGTGCTGTTCATCGTTGCCGCCAAGTTCCTTGCGCGGGTTCCACATGGGCATCTGCTCCAGCGGGACTCCGAGTGCCTTGGCGGTGTTGCGGCCCAAGTGCTGGTCGGGGAAGAACAGGACGCGCTGACCACGTTCGAAGGCCCATTCAAGGACCACCTTGGCATTGGAGGAAGTGCACACAATGCCACCATTGCGGCCACAGAATGCCTTCAGCGCAGCAGAAGAGTTCATGTAGGTAACAGGGATGACCGGCACGCGGCCTGATGCGTCCGGCTCAGTGCCGAAGATTTCCTCCAGCTGCTCCCAGCATTCCTCCACGGAGTCTTCGTCCGCCATGTCGGCCATGGAGCAACCCGCGGCGAGGTTGGGCAGGATGACGGCTTGCTCAGGCGTGGAGAGGATGTCTGCGGTTTCTGCCATGAAGTGGACGCCGCAGAAGATGATGGCTTCGGCGTCCGGCTTGGTCAGGGCTGCGTTGGCAAGTTGGAAGGAATCGCCGACGAAGTCTGCGTACTGAATGACCTCATCGCGCTGGTAGAAGTGCCCCAGGATGACGGCGCGGTCCCCGAGTGTTGCCTTGGCGGCCCGAATACGGACGTCCAGTTCGGCGTCGGAGGCTTTTTTGTACTCCTCCGGCAATTGGCCCTGACGCGGCGTGGCCGTGGGTGCGACATCGCTGCTCGAGGCACCGGGCCCGTACGCGGGCTCGCCGGCGAGGGCTTCGGCGAGGTCGTATTCCCATGGGCCCCTGGCCAAGGCCGGGCTGCACGTGGACCCTGCGCGGGAGAGGCCCTTCTCGGCTTCCTCGCGAGTGATCAGCTGGACCGCAGTGTTGACGCTGCTCATGGTGTACTCCTGTTATCTGGCCCGAGGCCGGGCGTGCCGGTGAAGCGGTAGAGGCGTGGTGGACGGTGTTTCCCGCCTTGGAGGTATTCACCGGTTTCTTCGATTTCCGGTGTTGCCTTGACGTGTCGGCGGAAGTTTGCGGGATCGAGCTGGCGGTCCAGCACGGCCTCATAGACTTCGCGGACCTGGGCGAGGGTGAAGAATTCGCCCAGCAGGTGGTATGCGATGGACCCATAGGCCATCTTGTTGCGGAGCCGCCATAAGGCGTAGTCCACGATTGCGTTGTGATCGAAGGCGAGTTCACCCAACCGGTCGGCCCGGAACCACCGCACATTCTCTGATTCGTCGGCCAAAGCAGCTTCCGTGGGTTGCACCAAGGCCCAGTAAACGATCGAGACAACGCGCTGGGTGGGCGACCTGTGAAGACCACCGAATGCGTAAAGCTGTTCGAGGTAGTGCGGAGTGAGCCCGGTGGTTTCACGGAGGTTTCGCGACGCGGCGTCCTGGAGGGATTCGTCGTGGGCCAACGGCCCGCCCGGAAGGGCCCACATGTCCTTGTAGGGCTCGCGGATGCGCCTGACCAGCGGCAGCCACAACGTGGGGCGGCCGGACTTCTCGCTGGGGCGGAGGGCGAAAATCACCGTTGAAATAGCCAACGACGGCGGCGCAAGCCGCCTTTCGGCGACGTTCGCTGAGTTGGTGTTCACGGCGTTCACCTCGCTTCATCGCCGCCTGGAGCACTCCCCGATGTGACGGAGCGTTAGTTAAAGTCATATTGACTAGAACTAATGGTACGACTCAACAGACTCTTGGCAAAATGCTTTACGTCACACTGGCTTCGCTGCCGCTTCCATCAGCGGCAGCGTCCGGCCTTGGATGTGGCTGTTCAGCACAATGACCGACGAGCACCGAACCACGGACTTGGTGGCGATCATGGCATCAAGGACCCGTTGCATGTCTGGATTGGAACGTGCCGCGATCCGCACCATGAGATCAGAGTTTCCCGTCACGGTGTGGACCTCGATGATTTCCGGGATGGCGCCCAGGCTTTCGATGATGGCATCGTGGCCAATCTCCTGCGTGATGGTGACGGAGCAGAATGCCACTACCGGGAAACCGAAATTGGCGGGATCCGGCTGGGGAACCCAGGAACCAATGACCCCATTGTCGATCATCCGGTCAATCCTGGACTGCACCGTAGCCCTGGCGACCCTGAGCACGCGCGAGGCCTCCAGCACGGAGGATCGCGGTGAATCAGTGAAGAAACGTACAATTTTTGCATCAAGCGCATCGACCAGCATCAAAGTTCCTGTCCCCGGGGATCCGTACCCATCACATCGCTACAGCAAAAAGTGATGTATCTTACAAACTGCGAGAATTATTCCACGGCTCTTGCTGCGTCGTCGACGCCCGCGTGCCAAGCCCATGAGGCCAACACGCCAAACCAGCATGTAATCCATAGAAGGTAGACACGTATGACAACGAAGTCCATCGCGGCTCCTGCCCCAACATCCGGTCTCGGCCATTCGCTCAAACCGCGCCAGCTCACCATGATGGGGCTCGGCAGTGCGATCGGCGCCGGCCTCTTCCTCGGCTCAGGCGCAGGCGTCCAAGCCGCAGGTCCGGCCGTGCTCATCTCCTACCTCGTCGCCGGCACGCTGATCATCCTGGTCATGTGGGCCCTTGGCGAGATGGCAGCCGCCAACCCCAACAGCGGCGCGTTCTCCGTGTACGCAGAAAAGGCCATGGGCAAGACGGCCGGCGGAACCATCGGCTGGTTGTGGTGGCTCCAACTGGTGGTGGTCATTGCCGCCGAAGCCATCGGGGCAGCCGGACTGCTGTTCTCCATTTGGCCCGTCATTCCCGTGTGGGTTCTTGCGCTGGTCTTCATGGTGGTCTTCACAGGCATCAACCTTGTAGGCGTCCGCAACTTCGGCGAGTTCGAGTTCTGGTTCGCCATCCTCAAGGTGGCCGCAATCGTCATCTTCCTGATCATCGGTGCAGCCCTCCTCTTTGGCTGGCTGCCGAACGTCCCCTCCCCCGGCTTCTCGGCCTTCGGGGACTTCGCCCCCAACGGCATCGGTGGCATCGCCGCCGCCTTGTTCGTGGTGATCTTCGCCTTCGGCGGGACGGAAATTGTCAGCGTTGCTGCCGCTGAAACCGAGAACCCCGCCCATAGCGTGGGCAAGGCCATCCGCACCGTAGTGTGGCGCATCCTGGTCTTCTACATCGGCTCGGTGTTCGTTATCGCAGCTGTCCTCCCGGTCGGCTCGGACGGCCTGAAGTCTCCGTTCGCCGGAGTCCTGGACATGGCCGGCATCCCGGGCGCGGGCGCTGCCATCACCCTGGTGGCCGTCGTCGCGTTGCTCTCTGCGCTGAACGCCAACCTCTATGGCGCTTCCCGGATGATCTTCTCCCTCTCCGAACGCGGGGAAGCTCCCCGCTTCCTGTCCCGCCTGAGCGCTTCGAAGGTTCCCGTCGCCGCCGTCGGAATTTCGGTCGCTTTCGGCTTCATTGCCACGGTCCTGGAACTGCTGTTCCCCGAGAAGATCCTGCCCGCACTGCTGAACCTCGTGGGCTCCACCTGCCTGGTGGTCTGGGGCACTGCCCTGGTGTCGCAGTTCATCCTGCGGCGCAGGGCTGACAGGGAAGGCACAGAACTGCCGCTGCGCATGAAGGGCTTCCCCGTCCTGACCATCGTTGGCCTCATGCTGCTGGGCCTCATCCTGGTGGTGGGCTTCGCCAACCCGGAAAGTGCCGGACAGCTAATCGGAACGTTCATCCTGATCCTGGTCATCGCGGCGGGCTGCTTCATCAACGCCAAGTCCAAAGCCGCCAAGCAGTCCACACCCGTGGAGTAAACCGGCTGTTCATCACCACCAAGAAGTCCTGCACAGTTTGTACTGTGCAGGGCTTCTTCTTATACCCAAATTGTACAAAGTGTTTCGTTTGAACTGTGCTGATTGCGCACACCCATAGTGGGTGACTAGGGTCACAGCCATGACGACCAAACCTGTGGTGGCCGCCGTCGATGACGACGCGGCCCCGCTCACCCACCATCAACTCCGTGAGCTGTACACCCTGATGGCAGCAGTCCGGCACCTGGACACTTCAGCAGTGGCCTGGCAGCGCCAAGGCATCATTCCCGGTTATGCCCCCGAACTCGGCCAGGAAGCCGCGCAGGTAGGCAGCGGCTACGCGGTGGACCGGACCCGCGATTTTGTGTTTCCCACCTACCGTGAAATGGGCGTTGCCCGCGCAATGGGCCTGGACATGGTGGGCTACATGTCCACTCACAAAGCCACCTGGCATGGCGGCATGTACAACCCGTTGGAGTCCAGGTTCGCTCCCATCCAGGCTGTGGTGGCAGGCTCCGTCCTGCACGCTGTGGGGTGGGCCCACGGCCAAACCCTCTCCGGCAACGCCGCGGGTGAAATGGGCGTCGCCATGACGTACTTCGGCGACGGCGCCTCCTCCCAGGGTGACGTCCACGAGGCCATGAACTTCGCGGCCGTCATGAAGGCCCCCGTGGTGTTTTTCATCCAGAACAACGGCTGGGCCATCTCAGTCCCCACGGAGCGCCAGGTGGCCGGCGGCTCTGTCGCGGCGCGCGCGGCCGGATACGGCATCCCGTCCCTGCAGGTGGACGGCAACGACGTCGTGGCTGTCTTTGAAGCGACCCGCTCTGCCTTCGCGCACTGCCGGGCAGGAAACGGCCCCGTGGTGATTGAAGCCATGACGTACCGACGCGGACCTCATTCCACCGCTGACGACCCCGGCAGATACCGCACGCTGGACGAGGAACGCCTGGACGCCGGCGAGGATCCGCTGGAGCGCTTCAAGCAGCGGCTCCTCAAGGACGGCGCGGCCGACGACGCCTTCTTCGCAGAAGCACAGCGACGGGCGGAAGAGGAAGAAGAGGCCGTCCGGGCGGGCATGGCCGACCTCGGCCCGCGTCCAGGCTCTGAGATGTTCAGCCTGGTCTTCCAGGAGCCAACGCCCACCCTTCAATCCCAAGCCACCGCGTGGCGCGAGGAGTCCGAACATGTCTGAGACCATCACCGAACCTCGCAGCCCTGAAGCGGGCACGGCAAGTGTTGAGCAGCTGTCCATGCAACAGGCGCTGAACCGTGCACTGGATGAAATCCTGGCCGGGAATCCCAAGACCGTCATTTTTGGCGAGGACTGCGGCCGGTTGGGCGGCGTCTTCCGCATCACCGACGGGCTGCAGGCCAAGCACGGCGAAGACCGCGTCTTTGACACCCCCCTGGCTGAGTCAGGCATCCTGGGCATGTCGGTAGGCCTCGCCATGGCGGGCTTCCACCCCATCCCCGAAGTCCAGTTCGACGGCTTCGCCTATCCGGCCATCAACCAGATCGTCTGCCAGATCGCCCGGATGAACTACCGGAGCCGCGGCACCCTGCCGATGCCCATCACGCTCCGCGTCCCCAGCTTCGGTGGCATCCGCGCACCCGAGCACCACGGTGAAAGCCTGGAAGCCCTGTTCGCCCACGTACCCGGCCTCAAAGTAGTCTCCCCCTCCACCCCGCATGATGCCTACCACCTGCTCAAGTACGCTGCCACGCGCCCGGACCCGGTGATCTTCATGGAGCCGAAATCCCGTTACTGGCAAAAAGGGCCCGTGGATGTCACCACCGCCACCCCTGGCACAGCAGCGCACGACGACGGCGGCCTCACCGGCGCCCGCGTGGCCAGGGAAGGCCGGCACCTGACCCTCGTAGCTTGGGGTGCCATGGTTTCCCGTTGCCTGCAGGTGGCTGAACTGGCTGCCGAGGACGGCATCGACGTTGAGGTCCTGGACCTGCGCTGGTTGAAACCGATTGATGCCGAAGCATTGGCGAGGTCCGTCGGGAAGACGCGGCGCGCCGTCGTCGTTCATGAAGCGCCCCTGACATCGGGCCTGGGCGCAGAGGTGGCCCAACTCATCACGCAGAGCTGTTTCGCAACGCTCAAAGCGCCGGTGGAGCGTGTCACCGGCTTCGACGTCCCCTATCCCTCCGGCGACCTGGAGGACGAATACATCCCCAACATCGACCGCATCCTCTTTGGGATCCAACGCGTACTGGAGTACCGCCGTGGCTGAAATTTCCTTCCCGCTTCCCGATCTCGGCGAGGGCCTCATTGAGGCAACCGTGCTGGAGTGGTTGGTGGAACCCGGCCAGCAGGTGGAACGCAACCAGCCGATCGTGGAGCTCGAAACCACCAAGTCAGCGCTCGAATTGCCCAGCCCTCAGGCGGGTAAAGTGGTGCGTATTCACGGGGCGCCCGGTGACACCATCAACGTTGGCGAGCCGCTGATCGTGTTCGAGGTTCCGGATGACACCGCCGGGATCGTGGGCACTGTTCCGAAGGACGAAGCACCCAAGCGCCGGGTCCGCCTGAGCGCCGTACTCGATGAGGACTGACACCATGACCGGCAGGCACACAGTGGAACAGCAGAGGCACACAGTGGAGGGCACCGATCCCGGACTGTTCGTCGAAGTGCACCAACCCGCCACTGACGCTGGCCTGCGCCCTGTCCTGCTGATCCACGGCTTTTCATCCTCCAGCAAGCTGAACTGGGCTGACAGCGGCTGGATCACCACCCTTCAGGACGCCGGCCGCCGGGTCATCACCGTCGACTTGCCGGGCCACGGCCGGAGCCACTCCCCTGAGGACCTGGACTCGTACACGCCCAGCCGAATCCGCGCCGACCTGCTGCAGATAGTGACCGACGCCGGGGCCCGGCCCCTGCGCGAAGGTGACCCTTCCACGGGCCTGGACGTGGTGGGCTACTCACTGGGTTCGCGGTTGGCGTGGGAATTCGGCGCTACGCAGCCGGACCTGGTGCACCGGATCGTCCTGGGCGGACCGGGTTCGGCAGACCCGCTCGCAGCCTTCGACCTCGTTGCCGCCCAACGGCACCTGGCCGACGGTACGCCCGTGGAGGACGCGTCTACGGCAGGGCTGCTGAAAATGGCACAAATGCTCCCCAGCAACAACCTGTTCGCCATGCTGTCCCTCATCGAGGCCATCAAGGGAGAACCTTTCGATCCCGCCGAGGCTGCCCCGCACATGCCCCTGTTGCTGGTTGCCGGCGAGAAGGACGAACGGGCAGCGACCATGCCGGAACTCGCCGCCATTGCAGGCAAGAGGGGTGGGTTGGTGGAAACGTTGGTCATTCCCGGGCGGACCCACACCAACGTCATCACCAGCCGGGCCTTCAAGGAAGCTGCCCTCGAATTCCTCGGAGTCTAGCCGGCCCCACGCACCGGCTGGCCCAGCTGACGGTGATCAGCGGGCCAGCCGCTCCGCGTTAAGGCTCATGCGCTCCAGCACGCTCAATGCCATGGCGTACTCGTCAATGCCGATCCCCATCGACAGGTCCTGCCGCGCCGCTTCCACCAGCCGCTGGGCTTCGTGGTATTTTTCCCGTCCGCGGTCACTCAGGACCAGCCGGTCATCGACCATGGTGATCATCCCCCGACCGACCAAGGCCGCGAGTTCCCTCTCCCGCATCCGGACATCGTTTCCCCACAACGGGTGCAGGGATTCCTCCAGCTGGTCAGGAAGCATGGCGCCCTCGGACAGGACACTGAGGGTGTGCCATTGACGGCGGCTGAGCTTGATTCTGGCCAGAATGTTGTCCAGTTGGGCTTCCAGCGCGGCGTCGAGCCTCTTGATCCAATATCCGATTGGCTTGTTCACAAGCCCATGCTTTCAGCGGAGACGCTGCCGGGCAAGGTCTGGACGGTAGGCTTGGAACTGCAACGAATTTCGTGGAAGTGGAGCAGATGGGCATGCGTTTCAAGGACCGTGCGGAAGCCGGTCGACGCCTGGCTGAAGCCCTCCCCCAGCTGAGGGAACAGCCGGACACCATCGTGTTGGGCCTGGCCCGCGGTGGAGTTCCCGTGGCCGCAGCGGCCGCCACGGAGCTGTACCTGCCCTTCGGCGCTGTCCTGGTCCGCAAGCTCGGCATCCCCGGACGCGACGAAACCGCCTTCGGCGCCTTGGCCTGGTCGCAGGGGGATGTCCTGCGTATCGTCAACAAGCCGTTGAGGGAGCTGATCCTCGCCCACGGCATCTCCCAGGCCGCGCTCGATGCTGTGGAAGCCCATGAACGTTCCGAGCTTCTCCGTCGCGCGCAGGAGTACCCAGGCACCGGCCATGACCTTTGCGGGAAGACCGTGGTGCTGGCCGATGACGGACTTGCCACCGGTGCCACCATGCGGGCGGCTGTGGAGGCGGTTCGTTCAGCCGGGGCACGCACTGTGATAGCCGCGGTGCCGGTTGCATCGTTGGAGGCCTCGACGTCGTTGGCCCGGGTGTGCGACGCAGTGATGGTCCTTCACACACCCGGTAAATTCCACGCTGTCGGCGCGTTCTACGAGCGATTTGAGCAGCTCTCCGACGACGACGTCGTCAGCCAACTCGAAGGTGCCGGTGCCGGCGGCCGCACGTAACCGGCGTCGTTCCCCACGCAAAAAGCGGGTGCGGTCCACAGGGACCGCCCCCGCCTTTTTTGCAGCTTCTAGTGATGAACGCTGTAACCCAGGGGCCGTCCACGGGTTTCCTTGGCGAGGATCACTCCAATTGCAGAGATGACGCACAGAACCATGATGTAGATGCCCACCGAACCGGACCACTTGGTGGTGTCCAGGAGTGCCTGGGCAATGAGCGGCGCGAAAGCACCGCCCAGAATGGCACCCAGGGCGTATCCAATGGAGATTCCGGAGTAGCGGACCTGGGCCGGGAACATTTCCGCATACATGGCGGACATCGGACCGTAGGACAGTCCCAACCCGATGGTCAGGACGAACAAAGCGGTTCCGTAAAGCACGATGTCCTTGGAATCGATCAGCACGAACATGGGGATCATCCAGGCAAAGACCAAGCCGTAACCGATCAGGAACGTCTTGACTCGTCCGATCTTGTCCGACAACCAACCACCCACCATGGTGAAGATGAGCCAGCCGAATGAGGCGATGGTGGTGGCAAGCAAGACCTGCGGCGTGGGCATCTTCAACGTCCGTGTGGCGTAGGAGATGAAGAAGGCGATCAGCAAGTACCCGGCGGCGTTGTTGGCAATGAAGATCAACGCTGCAAGGACAACTTCCTTCTTGTTGTTGCGGAAAAGATCTCCGAGGGGCGCCTTGCTTTCGGCCTTGCGCTGGGCGATTTCCTTGAAGACCGGGCTTTCTCCAACAGCGCGACGGATAAGGTAGCCCACCACGATGAGGACGACGGACAGCAGGAACGGCACGCGCCATCCCCAGGCCGCGAACTCTTCCTTGGACATGCCCGACTGCAGGAGGAACAGGAGGCCGGTGGCAAGGATCATGCCGATGGGCACACCGATCTGCGGGTAGGCGCCGAAGAGTCCGCGCTTCTTGATGGGTGCATGCTCCACAGCCATGAGAGCGGCACCGCCCCACTCACCGCCGGCGGAGAATCCTTGGACTACGCGCAAGGTGATCAGCAGGATGGGGGCCCAGACGCCGATGGTTGCGTAGGTGGGCAGCAAACCGATCAGCGCGGTGGCTGCACCCATCATGACCAGCGTCATGACCAGGACGGCCTTGCGGCCCATCCTGTCGCCGAGGTGTCCGGCAACGAAAGCCCCGAGGGGACGGAAGAGGAAGCTGATACCGATCGTGGCGAACGACAAAAGCTGGGCGACACCCGGGTTGGACTTCTCCAAAGGCGAGAGGAACAGCGGGGCCAGCAGCGTCGCAGTGAGCTGGGCGAAGATGAAGAAGTCGTACCACTCGATGGTGGTGCCCACCAGTGTCCCGGCCAGAACCCGGCGCTCCTCGCGCTTGCTGCTGGGTCCTGACGGAGAGTCGACAGTGGAAGTTGCGGTCATTGGAACTCCATTGGGGTGAGGGTGACTGTTCGGCACGTGACTTGCATTAACCGACAGAACGGTCAGTTAGGAAAGAATACTACAATCTGTGACCCAAAGCACAGACCCCTGGAAGTTCGCGCCAACATAGGATGGTTCGCATGAATCCCCGCAGCGACGTCCACCCTCCAACGGAAGCGGCGACACAAGCCCCGCCGTCACAAACCCTGTCCCGGGGAATCCGCGCCCTGGAGATCCTCGCTGCCGCAGACAGGCCACTCAGCATCGCCGAACTCACCGAAGCCCTGGGCGTGCACCGCTCTGTGGCCTATCGGATTCTCCGGACACTGGAAGACCATTCCCTGCTGGTGCGCGACGACTCCGGACGGGTGCAGCCCGGACCCGGATTGGCTGTACTGGCCAGCGGCGTCTCACGGAACCTTCAAACCGCGGCGCTGCCCGAGCTGACCCAACTCGCCAACACCCTGCACATGACAGCCTTCGTCGCCGTATGGGACCACCAGGAATGCGTCACCCTGGTCACCGTTGAACCACGACACTCCGGGGCGGCGCTCGCCCAACACCCCGGAAGCCGCCACCCGGTCAGCACAGGCGCTCCCGGAATAGCCATCCAATCAACCATGACGGAGGAACGATGGCAGCAGGCCGGCGCCGGCAACCCCTACCGCCCCGAAGCCCACGAGGCGCGCCGCCTCGGTTACGCCACCAGCCATGACGAGGTCATCGCCGGACTGTCCTCCATCGCCGCCCCCATCCAGGTCCCGGGGGGACGGCCGGCCGCGATCGCCGTCGTCTACATCCGATTGGATCAAGACGCCGACGCCGTCGGCAAAGCGCTCGCAGCCAGTGCTGCCCGGATCGAAAGCCAATTGGCCTGAACGTCCCTTCGGCAAACCTTTCATTGCAGGTCAAGTGACGTGCCCCACAGCACAAGACGATGACTGCGACGAAGCGAATACTCGAATGAAGGGCCGGACACGCCGTCCGGTCCTTCATTCGAGCCCGAGAAGGAACCCATGAGCCTGAATCTCCTCGACACCTCCAACTGGCTGCCACTGGACGGACTGGCCCCCGGCTTCGACGCCTACAAGGCGCCCACAGTGCAAGACCTGGCAGGAAAACAGTTCTCCCTCCGCAATGACGGCGGTCCCATGACGTTCAGCTTCGACGACGAAGAGGTCCAATGGGCTGCGGCCGGCCACTCAGGAACGGCCCCCTATGAGGCCTTCCTGGTAGCCAAGGACCTGTACTACGCCCAATGGCAGAGTCAGCAGGATCCCGAACTCGCCGTTTCCCTGCTCCTGGACCTGCTGCACGGCAGGGCGCTCTACATTGGCGCCGCACTCGGCAAGGCAACAGCCTCCAGCGTCGCCGTCCACCACGATTTCCGCCCAGGGACACTCGATGATCACCACACCTCGGGGGCGGCAATTGCAGAAAGCAACGCACTTATTGGTCGCCGCGTTGAATGGGTCTACAGCGAATCCCACGCGTATGAACACATCTACCTCAGCCCCACCTGGTACACATGGCAGTGTTTGGCAGGCCCGGAGCGGGGATTGGCCGACACGGATTCGAACACCGTGCTGCAGATCCGCCCCGGAATTTTCGTCTTCACCTGGCGGGAGAAAGTCATACCGTGCGGCTCAGTCACCATCGCTGACCACCGCGATCCCCACGCCATCAGGTCCCACGGCAGCCTCTTCGGATGGGACGAGGCAGGCACGGAACCCGTGCACTTCACCTTCGGCGCCCATGGCCGGCTGATCAGCATCAGTCACCACAGCATGGAACTGAACCCGGCCAACCGGACGTAGCCCAACTGCAGAATTAAAAGGAGGCCCCGGCGGTTCACAAACCGCCGGGGCCTCCTTTGTGTCTTGAGGTGGTTCTCAGTCCTCGGCCCCATGGCCGATCCGTGCGTACAAAGCAGGCTGCGAGCGCCGCAGACGCAAGCCCCAGATGACACCAACAACTCCGGGCAGCAGGACCAGCATCGGCAAGACAAACGTCACTGCCGTCGATTCTGTCTGTCCCAGCAGGACATTGAAGTTGGCCATGATGAGCACGAAGACCACGGCCAGGAGTACGAACCCCAGGCCCGGGGCAATCACCCTGACCCACAGGCTTGCGCCGTGCTTTTCCCGGCGGAAGAAGCCGATCACGGCCACCGATACGACGGTCATCAGCAACACGAGGCCGATTGCACCGCTGTTGGTCAGCCAGGTGAACATGGTCAGGACGGGGTACAGCTCGCCCAGTTCGGATCCGGAGCCGGCAATGGCGAACGCGACGGTGACGACGACGGCAATCACCGTCTGCGTCAGCGAACCGGCGAAAGGCGCCCCGCTTTCTGTCCGCACCTTGGCCAGCGACGACGGCAGGACACGCTCGCGGCCGAGGGAGAAGAAATACCGGGCTACCGCATTGTGGAAGCTGACGAGTGCTGCGAAGAGGCTGGTGACGAAGAGGATCTGGGCGATATCGCTGAGCAGTACGCCGCCGTGGGTGCCCAGGAAGGCGAAGATCATGTCCGGGCCATTGGTGGTGGCCGCCTCGACCACGGCGGACGGTCCCGCGCCCACGGTCATGGCCCATGCGGACACGGCATAGAACACCGCGATGATGCCCACGGCTGCGAAGGTCGCCCTGGCAACGGTTCGCTTGGGGTCCTTGGATTCCTCACCATAGATCGCGGCGGATTCGAAGCCCATGAAGGCGGCGATTCCGAAGGACAGAACTGCTCCGATTCCCGGAACGAACAGGCTTTCGGGGCTGAAAGTTGCTGCACTTATGCCTTCGGGGGCCACAGCAAGGCTGATGACGTCATACACAATGACCACCAGGAACTCCAAAGCCACCAGAACGCCCAGTACCTTGGCGGACAGGTCCACCCGGTTTACTCCCAGCCACCCAACAATGGCGATGCAGACCAGCACGGGGATCCACCACGGAACACTGATGCCCAGCCGCGCGGACAGGAGCGAGGACACGGTGAAGCCGAACAGGCCGTAGATACCCACTTGCATGAGGTTGTAGGCCATGAGGGCGATCAGTGATGCTCCCACGCCGGCCGGCCTTGAGATGCCCTGCGCAATGTAGGCGTAGAACGCCCCTGCGTTGGTGACGTACCGGCTCATGGCGGCGTAGCCCACGGCGAAAAGCGCCAGGATTGCGCCAAGGATCAGGAAGGACAGCGGCACGCCGGTGACACCGGTGACCGCGAAAGTGGTGGTGACGCCGCCCGCGAGCACGGTCAGCGGCGCCGAGGCCGCGATGATCATGAAGGTTACTGCTGGTACGCCGAGCCGCCTTTTGGTGCCTACGGCTCCGGCCGCCCTGCCCTTGACGGGGTTGTCCACGCTCATAGTGTGCTCCTGCCTCGGTGCCGCGGGAGATTGCGCGGCACGGTGTCTGTCATTCCGCAATCTTCCACCGCAGGGACCTTGCGTGACTTGTCTCACACGGCAGGGTGTTTGTCGCTGCACGCAAGCACGGACGCAGGCAGGCCCCAGTGTAGAATCGTGGGCAAGCTCACGTCCGCACAAACCGGCATTCCCGCCCCAGTGGCAGCGGCGCCGCGGGCCATTGAAAGGGAGTTTGATGACCGTCGCGGCCGATACGGGCCCCGCAACCGTGGAAACCATCGTGGCGGAGTCGTTCCAGGAGTGGAGCAAGGCAATCTCCAGCTCGTTCGTGCCCCTGATGGCAACGGGTCCCAACAGTTCATCCTTCCAGGGCTCAACCTTCCACGGGATCATGCGTGCCCGCGTGCTGGGGCAGATCTCCGTGGTGGAGATTACCGCCGGACCGCACACTGTCCTGCGCACACCGGAGCTGATTGCCAAGTCCACAGGGCGCTTTTTCAAACTCAGCATCCAGCTCGCTGGCTCGGGCCGCCTGGTTCAGGACGAGCGCGAGGCCGTGCTGCGCCCCGGTGATCTCTCCATCTACGACACCTCCCGCCCGTATCAACTAACGTTCGACGACGACTTCCGCACCTTGGTGCTGATGTTCCCGCACGTTTTGCTGGACCTGCCGGCCGAGGCCATGGGCCACGTCACTGCCTTGCGCATACCGGGCGATGAGGGCCTCGGCCAGCTCATCAGCCCCTTCCTGGTGAGACTGGCCGACAACCTTGAAGCCCTGTCGGGTACCAATGGGCTCCGGCTGGTGCACAACGCTTTGGACCTGGTGACCACGCTCTTCAATGGCGAGCTGGATCAGCTGATCGAGACAGGCCGGGATCCTCATCTGCTGCTGCTGGGGCGTATCCACGACTACATCGAGGCAAACCTCGGTGATCCCGAACTCTCGCCGGGAACCATTGCCGCTGCCCATTACATATCCACGCGGCACCTGCACGATCTCTTCCAGGAAATCGGCACCACCGTAGCCTCCTCCATCCGGCAACGGCGGCTCGAACGGTGCCGGCGGGACCTGAGGGATCCTGTGCTGACCGACCGCCCCGTGACGGCCATCGCAGCACGGTGGGGGTTTACCGATGCCGCACATTTCAGCCGTATCTTCCGGGCAGCCTTCGGGAACTCCCCCACCGGTTACCGCAACAGCCACTGACGGCTCGCTGGCCAACAGACCCCAGCGGCCGCCGTCGAACTTTTGACTAAGCCGCCGCCGTCGGGGCCGTGCCCTCGTCCGTGAGGGCTGCCATCTCTTCGAGCATGGTTCGCAAAAGCCGCTCTTCCAATCCGGCATAATCAGGGTTGCCCGCACGGTTGACCAGCTCCCCGGGGTCTTCGCGGTGATCGTACAGTTCGGTGATCCCGGTGCCGAAGTAACGGGTCAGCCTGCCCTCAGCGGTGATGACCGTCCTCATACGGACAGGTCCCGGCAGTCCCTCCAAGCCAAATGGTTGTTCTTCCTCCACCAAGAGCGAGTCCCGATGATGATCGGCTTCCCCCTGGAGAAGAGGCACAAGCGAGGAACCCTGTATTCCGCGATACTCCTTGGAGCCAGTGAGCTCCAGAAGCGTGGGGGCCACATCCGCGCTGGAAACCAGGGCCCTGCTTCGCCGCGGCAAGGTCCCGGGAAGGTGCACCACCAAGGGAACATTGGTCACAGCGCGGTAGTGGACAAAATGCTTGAGCATGAGGCCGTGGTCCCCGAAGAGATCTCCGTGATCGCTGGTGAACACCACAATGGTGTCCTCGGCCAATCCTTGGCGGTCCAGCTCATCCAGGATCCGGCCGATGTGTTCGTCCATCATGGTGATCAGGCCGAACTGGGCAGCCGCCGCGAACCTGTACTGCTCTTCCGGTTCCGGGTCGAAGCGGAAGACCAGCCCCGGGCCTTGCTCATGAACCGATCAATGTACGACGGCTGGGTCAGCTCAACCCTGGAGTTGTTCCGTGGAGCGGCTGAAGCAGCCGGCGAACCCGTCCCCGCCAATCTGGAGGACATCACGCGCTTGTTCATTTCGGGAATCGACGGCATCAGCATGCAACATCTGGCCGACCCCGACGACGAACGCTCTGTGCGATTGGTTGAACTCATGGCAAAGTCACTCGCCGGAGCGCTCGACTACGACTGAGGCCGGCGCTTCATCACCAGGGACGTCACGACACCCAGCAGCAGCAGGCCAGCCGCGGCTGCCATGGAAACGACGAAGGCTGCACCCGGCCCCTGCGTCTCGGCCAGTTGCCCGGCCAGGTATGCGCCCAGCGCCGTACCCGCGACGATTCCGCTGGCGAGCGCTGTCATGACCGTCGCCATGCGGCCGGCCGGAGCCACCACCCCGCCGATGCTGAAGACAGTGACCATCACAGGCCCCACGGGAATACCCAAAACCAGCAAGACAAAGACCATCGGCCAAATACCGCCGGGCAGTAGCAGCAAAAGCGACAAGGCCGACATCGCCAGTGCAGCCGCAACCCAACGGGAGGCCAGGCTGAACCGCTGTGGCCAGAATGCGACCGACAACGCAGCCACCGCAGAGCTCAAGCCCATCACCGCGTAAAGGATTCCCGCGATTTCGGCGGTGGCGTACTGGGCAGAGAACGCACTCAACGCATTCTGCGTCGCCCCGAAGAAGGTTCCCATGCAGACCATTGCCAGGACAGGCACGGCAACTACGGCACCGGCCCAACGATTCCGGCGTTGCTGGCCAGCCTGTGCGGACTGCTCCTCCGAAAGCACGACGCCGGAAGCCGGCTTGCGAGGTGACGGAACCACGGCATGCTGGCTGGGGTGGACGGCGAAAGCCGGTACCAACGTGATGGTCATGACCGCAGCCAGGGCGAGTGGCAACCACGGGGCCACCATGCTGGCCAGGACACCCACCAGCGCCGGGCCAAGGACGAAGGTGACCTCGTCCGCGGTCCCCTCGTAGGACAGCGCGGTATCAAGGTCGGCCCGGTTTGCTGCCACGCTCCTGCTGCCGTTGGCTGCCGAGGGGGAAAGGTTGCGGGTAGTCAAAGCCATCCAACGGACCCTGGCCATCGGACCAACTTGCGGGCAACTGGCACCGGCAAGGAATGCCACGATGAGGACACCAACAGCGTCACTTGCAGAACCGTAGGCCGGCGTCAGGTAGGCCGCCGCAAGTAGTCCAGCTACAGCAAGGGCGTTGATGACAGCGGCCACCAGGAGCACGATCCGCTGCCCTGCGCGGTCAGCCAAGGAGCCGAGGACAGGGGCGCCCAAGGCCGAACCAACGCCGACAGCTCCAGCAGCCATGCCGCCTATGGCGTACGACTGGCTGACAGCCGTGACGAGCGTCAGGGTTCCGACGGTGAGCATGGCCAGCGGAAGCCGGGCGAAAAGGCCCAAAGGCAGGAAGCCCGGCCCTGCGAGTTCCGGGAGACGCGCAAAACGGCCGGGCAGGCGGGAGGGGCGTGAGGGTGCAGAAGACAGGGGCTGGGAAGCCACAGAAGATTTTTCCATTAATCCGGGTTCGCTAAAGGATGCGCATCGTCCCTCCTCCCGATGCGCGCGACCCGGTGTAACGGGTTAAGTCTATCGGATATGGCCTGGCAGGAACCACGCCCTAGGCAGGAACCAATTCGGCAATGCGCACGGTAGATCCATGGCGGCCCTTCACCACCTGCACCTGGCTGGTGATGCGTTGCTTCATCTCGGCAACGTGACTGACCAAGCCAACCACCCTGCCGCCGTCGCGCAGTCCCTCCAAAGCATCCATCACTTGCTCCAGGGCTTGCTCGTCGAGGCTTCCGAAACCTTCGTCGACGAACAGCGTCTCGATGTCCACGCCACCGGCCTCTTGCTGCACAACATCGGCAAGGCCAAGAGCAAGGGACAACGATGCCATGAAGGATTCACCGCCGGACAGGGTGGAGGTGTCACGGCGCTGACCAGTCCACTCATCCACCACTTCCAGCCCCAGTCCCGACTTTGCGCCCCTCGCTGCCTTGGCGTCCGTATGCTGCAAGGTGTAGCGGCCATCACTCATGGCAACGAGCCGCTCGGAGGCGGCGATGGCAACCTGTTCAAGTCGACCGGCCAGGACGTAAGTGTTCAGGCTCATCCGGTAACTGTTATCGCCGGATCCCCTCACGGTGTCCGCCAACTCTGCCAGCAGCCGCGCCTTGTTCCGGGGCTCCTTGCCAGCGTGGGCAAGAGCCAGGTACGCCTTCCGGAACCGGGTCACAGCTTCGGACGACTTTCCAGCCAGGCCTGCAGCCAGAGCAGCGGCCCGGGCCTTCTCGGCAGCATCGGTTGCCAGCAGTTTTGACCCGGAAAGTTCGGCCTCCGGCAACGGAAGCTCGCCAATACTTACTTCCTTTGCTGCCAGGACCAGGTCCTCGCCGGCAAACAGTTCATCGAGGCGGGAAGATTCAGCGTCGAAATCGGCGAGGTCCTTTTCAAGACCTACGACGTCGGCAGGCGGCAGGAGTTCACGACGCGCTTCTTCGGCAGATCCGAATCCGGATTCCGGTAAGACCCGGCCCAGGGAGGCGATGGCATCTGCCTGTGCTTGCCCGGCACTTTCGACGTTCCGGTCAGCATCCGTTGCCGCCTGCAGCAGCGCGCGCTCAGCCGACAGGGCGTGCAACCTTTCACGCAGGCTCGGGAAGCCGCTCCTCAGACCAGCCAGGTCCTTCTCCAGGTCAGTGTGTTGTTCCTGGAGAAGGGACACCTCCGAAGACGCCTGGGCTGCGGCGGCCAAGGAGCGGGCCAGTTCTTCCTCCACGAGGACGATTCGTTGGCTCAGGGCCTGGTGCCGGCTGCGCAGAGTCTCCAAGGACGCTGCTGCCTTACGGGCCGCAGAGAGGGCCCGCTGGGTATCCTCACGCTTGGACTCAGCGTCGGCGGCATCCGCAAAACCTCCTTGCGCCTTCAGCCCGGCGAGAACCTGGGCCGCCGTGGAAACTTGCTCAGCGAGCTCCCCCACGACTTTCTCACTGGCATCAAAACGCTCCTTCAGCTCTTCCTCTTCCTGGGCAAGGGAGAGGGCTGATCGTACTGCAGCAGCCGGATTTGGGTGGTCTTCGCTGCCACACACAACGCACGGTGTGCCGTCTTCCAAGGCTGCTGCCAGTTCCCCTGCCGCGTTGGCCAGGCGGTGCTCGCGGATGTCGAGCCACTGCTGGCGGACATCCTGCGATGCGGACCGTGCTTGGAGATGCTTCCCGGTGATTTCCTCCACATATTCGGCGGCAGCGGCATAGCGGGCCACGATATCCACCAATGCGGTGGCCTCCGCCGCTTCCCTTTCCAGCTCTGCCAGTTTCCCGGCGACAGGTTCAAGGGGCCCGATCTGTGTCTCTACTGTGGCCACGTCGTCACGAAGCTGTTCCAGCGCCGTGCGTGCCGCTTCCGATGCTGCGGTATGTTCAGCCGACTCGGCGCCCTTGGCCACCAACCGTGCTGCCATCCCGTCCAGACGCTGTTCCTCGGGAAGACGTGCTTCCAGCACAGCGCAGCTTGCCTTGACACTCTCCAGGGAAGTGGCGGCGTTCCCGGGGTCGATGCCCGCTTCTTCCAATTTCAAGCGAATGCCGGCCGCAAGCTCTGTGGCGGCCTGGAGCTTGCGTGCTGTGGAATCAACGGCTTCCAACTGGCCGCTGAGAACGGCAGCACGGCGATGCCGGCCAAGCCTCTCCCTGTTCTCATGTGCCCGGGGGGCCGCCAGCTCAAGCAGGATACGCCGCTGCATTGCCGCGCCCAGGCGCCCATGACGCAGCGATTTATCCTGGGCTTCCTGGAATTTCGCGGCGAATCGGGCGGCCAAGGACTCCGCGTCTGTGGCATCGAGCTGACGACGCTGCCATGCGGCGGTCACCTCGGCTTCCGACTCGGCGAGCCATTCCTCCGGTTCTTGTCCTGCAGGGATGGAGGCAGAGGTGCGTGCTGAATCACCTGGCACGGCGTGGTGGTCCTCCAACTGTTGGCGCTCAGCGGCAACCCTGTCCAGCAGCATGGCCAGTTCCGCCGTGTTCTCCTGCACTGCGCCGGCCGCGTCAGCAGCTTGCTGGGCGAGGTGGCGTTCAACGGATTCAAAGCGTTGCGTGCCGAACAGTTTCTGGAGGAGTTCCAGACGGTCGCCTGCCTTGGACCGGAGAAACGCTGCAAAGTCACCCTGCGGCAGCATGACTACCCTGGTGAATTGCTCCCGATCCATTCCCAGGACGTCGGAAAGCTCAGCCCCTACCTCGTCATTCCTGGAGGACTTCTCCTCCCAGGTTCCGTTCACCCGTTCGCGGAGGAGGGTTTTGGCCTGTTGGGTGGTGAAGCCATTGCGCCCACGGGCGCTGGGTCGATCCCATGCGGGCGAGCGCATCACTTCAAAACGACGTCCCCGGGCAGAGAACTCACACACAACGCGTGGTTCCGCGGCGGGGGCCGCGTGATCGCTGCGGAGCCGCTTGCCTTCCTGACGGGCTCCTGGAACGGACCCGTAAAGGGCAAAGCAGATGGCATCCAGGATGCTGGTCTTCCCGGCCCCGGTGGCGCCGTTGAGGAGGAACAGTCCCTGCGCACTTAGTTGGTCGAAGTCGATGTGCTGGGGCGTGGCGAACGGACCGAACGCTTCAATATCCAAACGGTGGATTCTCACAGCTCCGCCTCCTCCAACCGGACAGCTTCAAGGGCTTCTTTCAATGCGGCTTCTTCGGCATCTCCGGAACCGCGCCCCCGGACATGTTCCAGGAAGCCGCAGCAAACGTCGAGGTCGTCTTCAGCCTCGGCGAGCCGGCTGCTGTAGCTTGTCCTGGCCCGGGACTCACCGCCTTCGGGTTCGAAGGCAAGGACCAAGGTGTCCGGGAAACGGGCGCGCACCCTCTCCATCGCCTGGGCAGGCCGCTGGGTATCCGTCAACGTGATCTGGCAGTATGCACCTTCCGCCCAAGCATGCTCTTCGGATGCCAGCAGGCCATCCAGCGGACCGCGCAGGATCGCCAGGGGTTTGGGCGACTCCCACAGAACCTCTTCAACCCCGACTTCGCCGCCGGCGCCAATGTCCACGAGCCAGGCGCCCTTGTGGTGTTTGGCTTCGGAGAAGGAATAGGCCAACGGCGAGCCGGAGTAGCGCACGTTCGGAGCCAGTTCCTGGCGCCCATGGAGGTGACCCAAGGCGGTGTAGGAGAAGTCGTCAAAGAGATCCAACGGCACGGCTCCCAGTCCACCAATGCTGAGGTCCCTCTCGCTGTCCGAGGTAATGCCGCCACTGGCGAAAGTGTGCGCAAGGACGACAGGGTGGACCGGTCCGGTTTCCCGGCGGCGCTCCACATCACGCCGAATCCGTTCCACAGCCTCCAAGGTGACATCGAAGTGGTTGGCGGTTTCGACGCCCAACCGCTCAGCCACCAGCCGGGGCTCCAGATAGGGAATGCCGTAAATGGCTACGTCCCCGCTGCTGCGGTCCGATCCCAGCGGCAAAACCACCGGCACGTCCAAGTCCTCCACCCGGGTCCGGAGGTGCACTCCCCCGCGTTCCAACAGCCGGGACGCAAAGCCAAGCCTGATGGCGGAGTCGTGGTTGCCGCTGGTCAGGACGACGGCGGCGCCTGCCCGCGTAACCCGGACAAGGGCATCATCGAGGAGTTTCACCACGTCCAGGCCCGGCAAGGCGCGGTCGTAAACGTCTCCGGCTATCAGGACGACATCAATGGACCTGGCTTCTACCGCCGATACCAACTGGTCCACGAAATTGCGCTGGGCACCAAGCATGCCGACGCCGTGAAATGACCGGCCGAGGTGCCAATCCGAAGTGTGAAGTAACCGCATATTCCCAAGTTAACCGTGGGCACCGACAATAAAGCGCAGGCAAGCCGACCGCCGTCGATCCCGTCTGGTTTCTAGCCCTTTTTGCCGTCGAAGAAGTCACGGGCATCATCGCCGGCGGCCGCAGCAGGTGCGGGTGCCGGGGTGACCGTGCCCTTCTTCGCCTGATCCTGCTGGTCCTTGGCGCCACGGGTTTCGGTGTCTTCCCCGGTAAGGTCGCGATCAGCGTCGAAGGCATCATTGACACCGTCGTCATGGGCGGCCTGGACATCAGCTGACCCGGCCTCGTTGGCCACCGAAAGGCTCTGGAAGCCACGGAAGACCAGCCCGGCCAGTGCAGCGCCCAGCAGCGGTGCCACCCAGAAGAGCCACAGTCCTTCGATGGCCCAGGAAGAGCTGAAGAATGCCTGGGCCGTTGCCCGTGCCGGGTTGAAGGGGAGGTTGCCCAGGACCTGGCCGAACTGAAGCAGCACAACCATGGCCAGGCCCACAGCGAACGGAGCCAGTGCGGGCAGAGCCCTGCGACCGGCGGTCGCCCCCAGGAAAACTGCAACAAGCAGTGCAGATCCCAGGATTTCAACCATCAGGACGCCGGCCATCTGCGTTTGGGCCGCAGCATGCTCACCGTAGCCCGGCGCCACGACATCGAAGGCGGCGCGGGCGTCCTTCAGGACGGGGACTGTGGTGACCACGAAGTAGATCAGTGCCGCACCTGCAACGCTGCCGATGAGCTGCGCCGCCAAGTAGGCCACGGCGGATACGGCCCTGATCCGGCCGGCAACCAGGTTGCCCAGGGTGATGGCGGGGTTGAAGTGGCCTCCGGAGACATGCCCGAACGCCAGCATTGCCACGGTCACTGTGAGCCCGGCGGCGAGGGCCACCGGTACGGGAGCCCCGCTGGGGTTGGAGAAAATCCCTACACCCACCGCTACGACCACAATGAACATCGAGCCCAAAGCTTCAGCCGACAACCGGGCAGTGAGGCCCGGCTGGTGGTCGGGTGTGGCCTGCACAGGAGAGGTCATGTCGAATGTGTCCTTACGGTTGATCTGAATGCTGGCCTGGTCGGCCCCCGCAGCGCGCTGCACGCGCTGATCCAGCGCTGGCTACTGCCGGGGCTGCAAGGCGTTGGTCCGCCGGTTTGGAAGCCAAAGGCCCTTGAGCATTGTGCCAGCCGAGTCTGGGCAGTTGCTGAATCCTGCCTCTGAGCTTAGCCGCCCAAGGCTATGGCCGCGATCGCCGTACCGGCAAGGCCCATCACGGCCACGGTGCTGAGCAGTACCAGCCGCGCGGAAGCAGCGTTGTTTCCGGTCTGGAGTTGGCGTGAGCGAACCCACACCACCGAGGCCAGGATGATGGTGGTGGCGGCAGCCATGAGCGCACAAATCCCTTGGTAGTCAAGTCCCGGGAGCCTGGCGACGACGCTGGCAGTGGATGGCTCGGACGTCAGCCAACTCCGCCAAATAAACAGGTCAACCACCACCAAGGAGATCAAGGTCCGGCGCCATGCCAGAGTTGTTCGCTCCGGTTGGAGGCCTGGATCGCGGACTTCCACACTCACAGGATGTCCTTAATCACCGGGCCACCAGGATCAGCACCGCGAAGGCGAAGGCTGCCAAAGCCACCACGATGGTCATGAACATCATGACCCGGGAGAACGGAAGTGCTTGGTCGTTGCGCATGGCCGCTTCCATCTGCCCCCACCTGCGGTAGGACAAGGCGGCCAGGCCCGCTCCAACCAGCGCCAACAAGACGCAGAGGACCAGTCGAACGGGGGTGGGCGCGATGTTGGGAGCCAATTGGTCAACAGCTACCGCGCCGGCAAGCAGGGCCAAGGAGGTGCGGATCCACGCGAGGAAGGTACGTTCGTTGGCAAGTGAGAACCTGTAATCAGGTGTCTTGCCGGTCCGTCGCCAAGCAGGTTCACGCACGCAGTCTCTCCAAGGTTCATCGGTGCCGGGCAGCTTCCCCACCATACCAGCGGGCGTTCGCGGGCACGGTAAGTTACTGGCATGAGTGTTGAACCTTCCTCCCCCGTTGCGCCGTCCTTCGAATCCCGTGTCCACGGCTCACTTTTGGGAGGAGCATTGGGCGATTCCCTTGGTTACGCAGTGGAGTTCGATTCCATCGCCGCGATCCGCGCGCACTATGGTGCTGCCGGACTGACCAGCTTTGGACAGCTCAAGGGTGCAAGCCACTTTTCGGACGACACCCAGATGACCCTTTACACCGTTGACGGCCTGGTGGAAGCCCTCGAATGGGCGAACGACGGCGTGGCAGCGGACGAGATCGCCTGCCTGTGGCTCGCCTACCTGCGGTGGCTCAACACCCAGGACGTCGCAGTCGCCTCTTCCGCCCCCGTACCCCAGCCCCGGTGGATCGACGCCCAGGAAGTGCTCCGGCACCGCCGTGCACCGGGGAACGCGTGCCTGAGCGGCCTGGCAACCGGTCAGATGGGTACGGTTGCGCGCCCCGTCAATCCCGATTCCAAGGGATGCGGCACCGTGATGCGCTCGGCTCCCTTCGGACTGATTCCGCACATCTCCCGGGAAGCTGTCTACAAGCTGAGCTCCGATGCCGCGTCCCTGACGCATGGGCACCCGTCGGCCCGCCTCAGTGCGGCGGCTTTCAGTGTGCTGATCCATCACATCGTGGCCGGGCACGACGTCCGCAGCGCTGCCAACGAGGCACTCGTCTACGTGAACGGTGTTCCCACCAAGGCCCCGGAGCTTGGCGAAAGGCTGGAAGCCGCCTTGCAGTTGTCACAGCAGTCCACTGCGCTGAACCCTGAAGACCTGACCGCAGCGCTCGGCGAGGGCTGGATCGCCGAGGAGGCACTCGCCGTCGGGCTCTACTCCGTTTTGGCCACGAGCGGCAGCTCACCTGCGGACCATTTCCGCAACGCAATCGGCCTCGCCATCAACCACAGCGGCGACAGTGACTCCACCGGATCGATCGCCGGCAACATCCTGGGCGCCTTCTACGGCGAAGAATGCCTCCCGGGCGACTGGCTTGAGGCTTTGGAAGCGCCCGAGGTCATCCGCGGCATGGCGGGCAGGCTCCTCGCCGTCACCACTGGCTGACAGGTACTAGCTGCTGCGCAGCGTGATGTTGTTGCAGGCCTCGCAAATATCGGCCGGTATAAGGCCACGGCGCTGCAGGAATCCGAAGATCGCGCAGCCGAGGCAAAAGCCGACGAACGCTTCCAGGGAGGCCGCCACGATCAGCAGCGCCAGAAGGAGCCACGCGGCCGGCTGGTAGCCCATGAAGAACAGCACGACGGCGGCACTCGTCAACGCGGCGCCGATGCCTTGCGCGAAACGCTTGGGCGGACCGGCCACCAGCTTGGCATGCCCGATCCGTGGTGCCAGGACCTTGACAGAGAGCAGCGCCAGCGGAGAGATCCGGGGACCAAACAGGACGCGGAGCCAGAAGCCGGCGGCAAGAACCACCAAACCCCAGCCCCAGCCGGTCAGAAGGGTTGCGACAGCCAGAACCACCACCAGGCCGGCCGTGATGCGGGCGGCGTATTCGTTCACGGGGTTGGGAAACGCGAAAACAGCCCGCCAACCAGCCCCACGGCGTGCGGAACGCTCAGGAACATCGGCTTGCTGGCGAACCGGTGCTGGAGGAAATGCGGGCTTGGTCATGCCCCAAGGCTAGGAGCGTGGCTCTTCCGTCGGGAAGCATTGTTGCGCAGTATGACCGTTTGCGGGTCAGGCCCCGCCCACCATCTGCAGGAACTCGCCTTCGGAGACAACCTCGATCTGCTGGCCCTTGGCGTGCAGTTCCAGGACCCGCTTGGCTTTGCCGGTGAGTCGTCCGGCGCGTAGGTCGCCTGCCACAAAGCCATCGCCGACAATGAGCACGGTGGTCCTTGCCGTCACCCGGCTTTCGGGGCGGGCTCCCATGTCCGCGGCCCGCGATTTGGCTTCCGGCCGCGTAATCGCGAGATCACCCGTGAAAACCACCGTCTGCCCGAACAGAGGATGCCCCGGCTCCGCTGCGGGATTGGGCAAGGGGTTGGGCCCTTCCTCAGGCCAGGCCGACCATCCGCTGGGGCCGCCAACGGCTCGTTCCAGGGCACCTTCCGCAGCACTTCCCGTTTTGGCCGCGAGCGCAGAGAGGGTCGCTTTGGAGAGGCCCTGCGCGGGATCGAACGCTGGCTGCTGGGGGAGGTTAAGGCCCAGGGAAAGATAGAGTTCGGCGATGCTGTTGGCATTGTTCCGCCGGGCGATGTCCACCAGGATACCGGCGCAGGCACGGGCGTCCTCGGCGGCATCGTGATGGTTGACCAAGGGCACGCCGGCCTCTTCCGCGGCATACGGTAAGGAGTTTGACACCAGCGAGTAGCAGCGTCGGGACAGCATTACCGTACAGACATAGTCATAGGCCGGTCCGGCAAGGCCCGATACTTCCAGACCGGAACGAATGACGCCGAGATCGAAAGCTGCGTTGTGCGCGGCGAGGACGTCGCCACCTATGAACGCGCCGATTTCCGGGAAGAGTTCGCCGAACCGCGGCCGGCCTGCAACGTCTTCGGCGCGGATGCCGTGGATGCGGGTGTTGTGGAACTCGAAGTGATCGTGGTTCTCCGGCGGGCGCATCAGCCAGGACGCTTCCTCCACCACAACTCCACCGCGGACTTTGCTGAGTCCTACCGAACACGGCGACCCCCGGAAGCCGTTGGCTGTTTCAAAGTCGATCGCCGTAAAGTCCAATGCCACTGGACAAGGTTACAGCCGGAAAAGGCCGCCCCTGCCGATTTGCTCGGTGGGGCGGCCTTTCCGGCCTGCATTGTGGTCAACGCGACATCTCGATGCCTACGGTGTGGCCCTGCGCAGAGTTGTGTAGGATCCTGCTGCGAGTACCACGCACAGGAGCGCGGCCCACCCGCTGATGCTGAGCGGAGTCTGCTGGACCATCCAGTTTCCAAAGTGTCCCCATCCTTCAAAGACGGTGGTGAGGGCGGCTATGCCGATCAGGGCTATCGCCGTCCCCAAAGTGGAGACCAAGGTTCCGGTAGTGCCCCAGCGCTTGAAGATGGTGGCGAACCAGAATCCGATGATGAACATGAACATCATCAGCACAAAGAAGAACGCAGCGGTGGAGTACCAAGGACCGTCGGTGACCCACGGGATGTTGAAGAAGTAGCCGTACACTCCCCAGCCGTTGGTGGCCCGTTCGAGGACACCGCCCAGCATGTACAGCACGGTCATCCCCAGTGCGATGAGCGAGAAGAGGCCAAGGGTTCCCAGGTAGAACGCACGGCGGCTGATGCTCAGTCCTTGGGAGAACGGAAACACCAAGGTCATGCTTTGGATTCCAAGGACCAGGAAGTACCAGAGGGGTGCCTGGCTGCCGCCGCCATTTTTCCCCTCGGTGACAGGAATGAGTGCGAAGATGGCCAGCGACATCAGGAAGGATGCCGCCAGGATGGTCAGAGGCCATCCGATGTACGTCCACTTGTTGATCAGCTGCATCCGGGCAACTGCCAATGTCCTGCTCATCGCCTTGCCTCCATCGTCTCATCGGCGAATTCTCCACTGCCTGGACCTGCTGCGCCTGCCCCGGCCATGGTCTTCCGTACCACCAACTGCTGCAATGAAACCGGTGATAGTTCGAGGCCAAGCTCCTGGGCTTCGGTTCGTTCGCGACTGCTGAGCACCTCGTCCACCGTGACGGAGGCCAAGGATCCCAGGGTTTCGCGGTGCAGGGTCTTCCTGCCGGCAAGGAAGGCGTCCACCTTTTCCGCAGAACCTGAAACGGTGACAGCCGAACCTCGGATCTCCTCGGCATCGGCGTCCATGATGATCCGCCCCCGATCGATCACCACTACGTGTTCAAGGAGGTTCGCTACCTCATCGATCAGGTGCGAGGACAAGATGATGGTGCGCGGGTGCTCTGCGTAGTCCTCCACCAGGCGGTCGTAGAAAAGCTGGCGGGCGACGGCGTCGAGCCCCAGGTAGGGCTCGTCGAAGAACGTCAGTTCTGCACGGGAGGCGAGGCCAATGATGACCCCGACGGCGGACAACTGGCCGCGCGAGAGCTTCTTGATCCGGCGCTTGACGGGGAGTTGGAAGTCCTCGGCCAACCGGTCGGCGAAGTCCTGGTCCCAGTTCTTGTAAAACAGGGCTGCGGATCGGAAGGCGTGCCGGGGCTGGAAGTCATCCGGATATTTCTGTGCCTCCCGGATGAAGCAGATCCGGGACAGAACGTCCTCGTTCTCATAGGCACTGGCTCCAAAGACCAGCGCTTCACCGGATGTGGCGAACGCTTGGGCGGTCAGGATGGACATTAACGTGGTCTTGCCCGCGCCGTTGCGTCCGAGCAAGCCATAGATACGGTTTGCAGAGAGGCTCAGGTTGACGTTGTCCAGTGCGTTCAGGTCTTTGTAATGCTTGATCAGGTTACGGGCCTCGACGATGGTCTCGTTCACAGGGCCGCGCTCCTTTCCTTGTCTGTCCCGGATTCCGGAGCAAGCCCGGAACTGCGTTCAATCATCGTGTTCAGCTGCTCCGCCGAAATGCCCAACTTCCGGGCCTCCAGCGCCAGCGGCTTGACGTACTGCTCCACGAACTCTTCGGTGCGGCGCGCTATCAGCTGGGCGCGGGCTCCTGTTGCTACGAACATCCCTATCCCCCTGCGTTTGTACAGAATTCCTGAATCCACCAGCACATTGACGCCCTTGGCAGCAGTTGCCGGGTTGATGCGATGGAAGGCAGCAAACTCGTTGGTGGAGGGCACCTGGGATTCCTCGGCCATGGTGCCGTCCACGATTCCGTTCTCAATGAGTTCGGCGATCTGAAGGAAGATCGGCCTGCTGTCATCGATCATGAGCACCACCGCCTCATTGGTTCATTACTCATGTAACTAACCATACAAGCAGCGAGGCAGGAGTCAAGGGCTCTCCCCCGAAAATCACGACGACGGCCGTCAAGTAGGCTTGATGGGTGATCTTTTCTGCGATAAACGACCTTGCCGTATCCACTTTCGGGGGCGCGGGACCGGTTCAGCCTTCCATGGCCTCGTTCCTGCCGGACTGGTTGAACCCCGACGTCTTCCTCCGCGATTCCCCGTTGGGACCGTGGGTGGTCCTCCTGGTCTGCGCCATTGTTTTCGCTGAAACAGGCCTCCTGGTGGGCTTCTTCCTGCCGGGCGATTCGATGCTGTTCACGGCGGGGCTGCTGGTCTCCACCGGCGCCATCGAATTCAACCTGTGGGCTATGTGCGGCATGATCATCGTGGCCGCCATCATCGGTAACCAGACCGGTTATCTCATTGGATCGAAGGCCGGACCGGCCATCTTCAACAAGCCGGATTCACGGCTTTTCAAGAAAGAAAACGTGGAGAGCGCCCATGCGTTCTTCGAGAAGCATGGTGGCAAGGCGTTGATCCTGGCGCGCTTCGTTCCCATTATCCGCACTTTCGTACCGGTGATCGTGGGCGTTGCGCAGATGGATAAGCGCAAGTTCTTCCTCTTCAACGTCATCGGTGCCGTCCTCTGGGGCGGCGGCGTTACCCTGCTCGGCGCATGGCTTGGCCAGTTCGAGTGGGTTGGCAACAACATCGACATCATCTTCATCGTCATAGTCCTGATCTCGGTCATCCCGATCTTCATTGAGGTCGGCCGTGGCTTCGTCGCCAAGCGCAAGGCGGCAGCAGCAGGCACCGACCCCGTGGAGGAATTCATCGAAGAACACGAAGGCGGCAAGCACGGCGAGCACTGAGGATCACCGCCCAAGCACTGAAAAAGGCACCCCGCATGGCGGGGTGCCTTTTTTGTCGAAGAAGCTAGTTCGAGCCGGACTCGGACAATGCCAAGACGATCCCCGGAAGCAGGGCCCGGAACGCCTGGCCGCGATGACTGATGGCGTTTTTCTCCTCCGGGCTCAGCTCCGCACAACTGCGGTCCATCCCGGCAGGCTGCAGCACGGGGTCGTAGCCGAAGCCGCCTTCTCCGCGAGGTTCACGCAGGAGCGTCCCCTCAAGCTGGCCATACTCCACGGTTTCGTGGGCGATGCCATCTGGACCCGGCACGGCCAATGCGGCAGCACAGACGAACGCTGCTCCGCGGAACGCGTCCGGAACATCGGAGAGCTGGGCCAGGAGCAGGTTCAGGTTGGCGGCATCGTCACCGTGGGTTCCGGACCATCGGGCAGAGAAGATTCCGGGAGCTCCGCCCAGGACATCAACGGCCAGCCCGGAATCATCGGCTATGGCTATCAAGCCTGTCGCCTCCGCTACGGCCCGGGCTTTGAGGAGTGAGTTCTCGGCAAACGTGACACCGGTTTCCGCAACATCCGGGGCACCTGCCGCAGCGGCGTCCACCACCTGGGTATCGACGTCGAGCCCTGGAACCTGGCCCCGGAGCAGTTCGCGGAGTTCCCTCAGCTTGCCCTTGTTGTGCGTGGCCAGGACAAGGCGGGGCGCTTGAGTTGGCACAGTGCCGCTCACGGGGCCTCAGCCAGGGTTTCGCGCTGGATGGCGGACAACTGCGTGGTGCCCAGCAAGGCGAGGTCCAGCAGTGCGTTGAGTTCATCGCGGTCGAAGGGGGCGCCTTCAGCCGTGCCCTGGACTTCAACGAACTTCCCTGATCCGGTCACCACCACGTTCATGTCAGTCTCAGCGCGGACATCCTCCACATAGGGCAGGTCAAGCATGGGTACGCCGTCGATGATCCCTACGGACACGGCTGCGATAGTGTCCACCAGCGGCTCGGCGTTGCGGGCGATGAGCTTGTTCTCGCGGGCGAAACGGATGGCTTCTGCCAGGGCCACATAGGCGCCGGTGATCGCAGCGGTGCGGGTGCCGCCGTCGGCCTGCAGGACGTCGCAGTCCAGGACGATCGTGTTCTCGCCGAGCGCCTTGGTATCAATGATGGAGCGCAGGGAACGGCCGATCAGGCGTGAAATCTCATGGGTGCGTCCGCCGATCTTGCCCTTGACGGACTCACGGTCCGAGCGGGTGTTCGTGGCACGGGGAAGCATGGCGTACTCTGCGGTGACCCAGCCGCGGCCTTCGCCCTTGAGCCAACGCGGCACGCCCTCGGTCAGCGAAGCTGTGCACAGGACCCGCGTATTGCCGAACTCGATCAATGCCGAACCTTCGGCCTGCTTTGACCAGCCGCGGGTGATGCTGATGGGACGCAGTTGGTCAGGTGTCCGGCCATCGGCGCGGATGACGGGTGTGGATGTAGCTTCAGAAGTCATGGTTCAAGCTTAGCCAAGCCCGGCGCACCTCCCGACGTCGGCAAGGTGCTAGATCGTGTAGTGGACTCCGGCGACGGCGACGGCGACGTCACCGGCAAACACCGGTTTTGCTTCTGACAGCACTTTGGTTTGGGACGTCCACACAGGAATATGGGTGAGAAGCAGCCTCCTTGCAGAAGCGTTCGTTGCTGCCTCGCCTGCCCGCTTGCCGGTGAGGTGGACGTCTTTGATGTCGTCGTCCCGGCCTTCCTCGAACGCTGCCTCACACAGGAACAGATCCGAGCCCTTGGCTGCATCTTCAAGCCCCTGGCACGAGTCGGTGTCACCGGAGTACGTCAGGATTTTGGTCACTGGGACGCCGTCCTTGCCAGGTTCGGTGGCCGTCACGCGCAGCGCGTACGCCTCTTCAACCGGGTGGTTGACGGCATACGGCGTCACGGTGAAAGGACCCACAGTGACGGGCCGGCGCTCGGCCCAGTGGGTGAAGTCGAATTCCTCGTGCATGCCGGGATCCAGGTCCAGGCCATAGGCCGTCGCCATCCGGTCCGCTGTGGCAGCAGGCCCCCACACCGGCAACCGGTCCCGTCCCCATCCGCCGGGCTTCCATCTGACAGCCACGTGGAGTCCGCAGAGGTCCATGCAATGGTCCGGATGAAGGTGGGTGAGGAATATCGCGTCGATGTCTTCAAGATCGGTGTAGCGCTGGATCGCTCCCAGTGCTCCACTGCCGAGGTCCATGACGATCTTCCACTCGCGTTCGCCGTCGTGCGCCGTCACCAAATAGCACGACGCCGGCGAGCCGGGACCGGGGAAGGAACCGGTGCAGCCCACTATGGTCAGCTTCACAGTCCACGCCCCAGGGTTGTGCCCGCACTGCCGCTCAGGCCACGGTCCGGCTGTACGAAATATGAGCGTCGGGAGAACCCGGTTCCTGACCGTGCTGCTTCCAACATCTCGGGCGTGATGCGGGCCAGGCTGCCTGTGGGGTACTGCGCCGCCACATGGTCCACATGCTTCACGGAAAGAACTTCCGGCCCCAGGAAGCGGCGGGCGAGAGTCTCGAATTGTGCGGCATCACCGGTGGCAATGAACTCGTGGCTCGGCGTAGTGGACTCCGTCCGTTGGATGCCATGGGTGGCCAAGGCACGGTATACGTCCTTGGCGGTCTCCTCCGCGCTGGAAACCAACGTGACATCCTCACCCATCACGAAGGAGATGACACCGGTCAACAGCGGGTAGTGCGTACAACCCAGAACCACGGTGTCCACGCCGGCGTGCTTGAGCGGTTCCAAGTATTCGTTGGCGGCGGCAAGCAGGTCAGGGCCGGTGGTGATCCCTGCCTCCACAAAGTTCACGAACGCCGGGCATGCCACGGACGTGATGGTGAGGTCCGGGGCAGCAGCAAAGGTGTCCTCATAGGCACGCGATCCCACGGTGGCCGAGGTTCCGATGACACCGATCCGGCCTGAGCGCGTAGCAGAAACAGCCCGCCGCACTGCAGGCTGGATAACCTCGATGACCGGGATGCCGTAGCGGGCCGTATAACGTTCCCGTGCGTCCCGGAGCACAGCCGCCGACGCCGAATTGCAGGCGATGGTCAGCAACTTCACGCCCGAGTCCACCAATTCATCCATGACACCCAGGGCGTTGGCGCGCACCTCGGCGATGGGAAGCGGTCCGTAAGGGCCGTTGGCGGTGTCACCGACGTACAGGATTGATTCATTGGGGAGCTGATCGATGATGGAACGCGCTACAGTCAAGCCGCCCACTCCGGAGTCGAAAATGCCGATCGGGCGCGTCCCGACAAGTTCCCCCGTGCTGATGGGGGCGTCAGAGCCCAGGGTGCCGCTTGGTGAACCCGATGCTGAAGTCATAATTATTCGAGAATAAGGCTTCCCTTGGTGTGCGGCCATTACCTGTGGCCTCCGCCTCGTGTCTGATGTGTCACAAGGCGGGAGCACGGCCCGGCCGTCCGGATCAGGATTTCGCCTGCCTTGCGGCCATCATGGCCTGCACCAGGGACTCCTGCAGCCACGTAGTGAAGTTGTAAACCAGTGCCAAGTAGCTCTCCACGTCCTCGGCCTGGCTCCAGTCCTGCATGCTGTGGATATGTTCCGCGTCCGCTTCGTCCCGAATGTCCAGGCGCTCGGCCAGGACCAGGCGGACATCGTTCAGCGCCATGGACCAGCGGGTGGCGTCTTCCGGCGTCAGGATCAGCTCGTCTTTGTCGAGCCCCATGGCCGCAGCCCTGAGGGCGCCGATCTTGTTTTCCCGCACCGAGCGTTCGGTGAGTTGACGGAACTCCAGCGAGCCGCCGTCGTCGTCCTTCATGACGTTGGGCAGAAGCCGCAACAGGGCGCGGTCGCTGGGCTGCTTGACGTCCATGTCCAGGCCGATGAGCGCCGCCAACGGGTCCTCATTCTCCCGCACGTCCTGCTCCAGCATGGAAATGACGTCGTCCAGCAATCCGCGCAGGAGGTCGCGCTCGGCGGGCTCGAGGTAGCCGGTGATGCCCTTGAGTCCGTACTTGAATGCCTTAGCCACGCTGGCGGCCGCCCTTTCCAGGTGTCTCGTTGCCGCTCGCGGCCTTTTCGACGGTGGCCCACAGGCCAAACCCGTGCATGGCCACCGCGTGCTGCTCCACTTGTTCCTTGCTGCCGTGGGCCACGATGGACCGGCCCTTTTTGTGGACCTCCATCATGAGCTTGTGGGCTTTGGACTCGGAATAGCCGAAGTAACTCTGGAAAACAAAGCTCACGTAGCTCATCAGATTCACGGGATCATTCCAGATCACAAGGTTCCACGGGATATCAGGGGCTGTCAGGACATCGGTGGCGGACTGCTCTGCAGCTTTGGTCCGCTCATCGATGTCCGTGCCATACGCAACGCTAGGGCTCATCTGTCCATTCTATGGCGGCTCGCACTAGAGTGAATTCGTGAGTAGAGCCGCGTCCTGGGACCATCCCGCAACTTCCTTGTACACAGACCACTACGAACTGACGATGCTTCAGGCCGCTTTGCATTCAGGCGCCGCGCATCGACGTTCGGTGTTTGAAGCCTTCGCCCGGCGGCTGCCGGACGGGCGGCGCTATGGCGTGGTGGGCGGTACCGGCCGCCTGCTGGAGGGGATCGCCGACTTCCGCTTCGGCGACGCCGAGCTCGCATTCCTTGAGCAGAACAAGGTGGTCAACCAGGAAACCCTGGACTACCTGGCCGACTACAAGTTCAGCGGAGACATCTGGGGCTATGCCGAAGGCGACGCCTATTTCCCCAACTCCCCCATCCTGATCGTGGAATCCACCTTCGCAGAAGCCTGCATCCTGGAGACCTACATCCTCTCTGTCCTCAACTACGACAGCGCCATTGCATCCGCCGCTTCGCGCATGACCTCTGCCGCGGGCACCCGCCCCTGCATCGAGATGGGCTCCCGGCGGACCCAGGAAGAATCGGCGACGGCGGCCGCCCGCGCCGCGGTGATAGCCGGCTTCGCCAGCACCTCCAACCTGGAGGCCGGACGACGTTACGGCATCAAGACCGTGGGCACCGCGGCCCACTCTTTCACCCTCCTTCATGACACCGAGCGGGAGGCCTTCGAAGCGCAGATCGCGACTTTTGGACCAGGGACATCGCTGCTGGTTGATACCTATGACGTCGAGACAGCGGTGCGCACTGCGGTGGAACTGGCCGGTGACAAACTCGGTGCGGTACGCCTGGATTCGGGCGACCTGATTGCACAGGCCCAATGGGTACGGCAGTTGCTCGATGACCTCGGCAACGTCAACACCAGGATTGTGGTGACCTCGGACCTCGACGAGTTCGCCATTGCCGCCCTGCAGTCCGCTCCAGTGGACTCCTACGGGGTGGGCACGTCGTTGGTGACAGGCTCCGGCGCCCCCACTGCCAGCATGGTTTACAAGCTGGTCAGCCGCACCAACGATTCCGGTGAATTCATCTCCGTGGCCAAGGCCGCCAAAAACAAGGCCAGCGTGGGCGGACGCAAATACGCCCTCCGCAAGCTCAATGAGCGCGGGCGCGCCACCCAGGAAGTCGTGGGCATCGGCCACCGTCCCGAAGATGACGGCAACGACCGCGTGCTGCTTCACCAATTCGTCAAGAACGGCGAGGTACTCCCGGGCTGGACCGGCCCGGAAGGCGTCATTCGCGCCAAGGAAAGGCACTCGGCCACCATGGCCGAGCTGCCCGCCGTCGTCAACCGCCTCCAGCGCGGCGAGGCTGCCATCCCCACCGTTTACGAGGAGAACTGATGTCCCGCGCCCTGATCATCGTCGATGTCCAGAACGACTTCTGCGAGGGCGGCACCCTGGCCGTCGAAGGTGGCGCCGCCGTCGCCGGAGCCATCACCGAATATGTGGACGCCAACCAGCAGCACTTCGACCACATCGTGGCCACCCAGGATTGGCACATCGAACCGGGCGACCACTTCTCCGATGAACCCGACATGGTGGATTCCTGGCCTCCGCACTGCCGCGCCCGGACCAAAGGCGCGGAGCTTCACGAAGACCTTGACCCCGAGTACATCCAGGCCTATTTCCGCAAGGGCCAGTACACAGCGGCCTACTCCGGTTTTGAAGGTGTCCTCGCCCCCGAAGACGACGTTCCTACGGGAGACCTGAAGGCCGGGGCCACCGTTGCCGAAGTCTTCGACCAGGATGCCATTGGCCTCGATGACTGGCTGCAAAGCCACGACGTCGAGGACGTCGTAGTGGTGGGCCTCGCCACCGACTACTGCGTCAAGTCAACGGCGCTCGATGCCGTGCAGGCCGGCTACAACACCACCGTCATCGCTGGGCTTACCGCCGGAATTGCCGACGACTTCACCGATGCGCTCGACGAAATGGAAGCAGCCGGCGTCGACGTCGAACGCGACTGAAGCTGAACAGCGTTACAGCAGAAAAGCCAGGGGGCGCCGCAAACGCGGCGCCCCCTGGCTTTTCTGCAGATGATGGTCTCGCTACTTCCTGCCGATGAACCAGTCCTGGAGCTTGCGCAGGCGGGCCTGCAGTTGCTCCTCATTGGCCTGTGCCACAGCAGGGCCGCCACACACTTCACGAAGTTTGGTGTGCACTACTCCGTGCGGGGTGCCGGTTCGGGCAGCCCAGGCAGCGACGTTCTTGGCCAGCTCGTTCCGGAGATCCATGAGCATCCGGTGGTCAGGCACAGCGGGTGCGGCTGCAGCCGCCAGCGGTGACTGGCGTTTCTTGCGCGACTGCTGATCGTGCTGGCGTTGACGCAGCAGTGTTCCTACTTGCTCGGCGTCGAGGAGCCCTGGAATGCCCAGGAAGTCCAGTTCATCATCGGAACCGATGTCCGCTCCCGTGCCGAACTCGCCACCATCAAAGAGGACGCGGTCAAACGAAGCTTGGGAGTCCAGTGCTTCGAACTTGCCCTTGGTGAGCTCGTCCGAGGCTTTGTCCTCCCGGTTGGCCTCGGCCATGAGGTTCCCTTCAGGATTGAAAAGACCGTCCTCGTCCTTCTCCGGGCGGTCCAAAGCGTGGTCACGCTCTGCCTCCATGGTGTTGGCGAGGATCATCAGCGGGGGCACGGACGGCAGGAAGACCGACGCCGTCTCGCCCCTCTTGCGGGCACGCACAAAACGTCCCACGGCCTGGGCGAAGAACAATGGCGTGGAGGTGGAAGTGGCATAGACGCCGACAGAAAGGCGCGGCACGTCAACACCTTCGGACACCATCCGGACGGCAACCATCCAGCGCTGTTCACCCGCGGAGAACTCCTCGATCTTGCTCGAGGCCTTGGAGTCGTCCGAAAGGATCACCGTGGGCGACTGGCCCGTGATCTTCTTAAGTTGGCCCGCATAGGCACGGGCGTCGTCGTGGTCCGTGGCAATGACCAGGCCACCGGCGTCCGGCACCGTCCGCCTGACCTCGCTGAGGCGCTTGTCCGCCGCGGCGAGCACGGCAGGGATCCACTCTCCGGTGGGGTTCAACGCCGTGCGCCACGCCTGGGAGGTGATGTCCTTGGTGACGGCAGCTTCGCCCAGCGAGGCAGCCATTTCGTCACCTGCACTTGTTCGCCACCGCATCTGGCCTGAATAAGCCATGAAGAGCACGGGGCGGACCACGTGGTCCCGCAGCGCATTGCCGTAACCGTAGGTGTAATCGGCTTTGGAACGCCGGATGCCGTCCCGGTCCTCAGCGTATTCAACAAACGGAATGGGAGAGGTATCCGAGCGGAACGGAGTACCAGTCAGTGACAGGCGCCTCGCGGCCGGATCAAATGCCTCGCGCAGGCCATCGCCCCAAGAGAGCGCTTCACCGCCGTGGTGGATTTCATCCAGGATGACCAACGTGCGCGCCGCTTCAGTCTTGGCGCGGTGCAGCATCGGCTTGCTCGCCACCTGTGCGTACGTCACAGCGACGCCCACAAAACCACGGCCGTGCTGGCCGTCGGAGTTCTTGAAGTTGGGATCGATCGCGATGCCCACCTTGGCTGCGGCATCAGCCCACTGCCGCTTCAGGTGGTCGGTCGGAGCAACGATCGTGATCCGGTTGACCACGCCGCTGTCCAGCAGTGTGGTGGCAATGCGCAGCGCAAAGGTGGTCTTACCGGCGCCGGGCGTCGCCACGGCCAGGAAGTCCTTCGGGTTGCGGGTCATGTAGAGGTCAAGGGCCTCCTGCTGCCAGGCACGGAGCTTGGGCGCAGTTCCCCACGCAGCCCGTTCCGGGTACGCCGGAGGCAGGGATGGTCCACCAAAAAGTGTTTCTGTCATGCTGACTCCCCCGGCCTGATGGCAACGACCATTACCTCCAGCCCGGCGTGACCGCCGGACTGGAGGACAAAACGGTAACGATCAGAAGGGACCTGTGTTCTCTTCCCACCCACTACTTGGAGTTGCCCGGGCCGCCGTTTTTTCCACCGTCGTTGCCGGGGCGGAGACCTTCATAGATCTCCTTGCACTCCGGGCAGACCGGGAACTTCTGGGGGTCGCGTCCGGGCGTCCAAACCTTGCCGCACAAGGCAATGACCGGCTCGCCGGTCAACGCCGACTCCATGATCTTTTCCTTGCGGACATAGTGGGAAAAACGCTCGCGGTCGCCGGGTTCCACTTCCTGGCGCGTTTCCTCGCGCTCAATGGTGGCAGTGGACGTTCCGGCTCCGGAAAGCTCGCGCATGGGGTCGTTTTCGAATGGATCCGGAGGAAGCGTAGTCATGCCAAACATCTTACCGTCTAGATGCCCTGCCACTCCGGCTTGTTGTCGTACGTGTGCCGATAGTAATCAGCCAGTTTCAGCGATGACGCGGCTGCTTCATCCACCAGGATTGTTGCGTGGGGGTGCATCTGGAGGATTGATGCAGCACAAATCGCGGCCACGGGTCCCTCCACGAAATCGCGCACCGCCTGCGCCTTTTGGGCACCTGTTGCGACAAGCACCACATGACGGGCATCCATGATGGTCCCCAGCCCCTGGGTCACCACATGATGGGGAACATCATCGATGCTGTCGAAGAAGCGGGCGTTGTCCTTCCGGGTCTGCTCGATCAGTGTTTTGATCCGCGTCCTGGACGCCAGGGATGATCCGGGCTCGTTGAAACCGATGTGCCCGTCAGTGCCCACCCCCAGGATCTGGAGGTCCACGCCCCCTACTGCCTTGATGGCATCCTCGTAGTCCTGGCAGGCTGACTCCAGATCCTTGGCGGCGCCGTCCGGGCCGTGCACATTCTCCGGTTTGATGTTCACCCGATTGGTGAATTCGCGCCGGATCACCTCGCGATAGGACTCCGGATGTCCGGCCTCAAGGCCCACATACTCGTCCAACGCGAAACCGTGCGCCTGGCTGAAGTCCAGCCCCCCGGCATCGTAGCGGCGTGCGAGTTCGTCATAGACAGGCAGCGGCGAGGACCCCGTAGCCAGGCCCAGCACAGCATTCGGCTTGCGGCGGACCAATGCTTCAATGGCATCGGCTGCAAGCGCACCGATCTGCTTGGTGCCAGGGAGAATGACAACTTCCATCGTCACGGCCTTTCTTGGTTGGGGTCTTCGAGCTATCTGACAGAGACGTTATCCCATGTCCCACCTACGGGCACGGTTGTTACGCGGCTAACGGTTCACACTGAGCTGGGCGAACATTTCCGGCCCCCGTGCGTCCAACCATTTTCCACCGAGGCGGATGCCCACGATGAACAGGATGACACCCAGTACCGGGCCCGCCACCAGGTTGATCCAGCCAGCCTCCGGCCCACCAGTGAAAGCCTGGACTGCCACCAATGCAAGTTCAGGAACCAACAGGAGAGCCAGGAGGCCCATCCCCACCGCTTGGACGGCCAGGGTCTGGGCAACGTTTCCCGGGGGCTTCTTGAACGGGCTGTCGCCGGGCAAGGGGACGGCAATGTTGTACCGGGCAGAAATGACTGAAGAAAGCCCCAGGCCGGTGAACAGCGTTCCGAGGGACAACCCCAGGAGGTTGGGCAGCCACTGCCAGTCGCCCGTCACGAACAGGGGCCCCACAGTAAAGAGCAGCACGACCGGAAGCGATATGGCCAGGCAGGCCAAGGCCCGCCCAAGCCTGTCATCCACTCCCTTGACGCCCGCCGCGAGATGAAGGGCAAAGGCAGTGTTGTCATAAGAGACATCGGCGCAGATGGACCACGCCATGACGAAAGCGGTCAGCGGACCCAGAATCATGAGCAAGCCATAGCTGCCGCTCTGTGAGCCGCTGAAGTAGAACAGCACCGGGAACATCGGAACAATCACCAATGACGCCGCATACCTCGGGTCCTTCAACCAGTAGATCAGCGCCCTGGCAGCAACGGCCCCGGCCGGCGTACCGGGGAGCAGCCCGAACAAGCCAAGCTTTCCGCCCTTTCTGGCCGTGCCTCCGGAGTACGCAGGCGTCACCAGCGCACGCTTCAGGAGCACATGCCAGCAGAAGAGGAGCGCGGCAATGGTGGCCGCCGCGATCAGGAACTTGAGTCCGGCCGCAGCAAGATTACCGGAATCGATGTCACCGCCAAGGGACCAGGCCGCACCCAAGGGCGTCCACGATACCGTTCGGGCGAGCACCGGGAGGTAGTCGGCGCTGCCGCGGACACCGTCCACCACGCCCATCATGATGGGACCCAACAGGACCAAGGGGATGAAGACAACGATGCTGCTGACGTCCTTGAAACGCCTCGAAGCCGCCAGGCCGGCTGTCGCCGTCGTGACTACTTTGGACAACACGATGCACGTCAGGGCACCAAGGACAGCCCCCAGCACGGCACCTGTGACGGCCGGAACACTGCGCCACCAGGTCCCAACAGTTCCCAGGGCGGCAATCAACGTAGCCAGGCCGGGAATGCCGATGAAACCCGCGAGGGCCAGGCCCGTCAGGAGTTGCTTGGAAGGTATGGCGAACGTGGTGAACCGCGCAGGGTCCAGGGTCATGTCCGCGGCCGAGGCAACGAGGGGGATGATGGCCCACCCAAGGACTGTGGCCGCTCCACCCAATACCACTACAGTGTGGGCGATCTCCGGATCAGCCAACCGCAGTGCTATGAGGCCTCCAACCAGGAGGACCAGCAATCCCAATGCATAAAGGAGCCCCAGGGCCATGCCCACCAGCTGCCACGGACTGCGCTTGAACCCATTAAGGAGCAGGCGCCACTTGAGGCTTAGAAGGTGCGCAACCATTCCAGCCCCTCCGTTCGGTGTCCGCCGCCCACCAGCTGGACAAAGCGTTCCTCCAACGTAGAGCCATCGCGGACCTCGTCCACGGAGCCTGCTGCCAGAAGGCGTCCACCAGCCACCACTGCGACGTGGCTGCACATGCGCTGCACGAGGTCCATGACATGGCTGGAAACAATGACCGTGCCTCCGGAGGCGACGTATCCCTCCAGGATGCCCCGGATGTTGGCAGCCGACACAGGATCCACCGACTCAAAAGGCTCATCAAGGACAAGGAGTCGCGGTGCATGGATGAGAGCGGAGGCCAGGGCGATCTTCTTTGTCATGCCGGCGGAGTAATCAACCACCAACGAACCGGCATCGGCTTCAAGGTCAAGGGCAGCCAGCAACTCAGGAACACGTGCACCGACAACGTCGCGGTCCATGCCGCGAAGGAGTCCGGAGTAGGTCACCAATTGCTCGCCCGTCAGCCTGTCAAAGAGGCGAACGCCATCAGGCAGGACACCCATGAGCTTCTTGGCCTCCAACGGACGCGCCCATACGTCAACTCCATGGATCAAGGCTGTGCCAAAGTCCGGCCTCAGCAGCCCTGTGGCCATGGACAACGTGGTGGTCTTGCCTGCACCGTTGGGGCCGACCATCCCGTAAAAGGATCCGGCAGGTACTTCCAGGCTGACGCCATCCACGGCGATCTTGTCACCGAAGCGCTTGGCCAGGCCACGGATGGACAAGGCAGCCAGTGGCGCTGACGCAGGCGGTGATTCAGGGTCCTGGGTTGGCGGGGCCTGTGCGGAGACTTGAGGCGGTGCGGGGAATTGTGGAGTCGCGGCATCCTGTGGCGGCGCGGACGTGGGCGTGGGTTCATGGCGTGGTTCCGTCATGTGACCAGCCTAACCTCGCGCACCGGAGCCGGAGCCGGTTCTAGAAGCCGTGGCGGGGGACGGCCCGCTGGTACTGCGGAACCCAGGGGATGTCATGGCCGAGTTCGTACGCGGCCCTCAGCCACCAATGCGGATCGCGCAAGGCCGCACGTGCCATGAACACGGCATCTGCCCTGCCATTGGCAACAATGTCCTCGGCTTGGGCGGCACTGGTGAGAAGCCCTACCGCCCCGGTGGGGACACCGGCGTCGCGCCTTATCTGTTCGGCGAACCCGGCCTGGTAGCCAGGCACGGCCCTGATTTTCTGGTGCGCCACAGCACCACCGGAAGAGACGTCCACGAGGTCGACGCCGCGCCCGGCAGCAGCACGGGCCAGGCGGACTGACGCCTCAGCGTCCACTCCCCCGTCAGCCCAGTCGGTGGCGGAGATCCTCAACAGGAGCGGCATGGAGTCCGGGATGGCGTTTCGGACCGCGTCCACCACGCTGAGCATGAGTCTGTTCCGCCCCTCCTCGTTGCCGCCCCACTTGTCCGTCCGGGTATTGATGAGCGGACTTTGGAACTGGTGCAACAGATAGCCGTGGGCGCCGTGGATCTCCACGGTGTCAAAACCCGCAGCAACAGCCCGCGAGGCCGCGGCGGCAAAGTCGTCCACTACAGCCAGGATGTCCTCCTCGCTCATCGCCGCCGGCGCGGCGTAGCCGTCGAACGGTGTGGTGGCAGGTCCAACGGTGACCCACCCGCCGTCGGACGATGGCACGGAGCCTGTCTGATCGGCGAAGGGCCAGTACGTCGAAGCCTTGCGACCTGCATGGGCCAACTGCGCGCCGATCCTGCACTCCACGGCGCCATGCCGGTGGACGAAATCAACAATGCGTTCCCAGCCCGCGGCCTGCTCATCGGAGTACAACCCGGCGTCCAACGGGCTGATCCTGCCCACAGCGTTGACCGCTGCGGCCTCGCTCATGATCAAGGCGGCACCACCGGCGGCGAAGGAGCCGAGGTGCATCAGATGCCAGTCGTTGGGGACGCCTTCTCCGGTCCCGGGATGGCAGCTGTACTGGCACATGGGCGAGACCCACCCCCGGTGCGGGATAGTGAGTGAACGCAGCTGCAGCGGAGAGAACAGCGCGGACGGCACTAGAAAAGAACCCTCGCGAGTCCTTGACGGGCCTTGGCTACCCTCTCGTCCGAAGTTCCGACTACCTCGAAGAGTTCAAGGAGCCGCACGCGCGCGGTCTCGCGTTCCGGACCGAAATTCCTGCCGATGAACGTGATGATGCGGCTGAAGGCGTCCTCGATGTGCCCCCCGGAAACGTCAAGGTCGGCGACGCCAAACTGGGCGTCGAGGTTGTCGGGTTCCCGGGCGGCAAGGTCACGGAGGTTTTCTGCCTCGGGAGCAGAAAGGTTCTCCAACCGGGCCATCAGTTCAACCTGGGCCAGTCCGGCTTTGGCGTCAGTGTCTGCAGGCTGCTCCAAGAGCGCTTGCTTGTAGGACGCAGCAGCTCCGGCGTAGTCACCGGCCTCGATCGCGTCAATGGCGGCCTGATGCAGGGGCGGGAGGGGCTCAGGCTCGGCTTCCCCACCCTGGGCGGCGGCGTCACGGATGCTTCCGCTCACCCCGTTGGCGGCAGCGACTTTGAGGAGTTCCTCCACGAGGTCCCTGATTTGCGCGTCATCGGCAGGACCTTGGAAAAGAGGAACGGGCTGGCCCTTCACCACGGCTACCGCGGTGGGAACAGCCTGCACCTGGAAGGCCTGCGCCAGTTGCGGGAAGGCGTCGACGTCTGCAGCCGCGAGAACCAGCCGGCCGGCGTAAGTTTCCACCACGCGCTCAGCGGCGTCCAGGACTGCGGGCGATTCCGGTGCATAGCGCGACCAGAGAAGGAAGAGAACAGGAATCTGCGCAGACAGCTGCACCAGATCCTGGAAGTTTGTTTCTGTGGCATCCACCCTCAGGGGTGCCGAGCCGGTGCCACCATTAGTTTCATCACCATTGGGGGTTCCGCCGTCGCGCGCAGCACCGTCCGCGGAAGGGGAGGCTGGCGGCGCGGGGGGTGCGGCCGGGCGGCGCAGTGACGAGAGGTCAACGGCGCCGCGAAGGTTGAGCTGGCTGGCAGCGGCTGGAGTGGGTCGGTATCCGGGCGAACTCATACCATCCACTCTAGCCGCTGCCCTGCAGCGGAATTGCCTACTTGAAGCTGGCCCCTACCAAGCCCCGCGTAGCTGCGACGAGCTTCATGGGATCGGCGGATCCTGCCGGTGGAATGTACACAGCCACGGACTCAGCGAAGTTCAGCACCATACCGGTAGTGGTCTCCTTGCCCCCGGCAAAGACGGCGGAATCATCTTCAAGGAGGAGTTTGTCTCCTGCCGCCTTGGGCGTGCCCTCGAAGTTGAAGTCCAGTCGTCCCACCACCAGCGCGCCACCGTCAGCGGTGCGCAGCACAACGGTCTGGTTGGTCGCGGGTGTATGGGTAAATTTGAAGTTGGCGCTGGTCCCGTTCTTCACGGTGTCTGCCTGGTAGGCCAGGGCACCGGCGATGTACGGGGACGCCTGGCCGTCAGCCAGCTTGCTCCGGTTCGGCGAGTCAGGCGTGGTCAGCATTTCAGCCAGGATGCCCAAGGCCTCGTTGCCGCTGTACGCCAAGCCTGTGTTGTCGCCGGCGGGCACAGGGTCGGTTCCTTCGCGGGGAACGGGGAACGACGGGAAGTTGGTCCCGGGCTGCAGCGGCGCGCTGCCCCAAAGCTTGTAGTTTTCCCGCGGCGAGAGCTGAACAAGCGTCAGGACCTGCGGCACAACGTTGCCGTCGCCCTGGGTCAGGGCAAAGACCGTACGGGGCCACTCGCGCTTGGTGCTGATGACGCTGCTCTGGAGCTTCGTGGCCCGGACGGGCATACGGGCTTCATAAGCCGATACCGCGGTGCGGATCTTGTAGTTCTGCGTACGGATCTGCAGTTCCATCTTGTCGACGCGGGGAGCCAGCTTGGCTGCATCCTTGGCGGCGTCAGCAGCATCAACCGTGCTGGCTACCTGTTCCAGGATCCGCTGCAGCTGGGATTCCAGCAGCACGGGGGTGCCGCCGTCGCCCTCGGCGGGCGCTGCGGCAGAAGAGGTGGGGGTCGCCTCAGGCGTGGTGGTTGCCTGGGCGGCGACAGCCGTGCCGCCTACCATGACAGCTGCCAAGGCAGCGGCAATGGCGGTGACCCGGAGCGCAGGTCCTTCGGTTTCCGGACCACGACGACGGCCGGCGTCACCTGACGTCGACTGGACGGGCAGCGTGGTGGTTTCCCCGCCATCATGCGGTTCGTCGTCCTGGCCGTCCTTGCGGCGGTTGGACAGGGCTTTGGCGATGAAGGGCAGGGCCGCTCCCACCAGGATGATGATGATGCCCAGAACGATCAGCGGCACGGCCCAGGGGGTGGTGGCGTTGTTCGGGAAAGTCATGGAAATCGACGACGGCGCAGGCTGGGTTCCGTCCGCGGCTACCAAAAGGGACCACTCACCATCAGCAGGAGGGTTCCAGGTGTAGTCCAACTCGCCGCTGGCGTCCTCGGTGCTGACCCAGAGATCGGATCCCGCCGGGGAGGGAGCTGTTGCTTCGCCGTCCACCGAGGAGGCTTCCAATGACTTCTGGTCTGCCGACACGCCGGTCAGCGTGGTGTGGGCGGTCTTACCCACCCAGGCTTCGACGTCGTCCGGGCGCCCGGTGGCGACCATGAAGTTGCCTTCACCCTGGATCTTGATCTTCACTGGCCCATCGTGGAGGTCGATCAACTTTTGGTCGATCACCGTCAGCGGGGCAGCTTTGGTATCGTTGGGAACCGAGGCGGTTACGGTCTCGGAGGGGGCCCAGAAAGTCATCTGGCCAATGCCGGCCAGCATCGTCAGCAGGCCCAGCAGCACCAGCAAGGCTGCAGTCTTCAAACGCACAGGATCACCTATCATCAGCGGTCGTTGAACTTCAAGGGTAACCGTTTTGTTATCAGAGAGTCAGATCGGGGTGATCTCCCCAACATCGGGAAAACCCCGCCATCGCGCCGCCATCGCGGCTTTCCGAGCTCCTGATAGTGTGGCGATGATCATGATATCCGGGCCTTTTAGCGCCTGAATCAGCCCTTTACCACTAATGAAAAGGCAGCAAAACCGCGTGAAAGACCACTTGGAGCCCCGTCCCACCGATGAGCCCGGGTCAAGTGCGGTGGATGCTTCCTCGGACGGCACCGCCGCAACGGTTCCGGTCCGCACCGGACGACTCGCCGCCCTCGGTCGCCGGTTGAGGCAGCCCATTCCCGGAGCCCGCACCCGCGTTCGTTTCGAAATGCCCCCGGAAGACGACACCGACGAGGGCCTCGGCGGCCTCCGGCCCGAAGACGATCACGGCTTCGGCGCCCCGGGGCCGCGAATGTCGTCCCAGCACCCTCTCTACGTGGGCTTCATGGGGACCGCCGGCGTCGGTATCGCTCTGGCAGTGTTCTATATCGCCAGCAACACCACCCAGCTCATCTTGTGGATCGTCGCTGCACTCTTCATAGCCCTGGGCCTGGACCCTGTAGTCCGCTGGCTGGAATCCCGCAAGGTCCCCCGGCCGGCAGGCATCCTGATCTCCGTTTCAGCCCTCGTCCTGGCGGTGGCAGGGTTCTTTGCAACCCTGATTCCGACCATCGTGGAACAGGTATCGGAAATCGTTCGCCAGGCCCCCGAGTGGATCCGCGGATTCCTCGACTCGGACTTCTTCCGCAACGCCGACAGCCAGTTCGGCGTCCGTGACCGGATCACCACCGAGCTGGATAAGTTCGTCAAGGATCCCGAGGCCATGGGCGGCATCTTCGGCGGCGTGGTCGGCTTTGGATCCACGGTTGCCAACGGTCTGTTCGGCTCCCTGATCGTGCTGGTCCTGAGCCTCTACTTCCTGGCCGCCCTGCCGTCCATGAAGAAGTGGGCCTACCGCCTCGCTCCCCGGTCCCGACGCCCCCGTGTTGAGGCGCTCTCCGAAGCCATCACCGATTCCGTGGGCAACTACGTGATCGGCCAGGCATGCGTCGCTCTCCTGAACGCGATCTTCGCTTTCATTGTGATGACCATCCTGGGCATCCCCTTCAGTGTCCTGCTGGCCTTTGTGGTGGCCCTGCTCGCCTTCATTCCGCTGGTGGGCGGCATGATCGCCGCCGTCGTGGTCATCCTGGTGGCCCTCACCGCCGGCTGGCAGACCGCCGTCGTCTACGCGATCGCCTACTTCGCCTACCTGCAGTTCGAGGCGTACTTCATCTCTCCGCGCATCATGCAACGCGCCGTGGCTGTCCCGGGAGCCGTAGCTGTGATCTCGGTGATCGCCGGCGGCAGCCTGCTCGGCGTCCTGGGCGCGCTGATTGCCATTCCGACGGCGGCCGCCATCATGCTCCTGATCAAGGAAGTTTTCATCATCCGCCAAGACCGGCACTGACTCGTCCCCTGCCGGGTTTTTGTACAGATAATGCCCCTTAACCTCGCCGTTAAGGGGCATTATCTGTACAACAACTCTTCGCTGCTGGACTATCCGTTCGCCACCGGCCCCGCCCACTCGCGGGGCAGGCCGTCGACGCCGGCACCTGCGGGAGTGACGTCGTCGACGATTTCATTCAGGACGCGTGCCGCGTACTTCTCGCCCACCCACAGGTGCTTGGCACCGTCGACGCCGACCAGCCGGGCCTGCGGCACCAGGCCGAACCGCTGGGCTGCTTCGGCAGGCTGCAGGTAGTCGTCGTGCTCCGGCACCAGGACCGTGAGCGGCTTGCCGGAGGCGGCCCACTCCTTGAGGTGGACATCCGTGGCACGGTGCAACGGCGGGGACAGCAGCACTGCACCTTCGATCTCCGGGGCCACCGGCTCCACAGCTCCGTACATCAAGGCAAGTTCGGTGCCAAAAGACCAGCCGACGAGCCAGCGGTTCGGCAAACCCCGCTCGACAGCAAAGCGCACTGCCGCCTCCACGTCGAAGCGCTCCCCGATACCTTCTTCGAAGTGGCCATCGCTGGTACCGCGCGGCGACTGCGTGCCGCGCGTGTTGAACCTGAGCACAGCCACGCCGGCCAGCGCCGGGAGCCTGTAGGAGGCCTTCCGGTAGACGTGGGAATCCATGAAGCCGCCGTGGGTGGGCAGCGGGTGGAGGGTGATCAACGTCGCGGTGACCTCCCCTGATTCCGGCAACGCCAGCTCGCCCAGCAATACCTTGCCGTCTTCAGTGGTGAACTCCACATTCTCGCGGCGGGCGGGAAGGACCGTGGATGCGCGGATCTCCGAGGGGGCAGCCTGCGGGGTAAACACGAACGAGGCGGGGTCGAAAGTCATGGTTCCAAGACTAGCGAATCAGCGGTAGCGGTACGTCCTGCCCGTCCAGCAGTTGGTGTGCCAGTGCCTGCGTTCGGCCAACCCTGCGGCTTGTCCAAACAGGTGGCTGTCGGACCACACCACCAGATGCGCGATGCCGGGGACGATAGCGGTGGAGCAGCCGGGGCAGATGTATTCCTTTTCCGCTTTTTTGGCTGTCATGGTCCGGACCATCCAGTCACCATCCGGTGCGCTTTCCCGCCGGGCAATTCCGCCCCGCGCCCTTTCCAGGTCAAGCTCAGGTGCCGGCTCGGCCCATTTGCCACCGGCATTGCCGGAGCGTGTGCTGGACGCGTTGCGACGAGGGCGGTTGGAGCGGGGCATGCTTCCATTCTGCCCCAGCCACACTGTTGTAGATGGTGAGGCGGTAATGTGGGGCGGGTGCGACTCGTCATAGCCCGTTGTTCTGTTGATTATGTTGGCCGCCTTAAGGCCCATCTCCCCCTCGCCACCCGGCTGCTGCTGGTCAAGGCCGATGGCTCCGTGTTGGTGCACTCTGACGGCGGCTCCTACAAGCCGCTGAACTGGATGAGCCCGCCAGCCACGCTCCGGGTGACCACGCCGGAGGAGACGGACGTGGAGGAAGGTGTGGTGGAACAGTGGACGGTCCAGTCTGCCAAGACCGATGACCGCCTGATCATCAACATCTACGAGCAACTGCACGACACCTCGCACGAGCTCGGCACCGACCCCGGCCTGATCAAGGACGGAGTGGAAGCGGACCTTCAACGACTCCTTGCGGAGCAGATCGAGACCCTCGGAACCGGCTACTCCCTCATCCGGCGCGAGTACTTCACAGCAATCGGTCCGGTGGACATCCTGGCCCGGGACGCAAACGGCGCCACAGTGGCCGTTGAACTCAAGCGGCGCGGCGACATTGACGGCGTCGAACAGCTGACGCGGTACCTTGAGCTGCTCAACCGCGATCCCCTGCTGGCACCAGTTCGAGGCATCTTCGCCGCACAACAGATCAAGCCCCAGGCAAAGGTCCTGGCCAACGATCGCGGCATCGCCTGCGTAACGCTTGATTATGACGCCATGCGCGGCGTGGATGACAGCGAGTCCCGGCTCTTCTGACTTTTCCCCGGGCTCATGTGCCGCAGGCCACTAGAATCGAAAGCATGACTGCCGCAGATCGTTTGCCCACTTCTTCCGCGCCAAGCCACCAGATCATCAAAGGCACGATTGTCAGTGACGGCGAGGTGGTGGAGGACGGCCTTGTTGCCATCGAAGGCGACAGAATCGCCTATGCCGGAGCTGCTGCTGGCTTTGATCCGGAATCATTTGAAGGTTTCCAGAGCGCTGTCCGGTTGGGAGTCCCCAGCGGCAGCTACCTGATTCCCGGACTGGTGGATGTTCACTGCCACGGTGGCAATGGCGGCGATTTCCCAGGCGGGGAAGAGGCATCGGCGCGCAAAGCCGTCGACTTCCTGCACCGTTCGGGAACAACAACGTTCCTGGCCAGCATGGTGACCGCTCCCCCGGAGGACCTACTCCGTGGCATCCAGCTGTATGTAAAGCTGGCGGACGAAGGCCTCGTAGCCGGAATCCACCTCGAAGGCCCGTTCTTGTCCCATGCCCGCTGCGGAGCCCAGAACCCGGACTACTTGCTGGAACCGGACCTGGAACTGATGGAGGAGCTCGTCGGCGCTGCAGCCGGCAAGCTGGCCACCATGACCTATGCTCCCGAGCTCCCGGGCGCTGCCGCGCTGGTGGACCTGATGACCTCCCACGGTGTCACTCCCTCCCTCGGCCACACGGATTGCGACGACGCCACGGCGGCGGCGTCGCTGGCCGCCGCCCGCGAAGGACTGGAATCAGCAGGATTCGACGGCGTCAGCTCGCTTCCCACTGTGACGCACCTTTTCAATGGGATGCCTCCCCTGCACCACCGCGCGCCGGGCCCCGTTGCTGCCTGCCTGCGGATGGCACAGGAGGGAAAGGCCGTGGTGGAGCTCATCGCCGACGGCACTCATTTGGATCCCAGCACGGTAGCTACGGTCTTCCAACTGGTAGGAGCTGCCAACATTGTCTTGGTGACGGACTCCATGGCCGCCGCCGGCCTTTCGGACGGCAGCTACATGCTGGGTCCCTCTCCTGTGACCGTCAGCGATGGTGTCGCCACGTTGGATGCCACAGGGTCAATTGCAGGCGGCACCGCCACCCTCCTGGAGGTTGTCCGCAAAACCGTAGCGGCCGGCGTCGGACTTTCCGACGCCGTTTGTTCCGCCACGACGGTTCCTGCAGCTGTCCTTGGACTTTCCGACGAAATAGGTGGACTGCGCCGTGGCCTGCGGGCGGACCTCGTTGTGACAAACGAAGATCTTGAACTCACCAGCGTGATGCGCAACGGCCTGTGGCTTCACAGCGCAAATTGAATGCGCGCGTTACCTTCTTTTTACCGAAAATTTTCCAGAATTGCCCAAAAGACCGTTGACCTCCGGCAGGGCACATGAAAGTGTTGTAGCAGTCTTTGTGTAGGTGGTTTTCATGCTCGCAAGACGAGTTGCGAGCGTGAAGCTCCTGCGAAACCAACCGGTATCCCCGGACGGAATCCAAGGTCTTCTCGCGGAGTAACAAAGCCGGTACGAGGTGTATCGGACTGATGTTCCACAATGAGGAGAAATACATGGCACTGGGAACCGTCAAGTGGTTCAACGCTGAAAAGGGCTTCGGCTTTATCACCCCGGATGACTCGGATGGGGACGTTTTTGTTCACTACTCCGAGATCCAGACCGGTGGCTTCAAGACCCTCGATGAGAACCAGCGCGTTCAGTTCGAGATCGGTCAGGGCGCCAAGGGCCCCCAGGCAACCGGCGTTACCGTCGTCTAGCCTTACCTGTTGAATTCTGCTGGTTGCAGATTCAACAAACACATTGACCCCGGCTTTCGAGTCGGGGTCAATGTGTTTAAGGCCAGTAATGTCTGATATTTCGACAACGCCTGTTACTAACCATGAAGAAAGGGTTATAGGCCAAAACGTGTGTAAATCTCGGGTGTGTCATGTGCGGCCTGCCCA